>NZ_AP018689.1:1247320-1559150 GCF_002157735.2 Vibrio aphrogenes
GGGTGATCGGAGAATCGCCTTATGAGATCGAAAAAGAGGATGGTACCGTATATTGGATCTTAGATTTCTCTATGCTGCATCGCGGCGATCAAAAAGTGGATCTTCGTGAGGCTCGTGAGCGATTCCAACAAGCCTTTGCGGCCATTTGGAATGGGGAATTAGAAAGCGATGGCTTTAACCGTTTGATCTTGTCAGCAGGTTTGACTGGTAAAGAAGTGACTATTCTAAGAAGTTATGCCCGTTATATGCGTCAAGTAAGCTTTCCATTTAGCCAGCAATATATTGAAGAGACGCTTTCCAATCATTATCAATTAGCACAAGCATTAGTTTCTTTATTTGAAAAACGCTTTGATCCAAGCATTAAATCGCGAAATAAACAGGAAGATAAGCTGGTCGCTTCAATCAAAGAGCAGCTTGAAAAAGTAGAAAGCTTGGATGATGACCGCATTATTCGTCGTTATATGGAAATGATTCAAGCTACGATTAGAACGAACTATTACCAAGTTGATGACAATGGAAATCCTAAACCTTGGTTAGCCTTGAAGTTAATGCCAAGAAAAATACCCGAAATTCCGGCTCCAGTACCTGAGTTTGAAATATTTGTCTATGCGCCTGATGTCGAAGGGGTACATTTACGCGCAGGTAAAGTCGCACGTGGTGGTTTACGTTGGTCAGACCGTCAAGAAGATTTCCGCACTGAAATATTAGGCTTAGTTAAAGCACAGCAAGTGAAAAACACCGTCATTGTACCGGTTGGCGCAAAAGGTGGCTTTGTCTGTAAACAGCAGCAAAACTTGACGACTCGTGATGAAATTTTTGCTGAAGGTCAACGTTGTTATAAACGCTTTATTCGTGCTTTGTTGGATGTATCCGATAACATTGTCGAAGGAAAGATTGTGCCGCCGAACAATGTAGTCAGACACGATCAAGATGATGCTTACTTGGTGGTTGCCGCCGATAAAGGGACCGCGACTTTCTCTGATATTGCCAATTCAGTCGCGGCTGAATATCAGTTTTGGTTAGGAGATGCCTTTGCTTCTGGTGGCTCGAATGGCTATGACCATAAAGCGATGGGGATTACCGCAAAAGGGGGTTGGGAATCAGTAAAACGTCATTTTCGTGAAATGGGCGTGAATTGCCAAACAACGGATTTCACCTGTGTGGCAATTGGTGATATGGCTGGCGATGTATTTGGGAACGGTATGCTGTTATCGAAACATACTCGCCTACAAGCAGCCTTTAATCATTTGCATATTTTTATTGATCCAAACCCTGACGCGGCTAAGAGTTGGATCGAACGTGAACGATTATTTAACTTACCAAGATCAAGCTGGGAGGATTACGATCCTAAGTTGATCTCAGCGGGTGGCGGCGTATTTTCTCGTCGTGCAAAATCGATCTCATTAACCCCTGAAATTCAAAAAATGTTAGGAACGCAAAAGCAATCGGTCACGCCAACAGAATTGATCAAACTATTGCTGAAAATGAAAGTGGACCTGCTATGGAATGGTGGCATTGGTACTTATGTTAAAGCATCGAGTGAAAGTCATACCGATGTAGGTGATAGGGCTAATGACAGCCTACGTATCGATGGCTGTGATTTGAGAGCGAAAGTTGTTGGAGAAGGTGGCAACTTAGGTATGACTCAAAGAGGCCGTATTGAGTATGCTCTGTCTGGTGGCCGCGTTAATACAGACTTTGTTGATAATGTTGGTGGGGTGGATTGTTCTGATAATGAAGTCAATATTAAGATCTTCTTAAATACGTTGGTGAGTAATGGTGATCTCACTCTCAAGCAGCGTAATGAACTACTCGATAGCATGGAAGAAGAAATCTCTGAGATAGTGTTAGAGGATGCTTATTGTCAGGCTGAGTCAATATCAGTGAGTGAGTATCAAGGAACGGCTCAAGTCAAAGAACAGATTCGATTTATTCATAGTTTAGAAAAAATGGGCAAGTTAGATCGAGCCTTAGAGTACATTCCAGATGATGAAACCTTATTAGAAAGGGAGAAGCATGGTCAAGGGTTAACTCGACCTGAACTATCGGTTTTGATTGCGTATTCAAAAATGGTGCTTAAAGAGCAATTGGCTTGTGATGACGTTGCAAATGATGCTTATAATGCCCATTTATTAGTCAAATACTTCCCTTCAAAGTTACGCTGTCACTATGAAGATAAGATGCCGATTCACCCATTGAGTCAAGAGATTATTGCGACGTCTTTGGCAAATCAAATGGTGAATGAGATGGGGGGCAACTTTGTTTCTCGCCTGCAAGATGAAACAGGTTCAACAGTGATCGATATTACGAAGGCTTATGTTGCGGCACGAGTTATTTTCGATGCTGAGACATTGTTTGAACACATTCGTGCCTTGGATAATGTTGCAACAGCTGAAGTGCAATATGAATTAATGATGTGTGTTCGACGCTTACTTCGTCGTTCTTCACGTTGGTTGCTCAGAAATCGTATGGTTAAGCGCAATATCACCGACATTATTGAGTATTTCCAATCGGATATAAATCATATTAAGCAGCATGTAGATCATTATTTAGTTGAATCTGAAGTAAAAGAGCATAATCAACTTGCACAAGCTTGGATTAAGCAAGGGGTAGATAAGCCGCTCGCCAATACGATTGCAAGATTAACGAGCTTGTATTCGGCGCTAGATATATCGGCAGTGGCAGCTGAATCTAAGATGACGATTGAACACACCGCCACTTTATACTTTACGTTAGGGGATAAACTGTCCTTACATTGGTTCTTAAATCAAATTAATAACCAGCCGATTGATAATCATTGGCAAGCGCTGGCCAGAGCGACATTCCGTGAAGATCTGGATTGGCAGCAACGTCAGCTTACCTTGCAAGTCTTAAATTGTTCATCACAAGAAGCAGACGTTTCTAATGTGGTTTCGATACTTGAGGAATGGATCGCAACCAATCAAGTATCGATTGATCGTTGGGAAAGTATTCTCAATGAGTTTAAAGTCGGAAATGCGCATGAGTTTGCTAAATTCTCTGTTGCATTACGTGAACTGATGTTGCTGAATTTAAATTGTGCAGCAAATCAGTGATATCTTAATATTTTGTTATTATTGAGTTTTATTGGTTGCAAATGATTGCAACTGGTATAACAAGGATAACAAAGGTATACTTCGCCCCGGATTTTCTGGGGCTTTTTTGTTCTGATTTGGAGGAAGGTATGCTTTATCGTATAGCCAGAGCTGGCTTGTTTAAATTGAGTGCTGAAACGGCACATGAAATGGCAATTAAAAATTTAAAAAGATTCAATGGCACACCTTTAGACTTATTCTTTCGTCAAAATTTACCCATTCGCTCTGTTGAAGTGATGGGGTTAACCTTTAAAAACCCTGTTGGCTTAGCCGCTGGAATGGATAAAAATGGCGAATGCATTGATGCGTTTGGTGCAATGGGATTTGGCTTTCTAGAAATTGGCACAGTAACACCTCGTCCGCAACCGGGTAATGAGAAGCCGCGTTGTTTCCGTATTGTTGAAGCGGAAGGGATCATCAACCGCATGGGATTCAACAATGAAGGTGTTGATGAACTGATTGAAAATGTTAAGAAATCAAGCTTTGATGGCATCCTAGGTATTAATATTGGTAAAAACAAAGATACGCCAATTGAAAAGGGTACTGAAGATTATTTGATCTGTATGGAAAAAGTTTATCCTTATGCAGGTTACATTGCCGCAAATATATCTTCTCCAAATACCCCAGGGCTGAGAACACTACAATATGGTGAAGCTTTAGATGAGCTATTATCGGCATTAAAAAGCAAACAAGCCGAATTAACCAAACAATATGATAAGTACGTTCCATTGGCGCTTAAAATTGCTCCGGATCTGACGGATGAAGAATTGAAGCAAATTTGTGACTCGTTAAAGCAATATAAGATCGATGCTGTGATTGCGACCAATACTACATTAGATCGTACTTTGGTCGATGGGATGAAGAACTCATCGGAAGCGGGGGGATTAAGTGGTCGCCCAGTGCAATCAAGAAGTACCGAAGTGATCCGCCAGCTTTATAAAGAACTAGGCGAAGAAGTGCCAATCATTGGGGTAGGTGGTATTGACTCTTATATTGCCGCCAAAGAAAAAATGTTAGCGGGTGCGAAACTGGTACAAGTCTTTTCTGGTTTCATATACAAAGGCCCAAGCTTAGTAAAAGAAATAGTAAAAAACATTTAGAAATCAAGTATTCATTTTGATGATAAATCGGTTTCAGCATGAAAAGAGGAATTAATTTTTCCTCTTTTTTTTTATTTGTCCGTTTGTACAATCAAAGAACATCTTAACGGATAGACGAGAAGTGAAGTGTCTATTTCGCTTTATTTTTGAGAGGCTGGAACAATGCTTAAACCGAGTGATACATGGAGATGGTATTACAATGAGACCAACAAGTCCCTTATGCTGGAGCTTGGGCGGGACATGGTTTTCAGCGTAAATATTTCTCAAAAACTGCTTATTAACAGTGCATTTCAAGATAATGAGTTTTCTGTTGATGACGCATCGAGCTACCATAAATTTCGTCAACAAGTTGAGGGCTTACCCTTATCAGAACCAAGAAAAGCCGAACTGGCCTTAAACAGCGTAGCGGCAAGACGCTTTCATAAGCCTGTACAGCCTAAAAGCTGGTTCTTTTCGTCTCAGGGAGGGGATTTCACTCCTGAAGAAGGCGAGATTGTCCACCTAAGAAATTGCTACTCAGAAGGGCATTTTATGGTGGTTGAAGTTGGTGAAGCTGCGAGTATTTGTGTCTCTGTTTCTTTGCGAGATTTCAGTCTTACAGAGACAAAAGTACTTAAATTTGGTGAGCCAATTAAAGTGATGCATGACAGATTCGCTAAAGCAAACCTACACACCAACTTTGAAACTTATGCCATGGTTGGATAAATGGTTGGGTAATAAGCCTAATCCATCAATATTTCGTTCCTTGTTGTTCATTCGGTCGGCCTCAGTGCCGGCTTTTTTTTGCCTTTTATAAATCGCTTAAGCCTATCATGGTGGGCTAATTCTTCACTTTAATGCCAATTCTTACCTTTTATTGCCATTTATCCTTTCATAAAAAATCAGACCTAGAGCAAAAAACAAACATTAATTAATTATATTTTAGCCAAAATTGTGCCTGTTTTTTTCTCATAAGAGGGCATATTTCCCACCTTTAATACACTTTATTCCTCCTTTTCCCAGTTTCTGTAATTAATTTACATTGTAAATAGTGTGCTGGTATATACCAATCTGAGGTGAATTTTAAAGTGAATAAGTACTCACTATGCGTGTATGGCTTGTTTTTTGGTTATGATTTCCATGCATATTAGGGGTGTGAAAATGTGGATGGATTTAAGCTGTGTTTTTAGCTGAGAAGGTGAATATATGAACGGTTAATCTTATTTGTGGGTTATTTAGTGGGAATGAGGGGGTTGGAGGTCGCATAAGGTACGGCTTTCGTTATATAATTTGCGTCCATTTACTACTGTACTGAAAGCGATAATGAAT
This sequence comes from Vibrio aphrogenes, assembly GCF_002157735.2. NCBI lineage: Bacteria > Pseudomonadati > Pseudomonadota > Gammaproteobacteria > Vibrionales > Vibrionaceae > Vibrio > Vibrio aphrogenes. The sequence goes on from NZ_AP018689.1 coordinate 1,252,842, forward strand.
CAATATTTAGCGATAACTTCTAATGGTCTTGAAAATTTACTTGCCGATGAGCTCACTCAATTAGGAATTACCGATGCAAAACCGGTACAAGCGGGTGTGCGGTTTACTGCAACAAGTGCTCAACTCTATCGTTGTTGCTTATGGAGCCGACTTGCTTCTCGTTTTGTGCTGATTCTTTCTGAGTTTTATTGCAACGATGATATGGATTTATATTTATCCGCTTCAGCAGTTAACTGGTCAGCGTATTTCTCGGTTAAAAAGCGATTGATTGTTGATTTTAATGGGACAAACCGAGAGATTCGTAATAGCCAATATGGGGCGATGAAAGTTAAAGATGCGATTGTCGATAGCTTTACCAAAAAAGATCTCGGTCGTCCTGATATCAGCAAAGAGCAACCAGATTTACGTATCCATGTTCGTTTACATCGAGATCGTGCCATTTTAGGTATCGATATGGTGGGCCAAGGTTTACATCAACGTGGTTATCGTTTGAAAGCGGGTGCTGCACCTTTACGTGAAACTCTAGCGTGTGCGATTGTTAGTCGTAGTGGTTGGGAGTATTCACAACCGTTATTGGACCCAATGTGTGGTTCAGGCACTTTATTGATTGAAGCGGCTATGATGGCTGCCAATATGGCTCCGGGCATACAACGTGCGAAGTGGGGATTTGAGTCTTTATATGATTTTGATGCTGAAACTTGGGCTGAAATTAAAGCTCAAGCCAGTGTTCAAGGGCGTAAAGGTGTTAAAGCCTTAGGTGAGCATCAATTCTTTGGCTTTGATAACGACAGTCGTGTGCTGCAAACGGCAAAAGAGAACGCCAAGCGTGCGGGTTTAGAAAATGTGATCCAGTTTAAGCTGGGTGATGCAGCCAAATTGCAAAAGCCTGAAGCATTTAATGCTGGTGTGATCATCTGTAACCCTCCTTATGGTGAACGTTTAGGTACCGAACCTGGGCTAATCGCCTTGTACACGGCTTTCGGTGCGCAATTAAAATCAGAATTTGCGGGCAGTCAGGCATCGATTTTCTCATCCAGTGAAGAGTTATTAAGTTGTTTACGCATGCGTGCGGATAAACAATATAAATTGAGCAATGGTGCGTTACCTTGTCACCAAAAGAACTATGCAATTACCGCTCGAGTGAACCCTAATGGTGAAACTCCTCGCCAATCAGAGCTTGAAGAAGCTCAAATTGCTCCTGATTTTGCCAATCGCCTTAAAAAGAACTTGGCCAAAATAGGTAAATGGGCCAAGCGTGAGCAATTAGATTGTTATCGTGTCTATGATGCTGACTTACCCAATTACAACGTGGCAATCGATTTATATTTAGACCAAGTGGTTATTCAAGAATACGCGCCACCAAAAACCATTCCTGAAGAGATCGCAAAACGTCGCTTAACCGATATTATTCGCGCTACCATTCAAGTGCTCAATGTGGATGCGAATAAAGTGATTTTGAAAACCCGTGAAAAACAAAAGGGTAAGCGTCAATATCAAAAGCTATCTCAAGATTCTGAGTACTTAACGGTGAATGAATACGGCGTTAAATTACTGGTTAATTTACAAGACTATTTAGATACCGGTTTGTTCTTGGATCACAAATTAACTCGTCGTCGTTTAGGACAAATGGCGGCAGGTAAAGATTTCCTAAATCTATTTGCTTACACCGGCAGTGCTACGGTTCATGCCGCCGCTGGTGGTGCGAAGACTACCACCACGGTAGATATGTCGAATACGTATCTGCAATGGGCGCAACGTAATATGGAACTCAATGGCTTTGCGGGCGAATCTCATCAGTTTGAACAAGCAGATTGCCTCCAATGGTTACAACATGAAGACCGTACTTTTGATCTGATTTTTATTGATCCACCGACGTTTTCGAACTCTAAACGTATGGAACAAACGTTCGATATTCAACGTGATCACCTGATGTTAATGGAAAACTTGAAACGATTAATGCGTGAAGATGCGGTGGTCGTTTTTTCTAATAACAAGCGTTTGTTCAAAATGGATCTCGAAGGGATAGAGAGACTAGGGTTGCAAGTTGAGAATATTTCTTCTCAAACACTGCCATTGGATTTTGCGCGTAATAAACATATCCATAACTGTTGGATTGTGACGCATAAAAAGTAGCAAGGATTGTTATGCTAACACTGTATTCAACATCGGGTTGTCATTTGTGTGAACAAGCGTATAGCTTAATTTCGCAATTGAATTTAAAAGAGCCGCTTCAAGTGGTGGATATTGCTTTTGATGATGCTTTATTCTCTCGTTACGGTGTCACTATTCCTGTGTTAGCATATTCTCAACAACAGTTGACTAACGATGGGGTAAAGCCATTTTCAAACCTTGAGAATGAGCTTTTCTGGCCATTTAATTTAGACGAATTACAAGTGTGGTTAAAACAGAATGGCATTAATTACTATCCATAACGGCCAGTTAGCTTTTGGCGATCATCCTTTATTAGACAAAGCGGATTTTGCTCTACAACAAAATGAACGTGTTTGTTTAGTGGGGCGCAACGGCGCTGGTAAATCAACCATGATGAAAGTCCTTGCTGGCGAAATCATTATGGATGACGGTAAAATTCAAATCGAACAAGATGTGGTGGTTTCACGGCTAGAGCAAGATCCACCAAGAAATGCTCAAGGGACCGTTTATGATTACGTCGCTGAAGGTCTAGCAGAAGTCGGTGAGCTTTTAAAAGCCTACCAACATCAATTGGATATCATGGCAGAAGACCCTTCAGAGAAAAACATCAACCGTTTATCTAAGATTCAAGAGCAACTGGATCACAATGATGCTTGGCGTTTAGAAGATAGAATTAAAAACATTCTGACCTCATTATCTTTGGACGAGCATACCTTGTTAACCAGCTTGTCTGGTGGTTGGCAACGTAAAGCGGCTTTAGCTCGTGCATTAGTGTGTGATCCGGATGTCTTATTACTGGATGAGCCAACCAACCACCTGGATGTGACCACAATTGAATGGTTAGAGAACTTTTTAAAAGACTTCCGTGGTTCGATTGTCTTTATTTCCCATGACCGTGCATTCATTCAGTCAATGGCGACACGTATTCTCGATCTTGACCGCGGTAAGCTCAGTTCATACCCAGGTAACTACGAGCAATATTTAATTGATAAAGAAGAAGCCTTACGTGTTGAAGAAATGCAGAACGCAGAATTTGACAAAAAATTAGCTCAAGAAGAAGTTTGGATTCGTCAAGGCATTAAAGCTCGTCGTACTCGTAATGAAGGGCGAGTTCGAGCATTGAAGAAATTACGTGAAGAACGCTCTGAACGCCGAGAAGTGCAAGGTAAAGCGAATATTCAAATTGATGAATCAAATCGCTCTGGCAAAATTATTTTTGAGGCTGAGAACCTGCATTATCAAATTGAAGGCAAGACCATCGTTGATGATTTCAGTTTCAACATTATGCGCGGTGATCGCATTGCATTGATAGGCCCTAATGGATGTGGTAAGAGTACCTTATTGAAATTATTGCTGGGTAAATTACAGCCCGATTCTGGTCGTTTGCACTGTGGAACGAAGCTTGAAGTAGCTTATTTTGATCAGTATCGAGAAGTGCTCGATCCTGAGAAAACAGTGATGGATAACTTAGCTGATGGTAAACAAGAAGTGACCGTTGGTGGGCGAACTCGTCACGCTCTTGGGTATTTACAGGATTTCTTATTTGAACCGAAAAGGGCACGTACACCGGTAAAAGCCTTATCGGGTGGTGAAAAGAACCGCTTACTCTTAGCTCGTCTGTTCTTGAAATCAAACAATTTATTGATTCTGGATGAACCAACCAACGATTTAGATATCGAAACTTTGGAACTTTTGGAAGAAATTCTTGCCAACTATCAAGGCACTTTACTTTTAGTTAGCCATGACCGCCAATTCGTTGATAATACGGTAACTTCAAGTTGGATTTTTGAAGGGAACGGAAAGATCGAAGAATTTGTCGGTGGCTATCATGATGCCCAGGAACAAAGAGCACAAACCTTGCTGGCACGCGGTGTTTCTTCTGTTGAAACGAGCAATAAACCAGCAAAAGAAAGTAAAGTGGTTGAGGAAACTCCCAAAACTCAACCAAACGCAACTAAACCGAAGAAGTTATCTTATAAACTGCAACGAGAGTTGGATGCGTTACCTCAAGTATTAGAATCACTTGAGACTGAAATTGAAGATTTACAGACCCAAGTCAATCAACCTGACTTTTTTACTCAGAGCAGTGAGGATACTCAAGCTATTTTGAACCGCTTGAACGCTGCTGAACAAGAATTAGAGACTGCATTCGAGCGATGGGAAGAGCTTGAGTCAATGCAGGGCTAACGGATTAGAAGTTTATTTAATGCCAAATACTATATTCAAATTATCTATGATTGCCACCGCACTGGTAGCGGCTCATAGTGCTAACGCAGCCATTTATCAAATTGTACCCGTCGACTCTAATGTGAATGCGACTAAGGTTTATTCAAGTACGATTAATGATTCATCAACGGCATCAGAAAGTGATCCGCTAGGTTGCTTTGCTGATAGTGCGAGCTGCAGTGCGAGTAGCTATAAACTGGGTGGCGATACTCGTGAAGGCGATGAAGGCTTTTCTTATCGTGATGAAGTACCGTTTAAATTTGATAATACATTTACTTATCTCGATTATACCGATTTACGTAGCTACTGTTATAACCAGTTAGGGTACTCTACTTGCGACAGTTGGGCGCAGAAAAAGTGGTTTGGTGATTATTCTGATAATGATGAAAATTCGTGTGACTACAGCTTAACGGGTGGCTTATGCCAAGAGCGTAGGGCGTTTTATCAAGGTTATAATGGCCGTAATGCGATTGGGATTATCGATGGGGCTGAAATTTCAACTCCAGTCGAAACCAGTGTAACTCCAACAGGTGGGACACTGGTTGCTGATTCTGCCAATACGGTAGTCAATAAAGTCTTCGCCGATGGAACGGCCATTGGTATTACAAGCAGTGGTTATTATGATGTTAACGGTAACTATGTATTGACTTATCGCCAACGCGGTTTTTACGACACCACCTTCATGTTACCTAAACAAGATGGCGAAACTATTGTTAAACGTATGGGGCGCACCTTTGCGTATGACTCTTTTGTTTACAATAACACTACTTATGTTGTCGGTTCTGCCTCAGTATCATCTTTTGCCTATGGTGATAGCAGTAAAGATTATGATTACGGTGATCTCAATAATTGTCTCAATACTGATGAACCTGAACTACTTGCTGAATGCCAGAACTTTGCTTTTGCCACAAAAGCCTATGTTTGGCCAGCGACAGATGGTACTTCAGGCGTCAGTGTATCAGGGTGGACTAATACTACTACGGCAAATAATACTGACAATAATGAAGCGGCCGCTCAAGGCAGTGTACGTGCCGCTGCGGTACCAACGACGACGACTTATGCCAATAAGCCAGTATTAGCCGGTTTCAATACTATTGATCAAGATGATAATTATCTGATGCAGGCAGCGATTTTCTATCCTAAATCGACCTTTACCTCACCGGATGAGGCTGACCAATGGGAAACCGCTTACGTCTCAGGGGCTGAGGTAGAACAGGGCGATGATTATATTTATAGCAATAGCTTAATCAAAGATATTAATGATAACCTCATTGCAATTGGTGAAGCAAAACGCAGTGGCAGCTACCCTGAAAATGGTGCGGCGAATAATCGTTTATTCTACACGGATGCTTCGACAGGCAGTGCAGATTCAGCGCCTACTGCTGTATATTTATCTGGTGATATCTTCTTTAGTGGTGCCGGTGGTGAAGCTAATGCCATCAATAACTATAATGAAGTGGTTGGGGCTATCGATGCAGAAGATAGTCGTGAGGTAAATGGTAAACAACGTCGTCGACGTGGCTTTATTGACCCATTGAATTTATCAACCAGTAATGCGGACCGTTTAGCGCTCTTTGAAAATAAATCATGGTGGTTAGATAACTTAACCAATGGTGGAGAATATTCTGAGGCAAATAACCAATATCGGATTGTCAGTGCAACAGGCATTAATGATGATGGCGTAATCTCGGCCACAGCCAATTTCTGTGATGGTGGATACGATGATACATCGCATAATGCTTATTGTGGTAATGGAACTCAAGATGAGCAATTAGTTGCAGTGAAACTGATTCCGATTGCTGGCGCGACCTCAGCCGACATTGAAACCCGTGGCGAAGATAAAGCGGATGTAGAAAGGCAAGGTGGTAGCTTAGGCTATTTAGCACTGACCATGTTAGGCTTAATTAGTTTCCGAAGAAGGAAAACAAAAATGTAATATTGAACTGGGGCTCACAGAAATGAGCCCCAGTTTTTTTTTACCTTGAGAAAGTCTCAGCTTTGATCGATGCTTAATAAGTGGTGTCACAGAACTGCCACAAGATAGTCGTTTTTTGGTAATACCAATCACATTGATTAAATGGTTAGAAATACCGAGGAAAAAGAGGGTGAGAGCAAGGCTAATTTAGATAAGTTGTTATTCTACGAGTAACTTCTTTTATAAACGAAGCCTTTATAAGGGAAAGTTAAACGCCGTTATCAAGCCTTTTAACAACCAAGGATAACCAGATAATAAGTTCGATTGGTATAATGATCAAAGTAAGAGGATTGTACTATGAAGAGACAGAAACGCGACCGCCTAGAACGAGCTCAATCTCAAGGTTATAAAGCAGGTCTAAATGGGAGGTCGATGGATGACTGTCCATATCAACAAACGGATGCTAAGTCGAATTGGTTAGGTGGTTGGCGAGACGCAAGAGACGATCGTCAATCAGGTCTAATAAAGTAAGTATGATTTTGTAAGGCTCTTCAATGAGCCTTATTTTTACACATTATAACGCACTATAACTAGATGTGCGGCATAAAATAAATCAGCATTACGCTGACTTATTTATACTATATTAGTTTCTTCTCTTAGAAAGAGGAGGTGTCTTGGAACAAACCGACTTTAAGGTCTTTAGCTACGTAGATTTCTTTACCGTCTACAAGTACGCGTCCATCCGCTAACCCCATCACTAAGCGACGATTTACAACACGCTTCATGTTGATTTCATAAGTCACTTTTTTCGCGGTTGGTAGAATTTGACCTGTGAATTTTACTTCACCAACACCCAAAGCACGACCTTTACCTTCGCCGCCAACCCAACCAAGGAAGAAACCTACTAGTTGCCACATCGCATCAAGGCCTAAACAGCCTGGCATAACTGGGTCACCTGGAAAGTGACAATCAAAGAACCAAAGATCAGGAGTAATATCTAACTCTGCGACAATGATGCCTTTACCAAATTCACCAGCTCCTTCTTCGTCAGTAATATTAACGATACGATCCATCATTAACATGTTTGGTGCAGGTAATTGTGGACGGCCTGGGCCAAAAAGCTCACCTTGGCTAGAGGCTAAAAGATCTTCACGAGTATAAGAATTACGTTTATTTTGCATTATGTATCACTCCAAAAATAGTCTGTGTATCTTAGAGAACAGGTGTACGCTAAACAAGTCCGATCAGTGATTACTTAAAAGGTTTTTGAGCTTAGCCAAAAATCCACAAGGCACGCTATCGTGCTTATCAAAATGTTCAATTCGCTCTGAAATTCTCTTCAAGATAGTTTCATCATCATCACCACGAAATGCTTTACCCAGTATAAGCGGCAGTGCTTCATCAACAGATTCAACAGACCATAAATGGAAAGTTTCATCCTTCATTGCGTCCACTACATATTGTTGCAGCGATAAATGTTTTAAATTTGATTTAGGTAAAATCACGCCTTGTTGGCCCGTTAATCCCTGGTGTTTACAAACATGGAAAAAGCCTTCAATCTTCTCATTTAGACCACCGACGGCTTGAACTCGACCAAATTGGTCTACAGCTCCAGTAACAGCGATTTGTTGATTGATCGGATACTCGGATAACGCGCTGACTAAAGAGCAAAGCTCCGCTAATGACGCACTATCACCATCCACCTCTGAATAGGACTGTTCAAATACGATTGAAGCAGCAAATGGTAAAGGCTCATCAAGATTTAACGCACTACTTAAGAAGGCTTGCATAATCATCATGCCTTTCGCATGCAAATTACCGCCCAATTCAGCTTTGCGTTCAACATCGGCAATGTCACCATCGCCAAAATGAATCACACACGAGATACGTGCTGGTTCACCATAAGTCACAGGATGTCCTGGTACTTCAATCACGGTTAAGCCATTGACTTGACCAACTTGTTCACCTTGCGTCTCGATGATAACTTGACCTTCGAGAATATCGTCGAGTGCTCTTTCTGGTAAATAAGACTGTCGATAGTTGCGTTCCGCCAGTGCTTGCGCTAAATGCGGCTGAGTAATTGCCTCTCCCTTAGAGAGCAACGCTGCCTCAGCTAATAAAGTTTTGTGCCAAATCGGGCATAAAGGCATTCTATTTTGATCTTCGGTTTCTCTAGCACCTTGAGTAAGGAAGAAGGCCCACGCTTCTTTATCCGCTAAAGGTGGGAAGTGATGCGCTTTGATAATTCCATTAATATATTGAATATAAGGCTCAAAAGTCGTTGCATCGATTTTATAGTCCAATTCCACTTCTGAAAAAAGACACAGTGACGTTCGAATGTCAGCATCAAACAGGTCTAAATCACCCAGTTGCATCCGGTCGCCGATAATCACTAATTTAATATCATATTGTTTCTGAGATAGGTGGCTAACCACATTCTTAGGATTAGCGGCAATGGCCGAGCATGGATTGCCGAGAATGGCTGCTTTCAATTTTGGCCAAATTCGTGGGTTCGCTAAAATCGCATTGGCCGATAAAATCAAGTAGCCACCATGCGCTTTATCTAATAGCCCAGGTTTCTCATACTTTATTTCACCGTTTTCACTCTCATAAAGGCCAAATAAATCTTCTGGTTCAATTGTTTCGCTCGAAATAACAGGAACTGAGTGAATTTCATTGAGATTGATGAGCGACTGGTAAGATTGGTATATCGCTTGACGATAAAGATAGTTATCCGGCCCGTTGATTAATAAAAAGCGGGGAAACTCCACAAGATGATGAAAATGTAGAATACTGGATTTAAGTCTAGGCTGAAGATCCAAAAAAGATAAAGGAGGGAGAGAGGCTCCGTGTGTAAGGGTATCTTCAAATTGTGAGAAATTAGGTAGTGCAGATTGCCAAGACTCTTTGATCATTATAAAAAATTCTATAGGTGGTCAGAAGTAAGGAAGTATATAGAAAAACAAGGTAATCTTATACCTGTTTTATTGCTTTAACTTATTGTGATAAATCATACATTAATCCATGGATTTGAGAGCCTGTTATCATAAACAAAAATATGGCTAGACTATGATTTTAAATCACGTAAAAAGTTGTGAATACAATGATTTTTGGTTACGCTGTCACTGTGTGTGTTTATAGGGAAGACAAATGAAATATCAACAACTTGAAAATTTAGAGTGCGGATGGAAGTGGCAATATTTAATTCGAAAATGGAAAGATGGAGAAGCCATCACACGCTATCAAGATTCCAGTGAATCTCAAGCAGCAATTATTGGTTTGCAAAAGCTAGAACATCAGCCCACACAAGTTCTCAATTGGATTGATGAACACATGAATCCGCACCTTGATAATAAGCTGAAACAAGCAATTAGAGCGAAACGTAAACGTCATTTTAATGCAGAGCATACTCATACTAAGAAGAAGTCGATAGATTTAGACTACGCAGTCTGGGAAAAGCTCTCTGAACGAGCTCAAGAGCTTGGCTGTACTTTATCAGAAGCTATTGAATACTTGGTATCCGAGGCTTCTCGAGGAGAGAAGGCGAGTAAGAAAGTGAATAGTATTAAAGCCGATTTAAGTAAATTACTTGATTTCTAATCGTATTTTCCTTTTTTATTACATCTTTTTAATCAATAGTCGTGATCGAGATTAAGTTTTTTATTATCCTACCTAGATATTGATGGTTTTGTTGCTAGATTGTATACATTAAGGTCTACATTCTTGTTCACATTAAACATATTTATCTGAGGTGTTGTATGAAAAAAATCACGTTATTATCTCTTTGTGTGTTCGCTATGTCCCCAAGCATCACATTTGCCGCCGATGCGGCAGCAGGAAAAGCAAAAACCATGACGTGCACCGCTTGTCATGGTGCTGATGGTATCGCTTTAATCAAAACTTATCCAAATCTTAAAGGGCAAAATGCTGCATACCTAGAAAAGCAAATGAAAGCTTTTAAAAGTGGTGAACGTAAAGATCCTGTTATGTCACCAATGGCTGCAACTATTAATGACGCCGATATTGCTGATATTGCTGCCTATTATGAAAGTTTAAAGTAACAAGCTAATAAGCACATCTCTTACAGAATGGAATTAACCCCAGACTTGTTGATTATTCTGTAAGAGGATACCACTGCATGTTAATCAGTTCTTCTGGCTATTGGCTATTAAAGCAATAAAGCAATAAAGCAATAGTGTCTTCATTATTCGTGTTCATCAAAAGTTATTTTCGCCAACTTATTATCCATACTCAAACATTCGTAAAGCTATACCTAGAGAATCAATAACAGACACACGATAAATTCTTCAAGGTCATAGGAGTGTTATATCAAATCTTACTGACTTACTAATTATGAACATCCTTGTTTGCTTGCTTGTTAAAAGTAAAAGGACGAGCACCCATCTCCACTTTGCAATTACATCATAGTGCGCATTATGTATCTTATGTTAAATAAGATATGCAAATACAGCAAATCTCTACCATTACCTTCATAATTCCCCATTCTTTAGGTATTAAGTTTGTTTTTGCTATTTGTTCGGTATTCGAATGAATCTTAAGATAGAAACTGAATTACCATTGTCAAATGAACTGTGACAGATGGTAATTCAGTTGCGCTTATTGGGTTGGCTTTATCTTTTGTGCGGCTTGTTTATTTTGCGTCTTGCTGTGCTAGGCATTCATCTAGTAAAGATTGTGGTTGGATACTGATGATTTTGTATTGACCTTTTAAGTCTTTATAAACTTTTGCTGTATAGGTTGTATCGTCTTCAATGGTAAATTCAACTTTGTAATTCATACCTGCGACAACTTGTTGCTGTGCGCGTTGAATCGATTTGACGCTATGGTTACCTTCTAAGCTTGCCACGGCTAATAAGGCTGACTGTTTTACTTCTGCTGATATCTCAGCCTCTTGCCAGCCTCCCGGCATTGATTTGACGGTTTCGCATTTCATGGTCAATTCAGGGTTTTCAGTTGGTGGTGTTGCACTACATGCGGTCATTGCAAGCGTGATGGTTGAAATCGCGAGAATATTTTTATACATAGTAAACAAACCTTAATGCTGTGGTGAATAAAATAATTATGTTCGATGTTCATCAATTTCTATATAGGCTTCATCGGCAATTTTGGCAATTTGTTTATCATCATCTGTTAGATTTTTATGTTTCCAAGTGCCTCTGGCAAACCAAGCTACAGAAAAAAGCGCAACAATGATATTGGTCAAAGCGAATGCCCACCATATCCCAGAGGTGCCTAATGTCGTATGTTTCGATAATACATACGCTAAAGGAAATTGTACGACCCACTGTGAAAATAATGAGATCATCATAGTGTTCAGCATATTTCCTGAGGCCCTAAAAGCTGACAATATGCACAATTGAACGCCGATAAAGCCCCAAGTTAAACACATGGTTCGAACAAATTTAGCCCCATGTTCGATAACATTCTCATCATCAGGGATGAAAAAAGCGACAAAGTGTGGTGCAAAAATAAAGGCTAAAATCCCCAATATGGTTAGAGCCACCCAGCCCCAAATTGTCCCAAGAATGGTTATTTTCGATGCCCTTTCGATATTTTTCGCCCCAATGTTTTGACCAACTAATGTCGAAACCGCCATGGCCAAGCCCATCGCAGGTATCGTTACGATTTGTAATATGGTTGAACCCACACCATAAGATGCAATAGTGACGGTGCCAAAACTTGCAACCAAAAAGGACATAATAATTAGCCCTAACGCTCGCGCCGATAATTCGACCGAGCCTGGTAAGCCCAAGAAAAAAGCGCGCTTAATATAAGAAAAATCAGGTTTAAAGCTGCTTAAAGTGAGATGGATGCCATGCTTACCACGAAAGAAAATACACATTCCTATTATTGCCGCTAGTCCTTGAGTCACTAAGGTTGCAAGGGCTGCTCCCATAACACCAAGGCCTTTAAGGTCTCCCACACCAAAAATAAATAAGGGATCGAGGATAAAGTTTAATAATACGGTTCCAAGGACAATAATGAGCGGAATTTTTACTTGGCCAATACCTCGCATCAAAGATTGAAACATGGCATAAGTAAAAACGAAAATAATGCCTATAAACGAAACATGCATAAACTGTAAAGCATCGTGGTAAACCGAAGCTTCAACACCCAGTAAATCTAGAAAGTATGGTGATAAGAGATAGCCACATAGCCCTAAGGTGACGGCAGTAATGATCACCATGAGCATCGTTTGTGCAGCAACATGGTTCACCATTTTATGATTGCCCGCCCCCATATACTGAGCGGACAAAGTGGCTCCTGCCATGGCTAGCCCTGCACCAATCGCAATCACTAAAAAAGTCACAGGTGTACTGACCGATACCGCGGCAACTTGATCGGCCCCTAAACGTCCGACCCAGAAAGCGTCGGTGAGTTGATAAGCCGATTGTAATATTTGTGCTAAAACAATAGGAATGGCAAGAGAAATTAATGCCTTGTTTATGGAACCTTCGAATATATGCTGGCGATTCATTATCATCCTATGCTCAATAAAAAACGATTATCCACCGGCTAATTTTACAGTGTGGCCTTTTTTATCTAAATGAGCTTTGATCTTTTCACGATTATCGCCTTGGATTTCAATAACGCCATCTTTTACGCTACCACCACATCCACAGACTTTCTTTAATTCAGCGGCGACTAATTTGAGCTCGGTATCAGATAAGTCTAAACCGGTAACCAGGCAAACCCCTTTTCCTTTTCTGCCTTTGGTTTGTCTTTGAATACGAACTATGCCATCGCCTTTGGGACGTTCTTCAATAATTTTTTCTTGCTTGATTCGACCAGTTTCAGTGGAATAAACGAGAGACATATTTAATACCTATTCTATTTGTGTTGATGGGAGTTCGTATAATGCGAAGTTTACTAAAGTTAGAGTTCTAATAGTAAATGTATTTCTTTAAGGTTCAAGCCTTTGCTACACTCTTTCGATATCTAAACCAATGATTCATGTAACCGCCTTCTATCACAAAGGCAATGAGAGAGCTCTGATGCGGAAAAATATTCCACTACAAACTGACGAAAAGAAACGAAAACAAAGTTTGAATCAATTTAGTCACCCCATCAGCTATTCATTATTTTCTGATTTAACTCACCAGATGTATTCGCATAATTCTTTGTTATCTATGACAAATGACTGGAATCGTTTTGTGGATTTTTGTCTGACAAAGAAAGTCAGCCCCCTACCAGCGTCAATTACCGCCGTTAGATTATTTTTGGAACAAGAATGTCGTAGCCGAAAATTTGCTTCTATACGCCGATATAGTTTAACCATTGGATTAGTTCATCGTCTGCATTCCTTAGCTGACCCGACGAACCATAGACAAATTCATTTTACGTTATCGGCTATTCGCAATATGAAAAAAGGAGATGCGACTCAAGCCACTGCGTTTACTGAAAAGCATCTTGATTCACTCTATGAAGTGTTAAAAGACAGTGAGTCAATTAAAGATTTACGAGATTTGGTCATTTATAGCCTGATGTTTGAATGTATTTTAAAGCGAGGTCAATTACGAGATCTACAAACATCACAAATACAAAGACACCACTCAGGTGGTTATCAAGTGTCTGTCGCTGATAAAAGTTATTGTGTCAGCGATAGGACATCCGAACTCGTCGACCAATGGTTGCAAATCTTGGGTGAAGAGCATCACGGATACGTATTTTGTCGTATCGATAAGCATGGCAACTTAGGAAAAGATGCGTTAAATGATTCATCTATTTTTAGAGTGTTTCGCCGAGCCAGCACCTTACTGAATTTACCCGAGCATTTGGCGTTTTCAGGTCAGTCAACCCGAATTGGTGCGACTCAAGACTTATATAAGAAAGGATACAATTTACAGCAAATTCAAGATATTGGGCGTTGGTCAAGTATCGTGATGCCTGCTCAATACCTTGGGAAGAATGCCTTGTCAGAATCAGAACAGTTGCTATTTAAGAAAATAAAAAGCTGGGATTAACTGAACTGACCCCCAATAGTTGAACAACCAATATTGGGGGTTATTTATGTCACTATAAATTTATACCAATCGCACTGATTATTTGAGTATCTAATTAGTGTGGTTGGTATTATGCGTGGTTTTCTAAACTGGCTTTAATTGAGCTGGCTAAAAACTCACTAAATTGATGACCGTTATGTTCCATTAATTTCGGGAACATAGAGATCGGCGTCATTCCTGGGAAGGTGTTGACTTCATTTAAGTAAATATCCCCTTCTTCAGTTAAGAAAAAGTCAATACGAGATAAGTTTTTCAAGTTCATGTGAACAAAGACTTTTCTTGAGTATTCTTCAATACAAGCCAGTTGTTCATTTGTTAGCCCTTCTGCTTCTAGCACCGTTGAAGAGTGGCTCTCAGCGCTGTACTTTTCATCGTAGGTGTAAAACACGCCTTCAGGAGCAATCACTTCACCAGGCTTGGTAATAATCAACTCGCCATTTAACTCATAAGCGGCCACTTCCAATTCTCTTGGTTTTACTGATTTTTCAATCAGCACTTGATCAGAATAACCAAAAGCTGAGGAGATTGCGGTGGCTAACTCTTCTTTCTTTGTGACACTGTAACAGCCAACGGACGACCCTTGGCGCGCAGCTTTGACAAATACTTTCCCCCAAAGATCAAACGCTTGTTCAGCGAGAGAAATGGATTGTTGGTTATTTTCAGTCAAGAAACGGTATGGAGTATTGGGAATATTAAGTGCGTCGTACCAAAGCTTAGAGGTGATTTTATTAAAGCTATTGGAGCTCGCTTCTGGACCACAACCTAAATAAGGAATATTGGCCATTTCGAATAAAGATTGAATGTCCCCTGTCTCTCCTGGAAAACCATGAATACAAGGCACAACAAAATCAATTGTTTGGGCAGGGAAATGATCGCCTTTTAAACAAGAGCGAGCTATATCAAGTTCTACTTTTTCCCCTGTTGAGGCAAACCAAGCTTCTGGTTTTATCTCCACTTTAATCACTTTAAATTCTGGTGTGAGTCCCAGTTGTTGTTCTAAGTACTTTGCTGATACCAGTGACACTTCATGCTCAGATGAACCACCACCACATAATAATAAAATATTTTTCATCTTCATATCGACGCTGCTTTTAAATCGTTAACGCAATTCCTTTAATAATAATGCTTTATTCATTTAAAGGTAGTCTTAAATAGCGTTAATCGAGTGAATTGGCATAAAAAAGGAGTGCGCGGCACCCCTTTGTTGATTTTCTATTCACTTTTTCAATTATGGTAATTTTTTCAATGTTGGAAAATCTGAATTGGTAATGGAATCAACGCTTTTTACGAATGGTCCCATATTTTGATAGCGAGCAGGTAATCGCATGATGGCATCTTTTGCTTCTTGAGAGGTTTTGAAGTCTCCAAATAGTAAGGTGTGCCATTGTTTGTTATTAACGGTTTTGACATTTTCCCATTTAGGTTGGTTTTCTGGTAAATCAGTCGCCGTTTGTAACAGGTTTTTTTGATTCTCTACCGCAATAACTTGTACTAAAAAGTGCCCTGATTGAGGCTGCGTTGCTTCTTTGTTGTTAGGGTAAAAAACCTTTACTGTCGATTCTGAGGACTCTGCGGTGGCTGGACTTAGCTTCACCACTTTCTTATCCACCTCTCCTTTTTTAGCGGTTTGTGCTTTTGTTACTGATTGAACGTCTTGCTCTAATGGCGCAGTGCTGAGCTCAGTGAGCGGTTGTGGTACATCATCGGTTTTATATGATTCTTGATAAGTTTCCATCGCCACTTCACCGTCATAATCAGAGGATGAACACGCGGCTAAAAATAGTGCTGAAAGAGAGATAATTGCTATTTTCTTCATAATAAGGCCAAAGTGTTTAAAGTCTTTCTACATCATGCCTTTGCACTTGCTGAATATCAAGATGAATGAAATTGATAAGGTAAGATGTTTGTCAATATATTCGAAGTGTTCAATATTTGTAGCGGTAGATCACACCTAGATATAGATTCAAAGATGTTCATTGTGGTTTTGATTAAAATATCCTAAGCACCTTTATCACTCGCGCCTTAATCACTCATGGTGGAAGTATGTTGACTCTGAATAAATTATTAAAGCCAAGCTCCATTGCAGTCATCGGCGCCTCACAACGCCCTTTTCGTGCCGGTTCTATCGTCATGCAAAATTTGCTCAATGGTGGTTTCCAAGGAGTGATTATGCCGGTGACACCAAAATATAAATCCGTCAATGGTGTCTTAGCTTATTCTCAGGTTGAACACCTTCCTTTAATTCCGGATCTTGCTATTGTGTGTACTAATGCAAAACACAATAAATTGATCATTCAACAACTTGCCAATAAAGGTGTCGGCGCTGTTATTATCATATCTGCGGATATGTACCAATCAAATGATGACTCTCGCCTTAGTTTAGATGATGAGTGCCTTGCGATTGCGCACAAAGCGGGAATGAGAATTTTAGGCTCCAATAGCCTCGGTATTATCTTACCTTGGATCAACCTCAATGCATCCTTAGCCCCAGTCTCTGCTTCCAAGGGCAATATTGCCTTTATCTCTCAATCAGCTGCGGTCTGTACCACCATTTTAGATTGGGCCAGTGATAAAGACATTGGATTCTCCAGTTTTATATCGTTAGGTAATGCTATCGATATCGATTTTCCTGAATTACTAGATACCTTATCAGTCGATAGTAAAACCTCGGCCATATTATTGTATGTAGACTCAATTAAAGATGCCCGAATGTTTATGTCTGCAGCCCGGAGTGCGTCACGCAATCGACGAATATTGGTACTTAAATCAGGGCGAAGTGCCGAAGGACAACACGCGGTGTCTTTACATACTCGAGGTAATCAAAGTATTGATATCATTTATGATTCAGCAATAAAGCGCTCAGGTATGTTGCGAGTAAATAACACTCATGAACTGTTTGCGGCTTTAGAAACATTAACGCACTCGGTGCCACTTAGAGGCGAACGTTTAGCCATCATAACCAATGGCGGTGGCCCTGGTGTCATGGCGGTGGATGAATTAATCCAACGCGGTGGCAAATTAGCGACATTAACGGAAGACACCAAAACAAAACTTGATCTTATTTTACCGGCCAGTTGGTCCCAAAGTAACCCTATCGACTTAGTGGGTGATGCCGACAGTCAACGCTATGCGGATGTGATGAATGTCTTATTTGATAGTGAGAACGTGGATGCCATCTTAATTATGCACAGCCCTTCGGCAATTTCTCATCCTACACACACTGCGCAAGCGGTCATTGACGTTATCCAATCACACCCTAAAAGTAACCATTTTAATATATTGACGAATTGGTCTGGAGAATTGACCGCAAAAGAAGCGCGCGGTTTATTTACCAAAGCGGGAATCCCGACCTATCGAACCCCAGAGGGTGCGGTCGGAGCTTATATGCACTTAGTGGAATATCGCCGCAATCAAAAGCAACTCATGGAAACCCCATCCTCTGTTGAATTGCGCAATCCAGAACAATTAGCTCAAGCTAAGCAATGGATCATTCAACATATAGACGATGACACATGCTTTTTTGAATCTCATCAAATATCTGGTTTATTAAAAAGTTACAACGTCTCGGTATTACCGACCTGGTTGGCTTCTGATGCCAGTGAAGCGGTTCATATTAGTGAAAAAATTGGTTACCCAGTGGCAATCAAATTGCGTTCCCCTGATATCATTCGCAAATCGGAAGTACAAGGTGTCATGCTCAATTTGCGTAATGCTGTTGAAGTTGCCAATGCCACTCAAGCTATCATGGATCGAACCTCACTTCGTTACCCTTCCGCTTTAATTCACGGTGTCTCGGTACAAAAAATGGCAAATCGTGCCGGTTCACAAGAATTGCGAATTCGAATTGAAACTGACCCTATTTTTGGGCCTGTTATTATGTTGGGTCAAGGTGGTACAGAGTGGGATGTTACCGAAGATGCTTCCGTTGCGTTGCTTCCTTTGAATATGGCATTGGCACGCTATTTAGTGATACGAGCCATGCGTGTAGGGAAATTGCGATTAGAACAACTCCCTAACCCTATTGATACCATTGCATTGTGTCGATTATTAGTGCGCTTATCTCAAATGATGGTTGATAACCCAGAAATCCTCAGCCTTGATCTTCACCCTTTATTAGCGGCTGACGATGAATTTACGGTCATCGATGCCCGCTTAGAATTAAAAGCCAAATTAGGTATCAAACGACAACGATTGGCGATAAAACCCTATCCTGTAGAACATGAGCAATCTGTCAGCTTAAAAAATGCCACCCGTTGCTTATTGCGCCCGGTTTTACCAGAAGATGAAGAAAAAATGGCCTCTTTCATCACTCAAGTTTCACGTGAAGATCTTTATAAACGTTTCTTTTCTGAAGTGGGTGAATTTAATCATGAAGCGTTAGCCAATCTTACTCAGATTGATTTTGACCGCGAGATGGCCTTCGTGGCTGTGGAGAGAGACTCATCAAATACAGAAACGATTATTGGCGTGGCCAGAGTCATTGCCGATCCGAGTAATTTTGATGCTGAATTTTCCATTTTAATTCGTTCCGATCTTAAAGGTATGGGCTTAGGTCGAATACTAATGGAGAAGCTGATCGCTTATAGTAAAAGCAAAGGTACGGTTCAACTCAGTGGTATCACCATGCCTTCCAATAAAGGCATGGTGCAATTAGCGAAGAAACTGAATTTTAAAACGGACATTCATTTTGAAGATAACATTGTGGAGATGTTACTCATTTTGTAACGTGGTACAAAAATCGACGCCAATATCCTCCAAACGCTAACTCAAATAATCGTGTGTCCAATGTTTTTTCAGATATTGGATACACCAAGACTTTGCTTTGCCCATTTTGTTGCGTCGCCAAGCAATGATGATTTCCATCGGTTGATCGTACGTACCTGCTATTTTTTTTAATCGTCCTTTTTCAATTAAAGGCTTCGCAACATTTTCCGGCATCGTCCCGATCCCTAAACCTGCACATAACGCATCTACTTTCGCATTAAAATTACTAACGGTTAGTCTTGGTTGCTCGTCGAGTAAATTTTTCGTTAGTGTTGGTGAGGTTCTTGCGGTATCGGCGACAACAATGGCACGGTATTTAATTCGCGATTGCTGATCAAAATCTGCAGTTCTTTTGTGTACGATATGCTCCGGTGAAGCCACCCAGATCATGTTCAGCTTACCTAATGAGTCAACTTTAACATCAATCGGTAAATGTTCTGGTTTAGGACAAATAAGAATATCTGCCCTGTCATAAGATAACGCTTCCCAGTTACCTGCCAGTGTTTCTTCTTGAAGCTTTAAGCGGGTTTTCGATTGCTCTTCAAGTTGCTTGAGAAGTGGAAAAAATGTGTGAATGGGAATTAAACAGTCGTAAGCAATGGTAATATCCAGCTCCCAGCCATGGGCCAAAATATTCGCATCGGACACTAATTCATTCGATGCTGCGATTAAGGCACGCCCCCTATCAAGAATAAACTGTCCAGCTTGCGTAAACACCGCTTTATGTCCAGAACGATCAAAAATGACCAAATCCAAATCTTGTTCCAGTTTTTGTACTTGATAACTAAGAGATGACGGGGCTCGATTCAGTTCTTGTGCCGCCGCGGCAAAGCTTCCTCGTCGTGCAATGGCATCTAACACATGTAATGCTTCTAGAGTGATGCTGCTGTTCAAAATATATCCTTTCATTAAACTTTTTGTGATCAAGATCTACTTTTTTTACTTTAGTTGGAACTATTCAATATCTTAAAATTTCATGTAACTTATTGTTTATAAAAATATATCGATAAAATCAGTGCCATTTAAAACCAAATAAACGCAATTATAAATGATAGTTATTATCATTCTTATTTATTAGAATACCATCCGAACTCACCTTTTGGGAATGGAATAACTATATGCAACGTCACAATTTAAAGCCAACCTTATTGGCATTTAGTATTGCAATTACTTTAGCCCCTACCACTCAAGCCGCACAGGAGCTAACCGCTTTACAAGAAGTCGTGGTATCGGCAACGCGTACTGAGCAAGAAGTCAAAGATGTTTCGTCTTCTGTTGCGTCGGTTTCTGCACAGTCAATGGAATCTCAAATTGCTTCTGATCCTCAACAAGCTCTGAAGTATACACCTGGTGTCGAGGTACAAGGTCAAGGACGTTTTGGGATTTCAGATTATAACATCCGTGGTACTGATGGGGATAAAATCAAGGTTATGGTGGATGGGGTTGAACAACCAACACCTTATAATCCAGGTGCGACCGAACAACGCCATTACCCAGGTACCATTGAAGTCGATACTCTCACCGCTATTGAAGTGAATAAAGGCCCCTCTTCTACGCTTTACGGCTCAGATGCTTTAGGTGGTGCCGTGTTGTTTAAAACCAAAGATCCTGATGATGTTTTGGTGACCGAGGGTAATGAAAATCGCTTCGGTATCAAGTCTAGTTATACTTCTGCAGATGAAACCTTTAAAAACACCGCGACCTGGGCAATGCGCCATGATGACCTCGAAACCTTATTAATTCTTACTTATGCCGATGGTCATGAAACAGAAACACATAGCTCGGGTGCCGATGTCGACGGTTCGGAACGTGGCGCTGCCGATCCAGCGGACAAAGAAATTGGCAACGTGCTTGGTAAAATGTATTACCGCATTAATGATAACCATCGCGTTGGTCTAGTCGTGGAATATTATCAACGTAATTATGATGAGCAAGAGCTGCATTATAATGGAAACAGTATTTCATACCCAGGGATGGGAACCGTGATTACATACTCTGATAATTACAATAAAGATGATGTCAATCGTCTACGTGTTGGAGTGAACCACGAGTGGACGATGCAAAGTGCTATTGCTGATAGCCTTAACTGGTCACTTAATTATCAACAAAGTGATTCAGAATACAAAAACTACGACACGACAACAGGAATGATGGGCTCAGGTGAGCGTATGCGTTACCGTGATGCCAGTGATGACTTAATTCAATTTGATGCTCAATTTGACAAGTTGGCTGAATTTGCCAATAGCTACCATCAATTCACTTATGGCTTAAGCTACAGCAATGACAAATTTGCTCTAGATAATACTGATTACAAATACGACCTTGGCACTGTGACTGCGGGTAGCACCGGGATTCCGGATGCCACGTTACAAAAATGGGGCTTATTCTTCCAAGATCAGGCGTTCTTATTGGATGAAACTTTAGTTCTCACCGCCGGTGTTCGTTATGATGGATTCAAGACCACACCTGAAACCGACGAACAATTTGATACGGATTATCCTTCTAATAGTGAAGATGCGGTAACAGGTAAATTGGGTGCGGTTTATCATATTTCAGAAAACTTCAGCACATTTGCACAAATCAGCCAAGGCTTTAAAGCTCCAAGCGTTTATGACCTTTATTATTACTATAACCAAGGGGCAATTTTTGAGCCAAATCCAAATTTGAAAGCGGAAAAAAGTTTAGCTTACGAATTTGGGTTTAGAGGTTATAGCAATGTCGGTCAGTTTGAAGTGAGTGCGTTTTATAATGATTACTCTGATTTCATTGATAGCAGCAAAGTGGGCACTCAAGATGGCAAAGATGTGTACACAACCGAGAATATTTCCAATGCCGAAATCTATGGTATTGAATTTGCTTCAACCGTAAATCTAGATGCGGCCTTTAATGCGCCACGTGGTTTGTACTCTAAATTCTCAGTGGCTTACGCTGAAGGCCGTGATAAAGATTCAGATGAACACCTAGATTCAGTCGCACCTTTAACCGGAGTGGCCGGTATTGGGTATGACAGCGTAGATCGTATTTATGGTGGTTTAGTCAATGTTACTATGGTGGCAAGTAAAGATAACTGGTCTGATGATAGTGTTGACGATGTGGCAGGTTATACCATCGTTGATCTGACCGCATATTATCGTCCAATCAACGATCTGACTTTACGTGCGGGCTTATTTAATGCCTTTGATAAAAAATACTGGGTCTATTCTGATATGGAGTCCGGTTATTCCGCTGCAAGTAAAGATTTCTACTCTCAACCAGGACGTAACTGGGGTGTGAGCTTAGATTATCAATTCTAATCGCCCTTTTTGGGGATAACGTTTTTCAGTGATATAACGCTTCTCACTGATATAACATTTTTCATTAGTGTAAAGCCACAGGTGTTGCATCTGTGGCTTTTTTATACCAATTACACTGATTAGATGTTCAGAAATTAACTAGGAAAAAGGCTTGAGAACAAGGCTTGAGAACAAGGCAGAAATTTTCGATAAGTAGGTCATTTTACAATCTAAATTTATAACACAGTTATCGAGCCTTTTAACAAGTAAGAATGAGCAAATAATTAGTACAATTGGTATTATTTTATAGATAAACAAAAAGCCAGCACAATGGCTGACTTTGAATACGTCTATTTACTTATTTTATATAAGGGTTATAAAAAATTTATATAAACAAATAGCCTATGATTTCTTTGACATCGACATTTCATGTTTCACCATAACCGCACTCGCTACGATAAAAGCAATGATCAGAACTAATGACATTGACATAATTTCCCCTAGATTTTTTATTGACCAAATAGCAGTCTCAATTGAAATCGAGGGTATTATAGCCAATATTGTTATCAAAATGTATACAATTTTGCCTTTAATGCGATCTATTTATCAGTATGTGTGATATAAAAAGAGCTGACATTTAGCCAGCTCTTTTTAGAGTTTGAATAAATTAACCGCTACTGCAAATAACTTAAGATTGAGGATAACCAAGTGGATTATTTGACTGCCAACGCCAAGTGTCTTCGGTCATTTGTTCTAGGCTACGTGACGCTTTCCATTTGAGTTCTTGCTCGGCTTTAGCTGGGTTTGCCCAACATTCTGCAATATCACCTGGACGGCGATCAACAATTTTATACGCTACTTTTTGGCCTGAGGCTTTTTCAAAAGCGACCACCATCTCAAGTACACTGTTACCTTTCCCTGTACCCAAATTATAAATATGTAAACCTTGTTTACTACCAACATGGTTAAGTGCGGCTAAATGCCCATCGGCTAAATCCATCACATGAATATAATCACGGACGCCTGTGCCGTCTTTAGTCGGGTAATCGCCCCCAAAGACAGATAAAAACTCACGACGCCCTACGGCAACTTGAGCCACGAATGGCATTAAGTTATTGGGGATGCCTTGAGGGTCTTCACCAAGCTCACCTGATGGATGAGACCCCACAGGATTAAAGTAACGTAATAAAGTAATGCTCCAGTCAGGATTGGCCTTTTGGAAATCGGTTAAGCATTCTTCTACAATTAATTTACTGCGACCGTATGGATTGGTCGCACTGGTTGGAAAGTCTTCTAAAATAGGCACAGAGGCCGGATCACCATAAACCGTTGCCGATGAACTAAACACCATCGATTTCACACCGGCATCACGCATCGCATCAACCAGAACCAAAGTGCCATGAACATTATTATCGTAATATTCTAATGGTTTTTCTACCGATTCGCCGACCGCTTTTAAACCTGCAAAGTGAATGACAGATTGAATATCATATTGAGCAAAAACCTGTGCAAGTGCCTGTTTGTCTCGAATGTCACCTTCGATAAATATAGGACGAACGCCTGAGACCTTTTCAATGCGATCAAGAACCGTTGGCTTACTGTTATATAAGTTATCAAAAATGATCGGGGTCATTCCTGACTCAATCATTTGAATACAAGTATGACTCCCAATGTAACCCATACCGCCAGTGACTAAAACAAACATAACGTTCCTCAAATTAACTCAATATTTTTAAACTGGACTTACCATACAATATTGACGCTTGTAGATACACCCTTCTAATGCCAATATTATTAAGTGAAATAAAAACTTAAACGAAATAGCGACGAAATAAAATGACTCTTGAAACCATTAAAATGAAACTCAACTGTGACATGGGTGAAAGCTTTGGTCATTGGACGATGGGCAAAGATGAAGCAGTGATCCCCTATATCCACATGGCGAATATTGCATGCGGATTTCATGCTGCAGATCCGGATGTGATGGCGAAAACGATCCAGTTGGCCGTAAAACATAACGTCAGTATTGGAGCTCATCCTTCCTATCAAGATTTATTGGGCTTTGGCCGTCGCTCAATTTCCCATACACCTGAACAAATCTCCCATTTAATCAGTTATCAAATTGGTGCCATACAAAGTTTAGCGCAGTTTTATGATACCCAAGTAGATTACATTAAGCCTCATGGAGCTTTATACAATGACATGATGAGTAATGCTGATATTTTTGAAGCGATTGTTCAAGCCGTAATGCCAACCGGGCTTCCTTTGATGGTATTGGCCAAAAAAGACAATACGGCTTATTTAGATATCGCTGATGAATACGATGTTCCTTTATTATTTGAAGCTTTTGCTGACCGAGCTTATAAAGATGATGGTTCACTCCTACCTCGTCAACATCCTAATTCGGTACATCACAACGCTGAAGATATCTTTTATCAAGCAATGCAATTAGCCAATTTTGGTACGGTGACCACCATCAAAGGTCATACATTAGAATTACAAGCGGATACCCTATGCGTTCATGGGGATAATCAAGAATCTATTGCCGTTGTTAAACGTATTTACCAAGCCTTGAGCAATAATAATTAAACCGCAGTATCACACTCAGTCACATTAAGTATATCAATGCTATGCCGCTGTAACACAGAGTGAGCCGTCAGCTTCGGAATAATTTCTTGTAGACTGGTTAACAAGTGACTTGCCCAAAAACGTCCTTCATTGGTTAAGCGTACAAGCGTAGAGTCTGATTGAATAATATTGCATTGCTGCCATTGTGATAATAACGGTGTTAATTTTTCAGCAAAAGGAGTAATTTCCCCGAGGTCAATTCGACCTTGTTCAATCCCAGCTTGCAATTGATGAT
Source organism: Vibrio aphrogenes (assembly GCF_002157735.2). NCBI lineage: Bacteria > Pseudomonadati > Pseudomonadota > Gammaproteobacteria > Vibrionales > Vibrionaceae > Vibrio > Vibrio aphrogenes. The sequence goes on from NZ_AP018689.1 coordinate 1,278,057, forward strand.
GCCAAAAGCTTTGCTTACCTAAGGATTTAGTCATCATCATGATCGGCTTCTCTCCTTGGCTTACCGCTTCAATGTATTGCGTTAAGTTACGTTGTAGCATGTAAGAATAACCATTGATTGAACCGCCAGCACCAGAGCCAAATGCCAAGCAATCAGCTCCTTGTTTAATTAATAAATTATAGAGATTACGCTCTCGAGTTGTACGCGCAAAATGGCTGTTACTGATCATTTGCCAACCGGCCTTATCCAAGACATCACACCCTTGCAAATAGAATGCTTTGCTTTGTTCATGCGAAGGTATCTGAACTCGACCATTGGTGACCGCTTTACCTAAAGCGGTGCTTGGCAAAACATTGAGAGCATAAAGATCGACTCCATCCAAGCCGATATCTTGAATAATTTGTAAATCGCGATGCCAAGATTCGATGGTCTGGTTGGGTAATCCAAATAACAAATCACACACCACGGCCGCTTGATCGCGCGCCACGACACTCTGCATGAATGTTTGTGCTTCTTCACCGGTTGAGGTTCTTGCTAAGCGCTTACGAATCTTAGAATCAAAGGTTTGAATACCAACAGAGAAGCGGTTTGCCCCAGCATCAATGCAACTGTCCACTTTATCTTGAGAAAAGTTAAGTACTCGCCCCTCTATCGTAATTTCACAATCGGGGGTCACGGGTAACACTTGTCGTAGCGTTGTGATAATTCGAAATAATTGGGTAGCGCTCAAGGCAGTTGGCGTACCGCCACCAAAATAAATGGCATGGATAGGCGCACTAGAATATAAAGGATTCTCAGCTTCAGAGGTGATCTCATTAATTAGCGCTTCCACATAATGTTCACTTAAAGAGTCGGTAAATTTATTTTGATAAAATCCACAAAAGGTACAATGGGTTTCACAAAAAGGAATATGGACATACACCAGTCTTTTTTGAGGGGCTGCTTGTGCTTGAGGAGTATTAAGTAACTGTAACCAACAGCTTGCTACTTCACTGGAATCAACGGGTAATGAACTACGCCAAGGCATAGTAGCGTGTCTTTTTTGAAATCGATGCCCTGTTTCAGAAGCAAGATATGGACTGATATCAATAATGTCATTGTGCTTTAGCATAAGAAACCCCCAAAAAGTAATGATAATAATTATCATTACTTTTATTAAAGGTGTCTATTTATGAAAGTCCAATGAAGTAAAAACTCACCATTAAATTGACTGTGATCAATTTAGTGAACGGAACGTAATAGATTATCCAACTGATCAACAACTTCTACCCAATCAGCATCGTCTTCTTTGGCTTCTTTGAGAAAGGCTGCTTGAGAAGGATTCCAAAAGTCTGCCTTATGTATGGGTAACGTATGATCGATTTTTTGTGAGTAACAGCGAATAAACTCTTGGATTTCAGCTTGTGAACTCGGTAACCCCAGTTGTTCAAATAAGCTTGTTAAGGTGTGTTGATGCAATTCCATGATACCTCCTGCTGGATGACTCTCATCATTGATGCGCTGGTGACAATCGTAACTTAAGTATAGAGCACTTATTGAGGCTTATTCTGGATCGCTCCCATGATTTTCATGCCTATTATCATTGCGACAATAAATCCCAATAAACTGATATTGAAGCTTGAAATCGATGCTAACGCTGGGCCTGGGCATATTCCGGCTATTCCCCACCCGGCACCAAATAAACTTGCCCCTATGATTAATTGCTTATCGATAGTTCGTTTAAGGTTAAGACTTAATTCGCTGTTATCTAAGGCTTGAGTTCTTTTCTTGATCACAAAATGATAAATCGGGGCAAACACACATAAAGCCCCTCCCATCACAAACGCTAAATCTACTTTCCATGCTCCTGCCACATCTAAAAAAGCAATCACTTTATCTGGGTCAACCATCCCCGATATGACCATACCGGCGCCAAACAACAATCCTGATAATAACGGGATAAAAGCAAAGTTTTTCATTTGAACCCCCTATAAAACATGCAAACGCACAAATACCACCAAAGCTGCAACAAGCATAAAAATGAGAGTAGCGATGATAGAGCGTAATGAAAAACGGCCAATTCCGCAAATCCCGTGACCACTAGTACAACCATTACCAAGCTTAGTCCCTAGACCGACGAGTAAACCCGCTATCATCATAGTAAACAGAGAACTTGAATACTGTGTCGGAATGGCAGAGAGCTCAGGTTGAATAACAGCGTTAACAAGCGCGCCACCAACGATCAATCCAAATAAAAACTGAACCCGCCACCGCTTATCTGTTGAATGTTGAGTAATTGCGCCATTTAGAATGCCACTGATGCCCGCGATTTTACCTTTAAAAAGTAACAATAGTGCCGCGGAGACACCAAGTAACATCCCCCCTAATAAGGCATGCCATGGAATCATCATTTTTACCTCATACGTTTAAGGTTATTTATTGCGCACAATATATTAGATTAACCTGAATTAGTAAATACTAATTCAATGGTTATGAGTATTTTTAAAAGTGATCGAACCCATTTGATGATATGAGGAGATTTTTAACTTATGACAATGTCACAACAATTCAGCATCGAAAATTATGTCATGACTAATGGAAAGGAGAATATTCAATTATTGCGATAAAAATTAAAAGCGATAAAAAAGGCCACAACATGAGTCATGTTATGGCCATTAGTTATGAAATGTTAATCTTTAAAACACAATCACTTATGATTTGTTATGGGCTTTACAGTGAGCAATAGCTTCTTCTAGCAGTTGTAGCGCTGACTTATCACAAGGTGCAAGTTCAGCGGTTTGTGCTTCCAATGGAGTAACCCGCTCGCCCCATTTAATCATTCCGGCTCCCCAAGTTAGACCGGCGCCAAAAGCGGCAACGAGAATATTTTGGTTTGGCTTGATGAAACCTTGTTCTACCGCTTCACATAAGGCAATGGGCATAGTCGCCGCTGAGGTATTGCCGTATTTTTGAATATTTACAAAGGCTTTATCTTGTGGAATGCCTGCAAAATCACACAAGGTTTGAATAATACGAATATTGGCTTGGTGAGGAACCACACAATCAATGTCATCTTTGGTCAACCCTGAGCGTTCCAACACATTTTGAGTCGCGGCAGTCATGCCTTTTACTGCACGTTTAAAGATATCACGGCCAACAAATTCAAAGCTCCAATGGCCATTATCAGCATCAAAGCGATCCATCCCAGTACCAAATTTTGGAATGGCTAAAATATCACGGCCTTCCGCATCACAGCCTAAAGAAGCTTGTTGTAAACCGACAGGTTGTTCTTGCTCACGGCGGGTTAATACGACCGCGCCAGCACCATCACCAAATAAAACCGCCGTGTCTCGTTGTGTCCAGTTTAGATAAAATGATAAATGCTCAGCACCAATCACAATAGCATTGCGATAATTACCTGCTTGAATCAGTCGAGTCGCCGTTTCAAGAGCATATAAAAAACCAGTACAAGCGGCATTCAAATCAAATGCCGCCGCCACTTGAATACCAAGGTTGCTTTGTACTTTAGAAGCGATATTTGGAATTAACGTATCTGGAGAACAAGTTGCCACGATAACGCAATCGATCTCATCTGCGGTTACCCCGGCGGCTTGCATGGCATTTTTAGCTGCAACAGTGGCAAGATCTGAGGTCTCAACATGGCTAATTCTGCGGCTTTCGATACCCGTGCGGCTTCGAATCCATTCATCAGAGGTTTCCAAAAATGTACTTAAATCATCATTGGTCAATACAGCAGGCGGCACACATTTGCCCCAGCCAGTAATTTCAGCGTATACATTGGCCATAGAATTACCTTATAAATTTGTTATTTTTGTTTATTTTTAACATCCAATTAGTATACGATAATTAACACAAAACTGATATGCTGGTTTGACCTGTTTATCACTATAAACTAGAATGGTTATGTCTACTTTTATTTCACTTTGCCCACAATGTGGCGGAAAAAACAAAGTGCCGTATGCACGTCTTTCTGATAAAGCCACTTGTGGTCGTTGTCAGTCGCCTCTTTTCGATGGTAAGCCGGTCACTGCAACCTCTGACAACTTTTCCGCTTTGTTAACTAGTGAGTTGCCTATTATCGTTGATTTTTGGGCTCCCTGGTGTAATCCGTGTGTGGGATTTGCCCCTATTTTTGAAGAGATAGCGGCAGAATTTACCGGCCAAGCTCGATTTGTAAAAATAGATACCGAATCGCAACAAGAATTAGCAGCAATGTATCAAATTCGTAGCATTCCAACCATCATGGTCTTTAAAGCTGGAAAAAGAGTGGATTCATTGAATGGTGCCTTACCAAAAGGTCAATTTTTACAATGGTTAAATCAAGCTTTGCTTAAATAGTCTTCCCTACAAAATCCCCTATTAAGTAGTCTAAAATGCTAATATTTAGACTACTTGAGTCACTCAATTAACACTTTTCACTATAATCGATTTTATTTATCGTAAAATCAAAAAAAACTCGTTTTACTTCATCTGATATAAGCCCCATATTCGCCGCAAATCCCCTCATTAAATTATCGATTACTAAACCTTGTGGAGTATGGCGGTGAACGACGTACCTTTAGCTTCATCCAAATCATCATTTATAATCCCTGTTGCAGCATTGTCTTTATATGCTGTCGCTTCAGGCTATTTGATGAGTTTGATCCCATTAATGCTTAACCAATACGGTTTAAGCACGGATGCAGCAAGTTGGTTAGCGAGTGCCTTTTATGCCGGTTTGCTATTAGGTGCAATGTTTATCGAACCAATTGTTGCCAAGGTTGGTCATCAAAAATCATTTATTATCTTTTTAGTGCTATTTTCATTAACCGTTGTCAGCATGCCACTGGTACCAACGCTTGAAGCATGGCTATTCACACGCTTTATTGCTGGTATTGCGGTAGCGGGTATTTTCGTAGTAGTAGAATCTTGGCTACTCATCGGTGAAGAAAAAACACGTGCCAAACGTTTAGGTTTGTACATGGCGGCCTTATACGGCGGCGGAACCTTAGGTCAATTAGGTATTGGCTTGTTTTCGATGGACAGTGAATGGCCATTTGTCAGCATTTTAGTCTTGCTTGTCATTAGTACCTTGATTCTTTGTTTTGGTCGCTGCCAACAACCAGCAGCTGAAAATCATGTGGCTTTAAATGTCAAACAAGTTCTCAAAATGAACAAAGCTGCAGTGATTGGTTGTATGGTTTCTGGCCTGTTAATTGGTTCAATTTATGGCTTAATGCCGTTAGAGCTACATGATAGAAATGTATCAACATCATCGATTGGAAGCTTGATGGCGCTATTGGTGATGGGTGCCATGCTGGTACAACCATTGGTCTCATGGTCTAGCCAATTTATGGGTAAAAAGCTATTAATGGGCCTATTTTGTTTATTAGGTGTATTTGCGATTGGTCTAACAACATTAAGCTCAAGTTTGGTTGTTTTAGCGGTAAGCTTAGTCTTATTAGGTATGGCGGCATTCGCTATCTATCCTCTTGCGATTAGCTTAGGTTGTGATGGCTTAGAAGAAAGCTATATTGTATCAGCCACTCAAGTCATGTTACTGGCTTATAGCGTTGGTTCGGTACTCGGCCCAGTAGCAGCACAAAGCTGGATGAATAATCCTGAAGGTCTGATTGGCTTTTTGTTTATGATTCTATTAGCCACATCGCTTTATATGTTTGCAATGAGCGTGAAACGCAAATCTCACATGGTTGCAGGCAAATAAGTGCTCTAAGACAATACTTTCCCTTTTCTTTCTAAGATAAGAAATAAAGAGTGTATAGATAGATCAGCGTAATGCTGATCTATTTTATCGCATCACTATTAGTTATAGTGCACTATGTTGATAAAAAGAAGGCTCATTGAAGAGCCTTACAACATCATACTGTCTTTAATCGTTATGCAATGTTTAAGTATTTATGCGTTTGGATAGATAACCGCCAGTTTCGCTGAATGCATACTTCCATACAAAGCTCAGTTGCTCGTGGCTTTTGGCTAATAGGTTGTAATGCGATATTGGATTTAGACTCACAGCCAGCGCGCAACAGTAAAGCATCTAGCTGATCAATGTCTTTTTGCGTACCTACTGGGTGCTTGATTTCATTTGCTCGCTGCAAAGCCGAGTCAAGCACCTCTAATTTACCTTTCATAGCAATTTTAGGTGACACTGTCACCCATGTAGACTCTGAACATTGAATCGGCGACGTACCACTGGTCTCAATCTGACATTGACAACCTAGTGCTTCAAAGGCTTCAGTCAAAGGACGCAAATCATAAATACAAGGTTCGCCCCCGGTAATGACAATGTGTTTAGCGGTATAATGTTGCGTTTGATATAGCGTAATAATGTCATCAACACTAGATTGGCACCAACTTGGGCTATCACCTTGTTTAACTATAATATCCTGCAATGACGTTTGATCATGCTCTTCAGCTGTCCACGTCTGCTTTGTATCGCACCAAGCGCATCCAACAGGACACACTTGAAGACGAATAAACACCGCCGGCACCCCAGTATAGATCCCCTCACCTTGAATGGTTTGGAATATTTCATTGACCTTATACATAGAATATTCGCCTTTATTGACCTTGGTAGAGACAGCCTGCTGTACAGGTTTCCTTGATTTCTACTTTACTCAATTGTGGTAGTAGTGGTTTGACTTTGTCCCAAATCCATTTAGCCAATACTTCACTCGTTGGGTTTTCTAACCCTGGGATATCATTAAGATAATAATGATCGAGTTGGTCATAAATCGGTGCAAAGACTTTCTTTACATCACCAAAATCAATGATCCAACCCGTCGTTGAATCCACCTCACCTTGAATATATAAGCGAACAAAGAATGAATGACCATGCAGACGTCCACATTTATGCCCTTCTGGAACGTTAGGTAAATGGTGTGCTGCTTCAAAAATGAAATCTTTGTAAATCTCGCAAGTCATGATAATTCGAGCCTTGATAAAAATGGGACTCGAATATATAGAACAAAATTCTGAATGAAAAGGGGTGAATGCGTAAATAGATCAACATAATGCATTTTGTTTGCTATGATGCGCCACTATTTTCCACGTGAGATTGATGATGAACCGTAAGAAAAAAATTAATTCGATTTTAAAGAAGCGCTTAAAAAAGCAAAATTCGAAACTTCACACCTCTAACAAACCCAAATATATCTCTAAAGCAGAAAGAGAAAAAATGGCATTAGAGGCGCAAGAGTCCGCTTTAACCTCTGATGATGTAACCTTGCCAGAGGAAAAATAATCAACGCCCTACAATAACAAAGCCCCATCAATCGATATGTATTCATCGGCGGATTCAATTAATGAGTTCGCCGTTAATCCGGGTACGCCATACACTTCGACTTTTTTTCCATATTTTTGCTGGATGCGCTGAGCTAACAAATCAAAATCGCCATCACCAGAAGCAATAACAATCACATCCGATATTTCAGCTAATTCAATAGCATCTAAAGCAATGCCGACATCCCAATCCCCTTTGGCCGAGCCATCTTGTCTTTGGATAAACGGTTTCAGTTTTACGTCAAAACCAATACCACGCAAAATATTATGAAACTGCTTTTGTTTCTCATCACTACGCGCGATGGCATAAGCATTAGCCTTAATTAAACGACGATCTTTTAACACATGAGCCCAAAAAGCATTGTAATTAAAGTGGCGTTGGTATTGGTCTCGGGTGGTGTAATAAATATTTTGCACATCCACTAAAATGGAAACAGTCTGCATATCAAATTCTACTTAGTTTAAATTATCGAGGTGGCTTTATGAGTGGCTGCTGGACTGTATCCATTGCAAATACTCAGGAAATCCCGTTTCAATGGGCAACATGATGATTTGTGGCACTTGATAAGAATGATGCTCTAAAATAACCTTTTCAACTTCGGCATAATGTCGATGCAAAATTTTAATGATCAACAAAGATTCTTGATCTTGATTCACTTCACCTTGCCATTGGTAATAGCTTGTTATTGGCATCACTTGAATACAAGCCGCTAACTTAGCTTGTAATAACGCATTGATGATGTTCTGGCGACATTCTTCTTCATTGGTGGTCGATAAAACGATCGCATACCCTTCTTGAGTTTCCATCTTCATTCTCCCCCTGATTTCTTATTAGTGTAGAGTGATTATTCTGGTTTCACCCAGACCTGGCTAAAATCAAACCAACCTAAAGCGTTACAGCTCGCATTTTGTAACGACCCGCACTGTTCTTGACTCACTCCTAGCCAACAGTGGAACATCGGAATTAATTGATAACTTTGAACTAATTGTTTTGCCAACTCTTTTGCAGGGAACACTTGATTAGGTTGAGAACGCCAATCAGATACCATCGACTTCCATTGGGCAAAATTTTCAGGTGTGCTCATGATATCAATATCGCTATATCCTAATAGCCAGCCCGACAAAGCATCTTTACGATTATTGGCCAGCCCCATTGGTTTTAACCAAAGATCAATCTCATCAGGATTATCTATGGTTAGCTCGTACTTCACAGTTTTAACACCAATATTATCTTCTTTTAATAATGCTTTAATTGCTTGAATAACATAAGGAAATAAAGGGTGCATGCCATGATAAGCGATGGTTAATGCCTTTTTCGTTTCTTGCGCGCTCTCAGGGGGCCTTGGGTTTGTTTCGAGCATCCCACTATGGTGCCAGCCTGGTTTTAAACCATGAGCATGCAACAAACCTAGCTCAATCACCTTTTGATCGGGAATTTTTCTGAGCAGCGCAAAAGGATTTAATTTTTGTGCCAGATAATGTGCCCATTGATCATCTTGACCAAGGCCGCTACGACGATTCAGTAAGAGATAAGTACAACCGGGATCAAGCTCCACATCGGTAAATTGCCCTTCCGAGGTAATATTATTCGGATGGGTTAAGCTAGGATAAACCATCGAAGAATGCGCTTCATCAATGACCCACACTTCCACTCTTTCAATTAAAGGTCGATAACCAAAATAATGTTCAAACGCTTCCAACACTAGCCGCGCATTATCATTTCGAACGACTTTATATGGCCCGGTTCCATTGGGTGTAAGATCAAAACTTTCTTCATCTACTGTCGCTTGGATAATCTTGGCGGGTGTTTCCGTCAGTAAGAGAGGTAAATAGTAATCGTCTTGAGTTAAAAAGATATCTAAGGTGTTATTTGAGGGTGAATCAACCTGCTCAATGTGCTCAAACAGTGTCCATTTTTTCAGTTTTAGAATGCTGTGAATAATATCAAGCATCGTCAGGCGGTCACCATTATGAAATCGAACGCCTGAACGCAAATAAAAGCGCCAGTGCGTAGGTGATAGCATTTCCCAGTGATGTGCAAGATCAGGCTGCACCGTTTCTTGCTCATCTAATCGGGTTAAACCACTGAAAATTTGACGTATGATATGTTGCTCAGAACGGCGTGTAGGCTTATGAGGGTTTAAAGTGGCAAGTTGGCGATAATAAGGCAAACGTATGACTTGTTGCCCTTCTAAATGGCTAAACCCCAGATAACCTTGAAACACTTGTGTCAGGCGTGCGGGGTCGTTATCTAAGACCGCCAAAGCATGTTCAATTTTACCTTCCTCTAAGTAACGTTTCGCTAGATTTTCACTGACATCGGCCTTATTTCGTTTAAAAACCAAGCGGGACAATTTTCCGCGTCCCGCCGCAGGGATCCATTCTATCCAGCCTTCTTCTGCCAGTTTATTCAAAACAATCCGTGTATTACGGCGCGTACAACATAATACATCGGTGAGTTCCTCGAGCTGGATAGCGCAATCTTCACCTTGGAAATGTTCAAATAGACGTTCAAATTGTGTGCGTAAACGTGGGCTACTCATTAAAGGGGAAACTCAACTATAAAAAGGTAAGAAGTAATTTCCTATTTTAGCAGCTTTACTAAGAGAAATCTTGCCAACAGCTTGTGATTAATATCATGATTTATTGAATCGCAATGCCTAAAAATTCGGCTAGTTGTTGTATTTGTTGCTCATTGTCGAGCGGTAAAGACCATTGGCATTGCATATCATGAGCAGTCACGACATTGGCACCGCGTCCGATGAGCTGTATCGCATCCACTTGGGCTTGCAAGCTGACACCGGGAAGGGAATGAAATCGCACCACAATATCATGAAGATTGGCAATGATTTTGCCTTGGCTGAAGGTGATGATCATTTCCGCTTTTTCACCGCCATGGTGATCCGACTGGTACAAAGCAGACGTTGCTCTTCATCAACAATTTCAATTTGCCAAACTTGAGTCGAGACACCAATATGGATAGGCCAAGTAGTGCCAGTGACAACGCCATTTCTTTTCGCGCGAATATGATTAGCATTGATATCAAGCCCCACACAATAAGCGTTTTCATCCACACACATATTTGCTGCCAGCGAGCCGAGCGTTTCCGCGAGAACCACTGATGCCCCACCATGCAACAATCCCATCGGTTGATGCGTAATATTGGAAACCGGCATAGTGGCAGAAAGGGTATTGTCGGTTATCGCGACATATTCAATATTCAAATGCTCCATCAAGGTATTTTTTGAGGTTGCATTTAAACTTTCTAACGTGACATCTTTTTTCCAGATCATAATGGCCTTATTGATGTGATTAAACGAATGGTTAACATATTCTCATCTGCCATGATTGCAAGCAAGAATGAACAGATAATTCGTGTGATTGATAATATAATGATGAATAACCAATAAGGGATTGTATAAGGTTCTCAATGTCTAGCTCAATACATATACCATTTAAAACAATGATATCCGGTGTAACACTGATATCCAGTATAACACTGACAGCCCTATTGACCGCCTGTGCTTCCTCTCCGACAGGTCGTAGTCAAATTATTTTGTTTTCTGAAAGTGACATGGCTCAATTAGGAAGTCAGTCTTTTGAGCAAATGAAGCAATCTGAAAAACTCAGTACCGATAAACAACTTAATGCTTATGTTCATTGTGTCGCCGATGCGATCACCAAACAAGTGCCGAAACAAGCTAGTTTTGAGCAATGGGAGGTGGTGGTCTTTGATTCCAATCAAGTCAACGCATTTGCTTTACCAGGCGGTAAAATTGGCGTCTATACCGGTCTATTAAAGGTTGCTACTAATCAAGACCAACTTGCTACTGTTTTAGGGCATGAAGTCGCACATGTATTAGCAAATCATGGCAATGAGCGTATGTCTCGTAGCCAAATAACAAACACAGGTTTACAAATCACCGATATCGCCTTATCTGGCAGTGAATATCGCTCTATGACGATGGGAGCTCTCGGTTTAGGTGTGCAGTATGGCATAACCTTACCTTATGGCAGAACGCAGGAAACCGAAGCGGATATTATGGGGATAGATTTAATGGCCAAAGCCGGATTTGATCCTCAACAAAGTATTCAGTTATGGAAGAATATGGCAAAAGCATCGGCAGGAAATCAACCTCCGGAGCTGCTCTCAACGCATCCTTCACATCAATCTCGAATTCAAGATCTTACCAAAGAAATCAAGCAATTACCGAAATACACAACCGCAAAGCCGCATTGTCAGCAATAACCTCAATCATTGTTTAATTTCATCTAACAAATGCGATAAGGTTAGATATACATAAAGGGAAGCAACATCACTTCCCTTTATGCTGCACTCGGTCGAATCAAGAGTACTCAAGAACTGGCGTGTGGACATTAATCCGTGATTTTTTTATGTCCTTGCTCTAAGTGAACAAAATCGACTAAATCATCACCGCTAACCTGAAATGCTTGACCAAACCCTTTTACAAATAAACCTTTGATTGGCTTCAAGCAAAACAATTTAAAATCTTCAAGTTGGCTTAAACCGCTGACAATCTCACCAAAACGCTGCTCTAATTCAGTGACCACGGCTTGCCATTCGTCCGTATTTCGCTCAACAAGACTTGCTACCGCATCAAAGGTTAACCTTTTACGGGCAAATAGTTGTTTCGATTGCTCTTCATCCTCAATCAGCATTAATGACACTTGAGGGTTTTCCATTAAATTTCTGGCATGGCGAGCAATCTCTGAAATTAATACATAATAACCCGTTTGATGAACCACAAATGGTGCATAGCTAACATTCGGCTGACCATTGTGATCCACCGTTGCTAATTGAAGGGTTCGTCTTTCTTGCCTAAACTCCTGAATTTCTGGCCCTAAACGGTTTTGTAATCTTTCTTTTTTAACATTGTTGTCTACAAGAGATTGAGTTTCCATGTATTTGTCCTATTCGGTCAGTTCTAATTTCATTTGTTGGAATTTTTCTACTTGATCAGCGTATAAAACTCGCTTCTCATCGCGGCCAAGATAAATCTTAAAAATGCTGTTGCCATCGCTATCAAAAAAGCCAAAGTAATAACTTTCTTTTCCTCTAAAAGGTTTTGAAACTAACGCAACGTGAGTAATTAAATCTAAACGTAAGTGACCGTGTAACTCTCCTGATCTTCCCATCAGATTGTAATAACCATGCGCGATTTTACCTTTTGGAAATGGCGCTTTTATTTCAAAGATAGAACCAAATGAGTGAACGATGGTGGTGACAGGCCCCCAACCCACAATACTTTCTAAAATTGATTGAGCGTGATCTCCAGAAATAACGGTCACCATTTCTTTTGGTAATACAGAAATAATCTCCCCTTCACTGACGTTAAAGTTTTGTGCTAATGAGGAAGGTAAGATATTCGGATCACTTTCAATAAGCTGACTGACTTTTTGTTGTAACTGAGCCTTTTCCATTGTGTTTACTCATTTTAATTAATAATTTCATTGAGGGATAAACCTAACTGTTGCAAATCATAATTTCACCCAAATGATAATGCAATTGATAATTGATATTATTTAGATTGTGATCAATAATCACCAAAATTAAGGTTCGTTCAAAAGGACATTTTGGTGTGAACGTCAGTCGATACACATTAGCCGCCACCGTATCTATTGCGGTACATGCTGGTATTTTCTCTCAATTTGAAGTGAGCAATGCCTTGGCTATGCCAGTCGGTAGCCAATCAACTTCGATCGCTGTGCAATTTGTACAGCCGGCTAGCCAACCGGTAATCAATAAAAAAATAGAGAACTACTCGAATAAAGCTAACACAATAGCAGCAGAGCCCTCTACCTCAACTCCAGCGACAAAGCCAAATAAACCGGCTTCTAAAGCTGAGTTAGTTAGAGCGACATCTAAAGATTTAGTTCAAAAAAACACCGTCGTATCTAAAAAAATATCGGCTCCAAAAAAACAAGTTGCGGCTAATCAGCCAAAAGCTGAGAAACCGGAACCACCTACGTTTAATGACTCATTCACACCTACTAAAAGTCCTATTAAGAATAGCAGTGAAAGATCAAAAGCACTGACTAAAAGTGGTGTTTCTGAGATGCCCATCTTAATTGAGCAACCTAATTTTTTAGCCCCACCGACAAAACCTAAATACCCACGCCTCGCACAAAAACGAGGCCTTGAAGGCACGGCTATGTATGAAATCTGGCTTGATGAAGATGGCTCTCAAATCAAGCAAAGCCTACTGTCTTCCTCAGGTGCAGCCATGCTAGATAAAGCGGCACTGGATGCGATCAAAAAATGGAAGTTTTCCCCTCGTACTGTTAACGGTGTTTCAATGGCCCACCGTGTTCAAATTCCTGTTCGTTTTAAATTGGATTAATTCATGACTTATCTATCTCTTATTGAACAACAATTAGGCATGATGGCGTGGCCATTATTGTTATGTTCCTTGATCACCTTAATCCTGATCTTTGATCGCTTGCTATTATTAATACTCAACCTCTCTATTGGTCGAGCTCAATTTACACGTCACTTATCGATGCTTACCCCTCAGCAATTGCCCGCAATTTACACCTTAGCAGAGCAATTTTCTCAACGTAAAGCCATGCTGTATCAAGGAGTGGCCGTTTTGCTGTATCAATCCACAACAGAAAAAAGTTTACGTGAAGATGTGGCTGAAATGTGGCTACAAGAAAAACGTCACCACCTACAAAGCGGCATAAAATTATTGACCTTAATTGGTGTGATCAGTCCTTTATTAGGCTTACTTGGGACAGTTCTTGGCTTGATTGAAATGTTTAAAGGCGTTGCGGCCAGTTCAGGCAACATCACACCGAATGATTTAGCCGAAGGCTTGGGGTTGGCTATGAGAACGACTGCCGCAGGCTTAATTATTGCGTTGCCAGCGATTGTTTCAGCCCAATTATTCACCCTATGGAGTGAAAAGCTGTTAGCTAAAGCAGAACATGCTATGAATCGAGTCAATCTATGGATTGAAGGGGTTGACGTTGCTTTATCGCCAGTATCAAAACCGATGAATGACTCATCCTCAAAGGTGCTCAATGATTAAGTCCAATCGTCATCCTATTGAATCTTCCATCGGCCCAGATTTAACGCCACTGCTAGACATCATTTTTATTGTTATGGTGTTTTTAATGTTAACGGCATCGGTCAAATTAAAGTCATTAGATGTTCAATTACCATCGAGTGAGACCGCAGCCTCTAAAGCATTAGAGAAACAATCATTAACCATTAATATTTTAAATCAAGCCCCATACTGGGCAATTGATGGCCAAACCTATAACAACTGGGAAGCCTTTCAATCCGGGTTGTTAGAAAAAGTCTCCGCTGCTCCAGATAAAGATCTGGTGATTGCTGCAGATAAACACGCAGAAATTCAACACATGGTGAAGCTATTTGGATTGCTCCATGAAAACGATATTGCTGCAACTCAAATTTTGATGGAGGAGACCAATTAATGTCTGTTTTTTCACCGACTCTAAACACGTTTAAATATCTTATTACTGTGCCAGTGGTAACGCTGTCTTTTCTTGTATCACCTTTTTCTATGGCACAAGAACGCATTATTAGTGCCGGCTCTGCAGTCACTGAAATTGTTGAAGCATTAGAGGCAAGTGACCAATTAGTGGCGATTGATGTCACAAGTGTCCAACCACAAGGTAAAACTTTACCGGTTGTGGGTTACCACCGACAACTTTCTGCCGAAGGATTGATCGCTCTGCACCCTACTTTATTAATCGGTTCCGATGAAATGGGCCCAGATGCCACACTCAAAACACTGCAGCAAGCTGATATTAACGTTGCGGTGGTGAATAATGAAAGTTCCGTTACCGGGTTAGATAAACGTATTGATGAAATTGCCGCCCTGACTGGCACACAAGACAAAGCAGCAGCCATTAAACAGCAAGTTCACCAACAAGTAACCGCACTTTCTAGTGTCAAGCCAACCACACCTAAGAAAGTGCTTTTTTTACTCATTCATGAAGGCCGTCCAGCGAATGTTGCAGGAAACAATACTACACCAGATGCCTTGATACAGCTTATTGGTGCCATCAACCCCGCAGCCGAACATCTAGAGTCTTACAAACCCATTTCCGTAGAATCTATGGTGGCAATGCAACCGGATATTATCTTAGTGAGTGGCCGTAGTTATCAAGAGCTTGGTGGTCCTCAAGCGGTATTGAAAAAAATGCCATTACTGGCGGCAACTCCAGCAGGACAATCGTTGTCTATTCTCCCTATTGATGGCAAAGCATTGGTTGGTGGATTAGGTTTAATGACGTTATCAGAAGCGCACCGTGTTCAAGCCCTTATTTATCCACAACAATAGGACCTTAACATGCTAAGGAAAGCCCGATTATCCCATGTGATATTTTTGTTTCTGACCCTTGTTGTACTCACTTCATTGGTTTCGATTACTGTTGGTCCGATGAATATCAGCTTAACCCACAGTATTCAAAGCATGTTATTCATGAATGAGGGGTTACCAACACATGTTGAGTTAATCGTCCATCAAGTGCGATTACCTCGAACTTTACTTTGTATGTTCATTGGTGCGATTTTGGGATTATGTGGTGCGGTCATGCAAGGGCTTTTCAGAAACCCATTAGCTGAACCTGGGATCATAGGTGTATCTGCCGGAGCCGCTCTAGGGGCAGCCTTAGCGATTGTGTTCTTTTCTGGTATCTCAGCTCAATATCCGATATTTATGAACATCGCCGCCATTCCCTTATTTGCTTTTTTAGGCGGCGCATTAACCACTGTTGCTGTGTATAAAATGGGAACCAGCCGTTTGGGCACCTCGGTCACCATCATGTTATTAGCCGGAGTGGCAATCAGTGCCTTATCTGGCGCGGCGATTGGTTATTTAAATTTCATTGCCGACGATCAAATGCTGCGAGATCTCTCTTTATGGTCGATGGGCTCATTAGCCGGCGCCAATTGGAGTGGTATTTTACTCGCTGCTGCCACCTTGCTGATACTCTCAGTTTTATTTATCAAACAAGCCCCAGCCTTAAATGCCTTGTTACTCGGTGATGCTGAAGCCAAACATTTAGGCGTCCCAATACAAGCATTAAAACGTCGCCTGATCTTATTAACAGCGGTTGGCGTCGGAGTTTGTGTCAGTTTAACCGGTGCCATTGGTTTTATCGGTTTAGTTATCCCACATTTAGGACGAATGCTGGTTGGGCCCGATCATCGAACTTTATTGCCGGTATCGATTTTACTCGGAGCATTATTATTAACCGTAGCTGATATGTTTGCGCGCATAGCAATCATCCCAGCAGAACTACCGGTTGGGATAGTGACAGCACTGGTGGGAGCTCCCTTCTTCTTATATTTGTTATTTAAACAAAAAGGACGCTTTATCTAATGTTTTCCATTGAAAATCTATCGAAAAAAATGGCCGTACAAAACCTTGATAAAGCCAACCAAATCTTTGTGCGTCCAAAAAACTTACCCTTGGCTCAAAATAATGTTGCTATCAAAGCAAGACACCTGTCATTAAAGTTTGGTCAGAAAACGATTCTAAACAACATCAACTTAGATATTCATCTCGGCTGTGTCACTGCCTTGCTAGGCCCAAATGGTGCGGGCAAAAGTAGCTTATTAAAGCTGTTATGTGGTGAGATGAATTTACCGAACTCTTCAGCAGAACCTACTCCGACACTGCATTATTTTGGCAAACCGGCACAACAGTGGGACAAAACCCTATTAGCCAGACATTTAGGCATCTTGCCGCAACACAGTACGCTATCATTTCCTTTCTTAGTCAAAGAAGTGGTTGAACTCGGTGGCTTACCCTTAGCAGTATCAAAAGAAGAATTGCAAAACATCACTCAGGAAAAAATGTGCCAAGTTGGTATTGATAAGTTGGCTGAGCATTTATATCCACAGCTCTCGGGGGGAGAAAAACAACGGGTTCATCTTGCTCGGGTGTTAACTCAACTGCATTTTGCTGATGCCCATCGAATTTTCATGTTAGATGAGCCCACTTCTGCACTGGATCTATCCTATCAACATAAGACCTTGCAACTGGCTCAACAAATGGCACAAACAGGTACTGCCGTCGTAATTGTATTACATGATTTAAACCTCGCCGCGCAATATGCCGACCGAATTTTATTACTTCATGAAGGTGATATTGTGGCGGATGGTAATGCATGGCAAACCTTATCGCCAACCAATATAGAGCAAGTATATGGGCAACAGACTATAATTTCGACACATCCCAAATACGGTTTCCCGGTGATCATGCCAAAGTAGCTGAAAATTGTTTATCTCAGCGTATTTTCCTGGTTTTTGCATAAAATCAGGCGTAAAGTACCCACAGTTTTTGTATGAGGATAAATATATGACAACCGAAACCGATTATGAAGTAGCTGAAAACCAAGTATGTGAAGCTTGCGGCTGCAGTGCGGAAATGGGATTCATCATTAAAGAAGGTGATGATGTTGCCGAAGTCACTATTTTTGCCCAAGGAAAAGAGGTTTTACTCTCTCAATTAAATCCATATCTTCAATTAGCAGAGCGTGTTAACCCTGCCTATAAACATGAAATCGAAGATATTGCGGATGACGCAACACAATTAACTGCTCGTATTCAATTTGAATGCAGCGCTGAAAAACTGATTTTTGAATTGCAAAGCCGTTCTTTAAATCGTTAATAATATTGCGTTTATCACGTATAAAAAAAGCAACTGCGAATACAGTTGCTTTTTTTGAACTCAATTATTCTAATTAGACAATATCTTGCTTATAGGCGACAGGATTGGCATACATTTCAACTAACTTTTGCTGTGCACCTTCCGGTAGTGCTTTTAGTTTTTTCGCAAAATGTGCTTCCACTTCTTCTGTAATCGAATCACTTTGTTTGCCGGCAGCTAATAAATTGACAGGATACAGGCGATATAAGTCATGAATTTGACGATCAAGCTCTTGGGCTAATTCATCGGCACTCTCAAAATCATCAGTAATCACATCACCAAAACTGACGTGAACGCGACCTTTCTCACCAATAATACCTTTGACAATACTACTAATATCCTCAAATTCACTTTTCTCGTATCGACCATTGACTTCAATTTCATACAGCTCTTTGGCTTTATCAAGATCACAAGGATCATTTTCGTATGAGATCGAAACAGGGACAATTTTTAGTGACTTAATGTACTCAGGAAAGGCTATTTTTTGACGACGCCCTTCTACGTGGAACATTTTTAAAATGGCCGGTTCGGTTAAATCTCTGCCATCTTTGGCTCGCCCTTCGCGCTGAGCGATCCAAATGGAATGATTATTTTCCAAAGAATGCTTAATGTATGAAGACAATAATGCCAACGCCTTCATCATCTCTCGTGGTGCTTTGATTGAGCGTTTCACAATGAAGCTTTTATTCAACTTCATCATTTCTGTCGCGCACGGCATTCTTAGTAAGTTATCACCAATCGCAATACGAACCGTTTTATGTCCATTGTTGTATAGTCCCCAATTCACTAAGGCGGGGTCCATGGCGATATCACGATGATTGGATACGAAAAGATAAGCTTGTTGTGGATCGAGTTTCTCTAAACCTGAGTAGGTCACACCATTGGTGGTTTTGTTGAGTGTAGAATCCATAAAGTGTTCGACTTCATGCTGGATATCATCAACACTCTTAAGCTTTGACCACTTGAGTTTCAGATACACTTTGATCATCGGAAAAATCAGCTTTTTAAACCAAGCAGGCTTATGCGAAAAACGATATTTTATGATCGCATTAATGAAATCTTTATCATTAATTAATCGTTCTAACGCGGCTGGAATTTCATCATCATTATAGGGACGAATTTCTTTATATGGATCGCTATCTATGCTCATTAATTTACTGCAGTTATGAATAAACACGTTATTTTACGTTGATCCCCTTAAAATAAACAGGCGCAATCTAACGTAAAGCCAATTTTGAGGCAGTAAAGTACATGAAATCGTAGAAATAGTGAATAGTTTCAAGTTCAAGTTTGACCAAACTCTGTTTTAACCCCTCACAATTTGTACGATTTTTGCTTCACGACCAAACAAATCTACACCTTGAGCAAGCTAAAAAATTTGGCATACCGATTGGAACGCGTTATCTTAGCCCGTCATTTTATAACGATATAGAAATACATGAATTACCTTATTGCTCACCAAGTCCATCATTACCCTTACCTTCATACAACCGCACGCAAAAAGACTCTCAAGCATAAATTGATGACGGTCTTAAAGGGCTTAATGTCCGTTCGCTTGGGAAAAAATGAGTATCTCGTCACCGCAGGCAACAGTATTTGGCTACCTTTCGATTGCTTAACCGCTATCAGTTACTTTCCAAATTGTCAGGTATTAGAAGTCGAAATCTCAAGCCGCTCAACCCAAGTATATCCATTTCAGGCAGGTTTTATCGACGCTTCTCCCCTTTTAAGCGCGTTATTAGACACACTTAAAAGCAATGATTTTGATGTTGATAATGAGGAACAACGATCTTGGTTAACCGCGCTTAATTTTCAACTGACAAAACTAACGCCGACATTAACCGAGTCCCACCTTACGCTTGAGGCGCTGTCACCAACAGCATCATGCCAAGCGAATCTTGCGGAACAAGGGGTTGATGTAGCTGAAGTGCAATTAGCGTTACAAGTTAGACAAGCTATAAAAGCTCGCTCTTCCGGCAGCAAGCCACAAAAAATCATCAATGATCTCTTTGATGGAAATCATGAACTCGCACAACAGTTATGTCTGTCTATCGCGAATCACTCTCTCTAATAACAAGGCGTGACTTGTTCATAACCCTTTTCAGCCTATAAGATGATTTGGTTTATAGGGTGCTTTGTGGTTTATAAGGTGCTTTGTGGTTTATAAGATTATTTGGCTTAAAAGAATCTTTGACCGGTTAAAACCGCGAGCTTAATGGCACTCACCACGTACTCATTCTCAATGTTGTTGATACAACTTATGGCTATGAATGAACTGGCTTACTGAGGTGGTGGTGAGACCCTCGATGCTGCTTCCAGCTTCAAGGTGTTGTCGAATATGGGTGCTGCGTACAGGGAGTGTTTCAGGGCACGCTAAAACGCTCCATTGTTGCGTGATTTCTTGAGCTTTATAAAATTTTGAAAACTGTAAAAAATTATCCGGCCCGATGACAAACGTTAATTCACTCGCTGGATAACGACATTGTAATGCTGACAGCAGCGCAAAAGTAGTCACCGCTTGGGCATCCTCGTCTTGCTCTAAAAGCGTTCTCTCAATGGTACTCAGTTCGACTTGTGGCAAATTCAAATCTTGCATAAATGCGGTGACCATTTCACAGCGAGTGTCATAATCGAGCATTTCTTTTCCCCAAGCGTGAGCAATACTTGGCACCATCAAGATCAAATCAAAATGGCTGAGCCTTTCTAAGACACTTTTATGGCCTAAGCTAGGTGGATTAAAAGCACTTCCAAAAACGGCAATTTTCACGGTCAATTTCCTATGTATCACGATGACAACCGCGAGCAAGGTTACCTTGATGTAACGAGGATGGAAAGTCCCTTGTTTGTTTTAGCCCAATCGCCACGGATATCTTGAGGTTAGTCGGGTATATGATAATCTTGTCTAATCATTTACATTTTGCTGCACAATAAGGAATACACATGGAGCAACTCATTCGTCAAGAAATGCAAGTTCTACCCTCAATCGATGCTCAATTTGAAATCGCCCGTCGCGTCGCTTTCATTAAAACAAAGCTTCAACAATCTGGATGTAAATCTTTAGTTTTAGGTATCAGTGGTGGGGTTGATTCAACAACTTGTGGACGCTTAGCTCAATTAGCAATTGAAGAGTTAAATCAAGAAACTCAATCAACAGATTATCAATTTATTGCGGTGCGTCTACCTTATGGCGAACAAAAAGATGAAGACGAAGCTCAGGCAGCTCTGTCATTCATAAAACCGAGTCACTCGATTTCAGTCAATATCAAAGCCGGTGTCGATGGATTGAATGCCGCTTCACATGAAGCTCTTCGTGGTACCGGACTGCTGCCTACAGACCTTGGTAAGCTGGATTTTGTCAAAGGCAATGTTAAGGCTCGTGCACGCATGACAGCACAATATGAAGTGGCCGGTTATGTTGGCGGGTTAGTATTGGGTACGGATCATTCAGCTGAAAACATTACGGGATTTTATACCAAGTTTGGTGATGGAGCTTGCGACCTTGCGCCTCTATTTGGCTTGAATAAACGTCAAGTTCGTCAAGTTGCGGCAGAGCTTGGAGCGCCCGATATCTTAGTGAAGAAGGTTCCAACTGCCGATTTAGAAGAACTAGCACCACAAAAAGCGGATGAAGATGCATTAAATCTCACTTATGACCAAATTGATGACTTTTTAGAAGGTAAAGCCGTCAGTCAAGAAGTCGTTGATCGCTTAGTGAAGATTTATCAAGCTACACAACATAAACGTCAGCCTATCCCTACAATCTACGATTAAAGCGGCCGCAGGGAACGGGGATCTTCTCACCAATCCCCCTTCCGTCCATAATCTAAAACAATAAAAAAGGCTCACACCTTAATGATGTGAGCCTTTTGTCTATTTTGAAGAAGCACTTGTTATTTTTGCTGTACGCCTTCAACGTATAAATCTAAATCTACATAGCTTGCGCCAGCCATTTCTTTAATACCAAAGTCTTTTAGGTCAATGCGTGAAGTCCCTTTAAAGCCTGCACGCTCACCACCCCATGGGTCTTTACCCGCACCGATAAATTCCGCATCAATGGTGACAGGCAAAGATTTACCGTGCAGCTCAAGTGTGCCATCAACCGCGAGTTTGCCATCACCTTTATCGGTCACTTTAGTACTGGTAAAGGTCGCTTTTGGATATTTACTCACATCTAAAAAGTCATCACTACGGATGTGCTTATCACGTTCTGCATGGTTAGAGTCAATACTGCTTGTATCAACCACGACATTCACTTTTGATGCAGCAATGTCTTGTGGATCATAAGAAAAGGTCCCTTCAAACTCATTGAAGCGCCCTTGAGTAAAACTATACCCTAAGTGACTGACTCGAAAGTTGACAGAAGCATGAGCACCTTTAGTGTCAATAGTATAATCAGCCGCCACCGCGCCGATAGGTAAAAGCATTGTGGTACAAAGGCTCGCGGTCGCTAGCCACTTTTTCATATCCATGTTGATCATTTTCTTACTCCTGTCATTTTACGTAAGGTATTGTCTTTATTGTAAAAGTGATGTTTCAACGCTGCGATTGCATGTAATGATGCTAAGCCAATCAAAATACATGCAAAATAATAATGTAGTAATCCGGCGATATCAGATTGATCCTCAAATAACGCACCTAATGATGGGACGGTATACCAATCAAAAATATCGATACCACGCCCTTCTGAGGTCGAGATTAAGTAACCTGAAATGAAAATCCCAAATAACAAAGCGTACATTAAAAAATGCGCTATTTTGGCCGAGATCTTTTCAAATGGCGTACCATCAATAGTAGGATTAGCCGTAAAAAGTTTCCACAATACTCGGAATACGGTATAAGCGGCTAATAACAAACCAACCGATTTATGCCAATGGGGAGCATCTTGATACCAAGGGCTGTAATAGCTTAAATCAACCATCCACAAACCTACGGCAAACAAACCAATTACAACAACGGCAGACAACCAATGATTAATTTTCGTTAATAGGTTGTAACTCTCTACTTCTCGACTCATAAATACATTCCAATCAACCAGTCATATTGTTTAATAAAACAAGTATTACCAATAACCTTTTGAAATAAAAGCCCTGATTATGTTCATCTTGTTCAAATATTTCGATGATAATATCGCCATTACGCTCATTCATCTACCGACACAGCATCAATTTGCATACTTTTATAATACTTTTGTGTAACAATTATTGATGCGCTGTATCATTGACATCAAAACATAATAGAAAATTCCCTTCCATAAGCTGACTTTTGTTAAATTCACTTTTTATCAGTAGGTACAGTTAAGAGCGCGCACAGTTAAGAGCATTTTCTTAATTTTCATCTTTCTTGAAATGATTCTCCCTTCCCTTCGGTCTTATCTAAACAAGCCCTATTTAATAGCTGTATTAATCACTCAAGGATGGATATATGTTGATAAAATCGCACCCAAGTTGGCATTTAAAAGAGAATCAAGCGACCCCTGAAGCTATTTATCATCAGCGCCGTGAAATCGTAAAAAAATTAGGGATTGCGGCCGCGCTCACCCCTTTCGCTTCATCGGCTAGTGCCAATCTATTTGATGTATTTCGTTCTTCTACAGACAATAAAGCTCAAAACGATAGTCGCGTGATACTTCAGGGCCAACAGTCTCAATATTCAAATTCAGAATTAAGCTTAACACCGGAAGATAAGGTTCTGAGTTACAATAATTTTTATGAATTTGGCACAGGTAAAGGCGAGCCAGCACAACAAGCCAAGAACTTTAACACCGACCCTTGGACTATCGACATTGTCGGAGAAGTGGCTAAACCGGTTAAATTAGACGTTCAAACGTTATTGAAAAAAATGACGATAGAAGAACGCATCTACCGCCACCGCTGTGTTGAAGCGTGGTCAATGAATGTGCCTTGGTTAGGGTTTCCATTAGCCGCGTTACTTGAACAAGTCAAACCGACCAGTAAAGCTAAGTATGTGGCCTTCCAAACTCTGTATGATCCTGAACAAATGCCAGGACAAAAAGGTTTTTCTAGTATTGATTACCCTTATGTTGAAGGTTTAACCATCCAAGAAGCCATGAATCCATTAACCTTAATGACGGTCGGGCTATATGGTAAAACCTTAGCGCCGCAAAATGGTGCGCCATTGCGATTAATTGTGCCTTGGAAATATGGTTTTAAAGGCATTAAATCTATTGTGAAAATTCAATTATTGGAAAAACAGCCACCCACTACTTGGAATAAGCTTGCTCCCGACGAATATGGTTTTTATGCCAATGTGAATCCGCATGTTGATCACCCTCGATGGAGCCAAGCCAGTGAACGTTTCATTGGTCAAGGCAGCGTTTTTGCTTCTACAAGGCAACCCACCTTGATGTTTAATGGCTACGAAGAGCAAGTTGCCTCTTTATATAAAAACCTGGATTTAAAGCGTAATTACTAATGAATGTAAAAGCGAATCACATCATTGGCTTAAAGGCCATTATCCATGCCGCCCAACTTTGTTCATTTATGTGGCTATTTTTTGCCGTCCAAAATGGCTATTTGGGGGCTGACCCTGTCCAACCCATTTTGCATTTTACGGGAAAAGCGGCCTTAAACACTTTGATGATTACGTTATTGATTTCCCCTTTCGCACAACGACTAAAGCAAGGTCAATTAATACGTTGTCGACGCTTATTAGGGATATACAGTTTTGCTTGGGCAATCTTACATTTACTGGCATTTGCTTGGCTTGATTTAGGTTTGCAATGGCACTTAATTGGCAGTGAAGTAATAAAAAGACCTTATTTGCTACTCGGCGCCAGTGTTTGGATTATTCTCTTATTGCTGACCATCACCTCCACACAACGATTACAACGGCGTATGGGGCGACGTTGGCAACAACTTCACAATTGGGTCTACGTTGCACTTATTCTCGCCCCAATTCATTACTACTGGTCGGTAAAGTCAGAAATACTTGAGCCAAGCCTATACATTCTCATGGCGGCTCTGCTGCTCCTCTTGCGCAAAGATAAAATACAACGCTGGTTACGCCCGATTTGGATACAACCTAAAAAAGAATAGACAGCTTGCCGTTTATCAGTGAGGAGAAAGGTTGTTATTTACGCTTTACTGCCACATGGTCACATGGCTTTAATGAAGTATGGTTTCAATAGCGTACAGCTTTAATAATCGGCTGTTTTAATAACCGGCTATTTTGATAAAACACCACTGCCATCGTCTCTACGTATATCTCTTTAAAAATAAGCTCTATGTGTCATAAAAACTTCAATATTCAATGTCATGGTGAGTTTTATTATTCCATAAAATGAATCACTCACTTGAAGTCTTTAAAGCGATACCAGTACGAACGTTATGCCGTGTTGTGCCGGCTTGCTTACCCTCGTATCTTTAGACAAACACAGTATGGTTTTGACCCCAACGGGCAACGTATTATTAAAAATGCGCGCGGAAAAACCTTAATTCGCGTGTTATGGAGTAAAGAGAAAGAAGAAGTCATTGTCGTGATAAAAGGCTCACACAGCGTCTATGATTGGTTATTAAATTTAGCCATGTGGAAACGCTGTTGCGGTCAAACACTGGGGTTAAAATACTCTATCCACGCGGGTTTTTATTATCTCCTTCACCAAGAAAGCCCACCCTCACACCGCTTAGATACTTTAGGCGATCCCGTCTACCTAAGGCTAGAAAAAATTCTTATTCCACTGATTCAAAAAGGGAAAAGAATCAGTATCACGGGGCACTCATCAGGCGGTGCGATTGCGCTCGTCATGGCAGATTATTTAGAACATAAATACCCAAAAGTGATCAAACGAGTGGTCACATTTGGTCAGCCAGCTATTGGCGGTTGGGGGTTTAAACGAAAATATTTATTGGCTAAGCGAACATTTAGAATATGCTGTGATATCGACATTGTGACATTTTTACCGCCCATCCCTTTTAGTTATTGGCATGTGGGTAAAATGCTGTGGTTATACAATGAAAGGATTTATGAAAATACGCCGACCGTGATTCGTCTCGGTCGGTCGCTATTAAGTTGGTTAATACGTCCATTCTCATATCATCTCATGAGCAAATATATTCGCGATAAAGACTTTTTTGATGAACGTTAGATGGTTAAACTTGTTTTTGTGACAATCTTATCCGCAGTTGAGGTTAAGTTAGGTAGCAAGCTCTTAGGTTCGGTATAACACTTTAACAATGTGCCAACCAAACTTTGTTTTTACTAATTGAGGGGTAATTAACTCCCCTGAAAAACACGCTTTATCAAAGGCCGGTACCATCGCACCTTTTTGAAACTCACCAAGGTCCCCGCCTTTTTTACCTGATGGACAAAGCGAGTATTTTTTGGCTAAAGTTTGGAATTTAGCGCCTTTTTTTAATTGTTGTAAGATGTCTTTAGCTTGTGATTCATGCTTCACCAAAATATGTAAAGCTGCCGCAGTACGTGCCATAAGAAGTTACCTTAAATGAAAAAAGCGCTAACCAAGATTAGCGCCATGAATAATGTTAATCGCGTTATTAAGCGATCAATGTATCTAAAGAATTAAAAGTATAGACGGATCACTGAAACCACGACACAACCAGGACGTCTCACCCCGTCAATTTCGACTTTCACTTCGCGTTCAATTTCCAATCCACGTTTGATCGGAGTGACTTTTAATAACTTACTGCGCGCACGAATATTATTTCCTGCTTTTACTGGATAAGGAAAACGGACTTCGTTTAAGCCCACATTAACCGTCATTTTTGCAGTTGGGAATGGTGGATTATTTTCATCAACACTATCAGTCAACTTAGATAACAACGACAAAGTCAAAAATCCATGCGCAATGGTGGTTTTAAATGGCGATTCTGTCGCAGCTCTGTCTTCATCAGTATGAATCCACTGCATGTCTTCTGTCACTTGGCCAAAGGCATTAATACGCTCTTGATCGACCGTTAGCCACTGTCCGACATGGATCTCTTCACCAATTTGAGTACTTAATTCCTGATAAAGTTTTTCTGCTTCAGGTGATAACTCAATATCAGGCACAGCAACGGGAACCACTTCCTCATTGACGGCTGGTGTTTGATAATCTTTCAACCAAGGGAAAATTTGTTGAGAATTAGCGCGATTAATAAAATCAGCCCAGTATTCTCTCAATACTGGAGACATCAAATCTTTCAAATCGAATTGATGTTTCGCTAAAGAATCTGTTTTATGCTTGATTAAATCAACGACTTTCATGTTCAGTCTTAGCCCTATTAGTGTTAGAAGAACTCTTACCAGTTATTGTATAACAATAATTTTGAACCACTTCACATATCTATGCAAATACTTTCGAGCGTACAAGTGTATTGCAAACATATTACAACCATTAAAAATCAACAAGTTAAGTTAAATCCGTGAGTTTTGAATTTCATTCATAAATAAGGATAATGTGTAATAAATCGTATAGAATAATAGAAAAAATAGACACTCTAATTGTATATGGTCCATTACTCGCTATTTTTCAAATTTAATACGTTAAAAAGCCCTGCTCATCACAAACAGGGCTAAAAAGTTTTATTTATTCGTTCTTTTAGCGTAGTTGATAAACAGAGACGGTACCACTGACCTCACTCGCCACCAACAAGAGTGGTTTATGAATTGGACTGTCTTTGGCTGCAACAAAACGCATGCCTTCAGGCGCTAAATCACCCGCTTTCATATAATCGCCCTTCAAAGTAACCGGGTCAGTAGAATCATTGATTTCAAAGTCCACGGATAAATCTCGATTTAAGAAGTAATCAACAAAACTTGATTTTTTAGGGTCGCTAATATCATAGACCATAATACCGCCCATTCTCTCTAAACCAATAAAGGCATAGGTTTTACCTTCAATAGAGCCGACCGTTAACGCTTCGGGCTCAACGCCTTTATCATCAGAACGACTATCAAATTTATTTTCCGACTCATCCGTATTAAAGCCGTTCGGATAACGTTTTGCGATAGTTTTGGCAAATTGATTGCCGCTATCAAAAACTTGTTGTCCCTTATCATCCCAAATGGAAAAAGAACGGGCACCAAATGAAATTAGCTTTTCATATTTACCGTCACCATCTTCATCCCCCATTACCTTTGTAACCTTTAAGCGCCCTAATTCTTCTTTACCCAAATGGCCTCGTTGAGGGTGGTTTGCTGCCAAGGTTAATTTACCCGCACGGACTTCTTCGCTATAAGATAAGCAGCCATCCTCATCATCAAATTTAGTGCCACCAGCTTGTAGGCAAGAGGTTTCATCTTTGGCACTGAACCACCAATCTCGCGAATCCCCTTCATTGGCTGTGACAGTGTAATGTTTACCATTCACGCTATAACTGTCTATGGTGTCAGGCTGATATAATCCATACACGCCTTCCCAAGCTTTTATATTAATTTTCTTATCCTTATCGCTGGCATCAATAGCATTATCAGCCTTGCCATAATGTTTTAAGCCTAATGGATGAATTGCAATAATCGTATTGTTATTGAGATCAACTTGAGCCAAGGCGTTGTTTTCTTGTAAGGATACCCAAGCAGATTGACTATCTTGCGAAACGGTAATGTATTCAGGTTCAATATCTTGAGCTAAGGTATGACCTTGAGGACTCGCGTATTTAAATCCTTGCTTCATTAATTCAGCTTTTTGAGACTCAAATTTATCAAACATCAATAAGATCGAATTATCTTCTGGCATTCCATTTTTTATATTAATCACGCCAACACTTCCTACCGGATCGTACTTATAATCTGCTGTTGGCTCTCCTTCATTTGCCACCAGTACTTTTTTACCATCAGGTGTAAAGGTCACCATATCGGGTAAAGCTCCTACTTGAACCGCTTTGATTAACTGAGGCTGATCATCTGTAATTTTATAAAACAGCACTGCGCCATTTTGTTGTTTTTGAGCATTCTGCACAGCTACAGCTAACCAATCACCGAAAATAGATAGAGAATTTGCCGTCGCAAGTTGCAATTTTTGTCCACCAGCCACCGTCACTTGTGTCGGCAGGTTTAAATGCTTTGCTGAAAGGGTATTGGCGGTGTGGGGGTTTTTAATTGGCTGAGTTGGTAAATTGGATAATGAAATAATATCAATTCGGTTTTTAGCGCCATCCACGACATAAGCAGATTGTGTATTGTGATGATAATCAATTATTTCAGCTCCAGCTTCACCATACACCCCTGTTTGGTAGCGACCAACAAGGTCCATAGTCAGTGAGTGAGCTGGTAAGATAACAGCAAAATTTAACGCAATAATAGATAAGGAAGGTAATACTTTCACTTGAGGTCTCCAATCTTCCATGAAAAATAAACTCCTATCATTACCACCAACATTGACAATGTGGTTGCAGTATTCTTTCGATTTGATGACAAGCTAAGAAGTTGAGAGATAATTAGTACAGTTGGTATTAGTACGATTGGTCTAAATGGTACGATTGGTATAAATGAGGAGCAATAAAAAAGGCTTACCATTGCTGATAAGCCTTTAATAATGATGGTGCCCCGGGCCGGACTTGAACCGGCACAGCGCGAACGCCGAGGGATTTTAAATCCCTTGTGTCTACCAATTCCACCACCAGGGCACACAAATCTTTGTTATGCACCTAACTGAATAGTTAAGACACCATCTTGACACCACCTAAGGTCATGTCAATGTAATTCATTTTATGGGAAAGCCTGAGTGGCTAACCGATGAGTGATACTTTACTTGAGTAACCGTTTGAGTCAACAATAAATTTATGATTTTACGTTTAAGTGATTATTTTTTAATCCAAGCGGATAAAAAACCATTCAAACTCTCAATATTAAATCATTTCTGCTTGATAAATCGTTGTCCTAAATTCGGTGTATACGACCAAACATGGTCAAAAATGTTCATTAATTCAGGGTTAGCATACTTAGATAAACTGATGGCATGAAAGCGATTATTTTTTAATTTTAGCGCGGCAACTTGTTGAATCATGTCTTTCGATTGCTTCGGAGCAATAAAATCCGACAAAACCACTAAATCAGCTTTTTGATAGTGTTCATTTCGCATTTGTTTTATCGCTTCATTAATTGCTGGCTCTAAATCTGTGCCACCGTGAAAAGTATACGATAAAAAATCACTGGCCTCTCGTAGCCCATCTTGTTTGGTTAATTGATAAGTAATGTAATCGGTGGAAAATAACACCACAAAACAGTCTCTATCTTCCGCTAAGGCAATTTGCATCAGAGCAAAAGCAATCGCTTTGACGCATTGCTCCGGAAAGCCACGCATCGATCCTGAGGCATCCACACAAATAATAAATGGACCTTGCTCATTCTCCACTTTAGCCGGAACAGGCTCGGTTGCTGTCACTTTTTTCGTTGAATGCGCTTTGCCTTGCATCCTATAGTTCATTAAGCGTTTATCAATTAAATGCTTATAAAACACCACTTCTAATTCAGGATAAGCTAACAACATTAACTCATTAGGTAACAGCTTGTTCAAATCATCACTTTCATGAATGCCTACAATATCATCCGCCGCCAATTGAGAGGTTTCCTCTAAATATTGAATTCCTTGGCTATATTGCGGTGGCTCATCTGGGCTTTGTTCATTTGAACTCCTCCCAAGGCTTTCTGCAATTTCTTGTAGCTTCGGATGTTTTTGTAAAAAATCAGCTTGCGATTTCATTACCGACCAATCACTTTTCGACAAACTCACGTTGGTCATATCCCACACTCTTGCCGCAATGGTGCCGGTATCTTCGCCCCTACTCAGTTGATCCATCTTTTTGATGTTTTCTAGTTTTTGTTGGAGCTGTTGCAATTCTTTTTGTTTTTCTTGCTCTAATTGGGCTTCTTGAATACGTTTTACCTGCTGTGTAATGCTTTTATACCATTGCTGACAAAAATAGTGCGGCAACATAGGGTTTAATTTTGCATTCCCCGTAGACACCATTTTAGTCGCTTGGGGATAGAATTCTGAGCAGGATTGTAATTGAGCCAACAGGGTATCAATTTGCTGAATGAACTCCGTTTCCGTCCAGTGAATCACCTCTTGATACAAAGCGATTTCTTGCTTCATTTCTTTGGTTTGCAAGCCTTTATTTAATTGACCCGTAGCACGTTTTTTCCAACGATTTAATTGATTACGAACCAAGTTGCCGACCGATTTATTATCTTCAACTAAGGGCAGTAATTGAGAGCGTCCAATCAAGTCTTGTAACGCTACTTCCATCATTTCGGCATCGGCCAATAAGACCGCAATATCTAACGCATCAATTCCTAGCATTGCCCTAACCTGCTATTCAAAGGATTCTTCAAAACGAGTGACTTGTTCCATCGCCTGTTCGCATTGCTCTTTAATCGAATCACTTAACTGGGTTAATTCCTGAATGCTGGATTCAACCGCGAGTAATAACGATTTATCGACAAAAGTATGCGGTAAACTGGCATGGAACTCATTGCGTGCTTTTCGGACATCAAATTCTAAATGATTTAAGCTTTGAATGACGTCTTGTGTCTTTTGCTGCCATTCTGCGATTAAGCGAGAATCAAACCCTTGTGGCGTGACGAGCGTAACGGGAATATTACGATTGGCAATGTCTTTAATCACTAAGTGCTGCTCTACATCAACTTCAAAGCGGAAACGGCATAAGGTGGTTTTCTTATTAACATAACCGTAAGCTTCCCCACCTCCATCTTTGACCACCTGTTCCAGTTCTTTGTAAGGAATATAAACCCAACGACTGTCACCCGTATCATGGTCACTGACAGACAAGTTACTTTGCAATAAAACCAGCTTCACTAAATCGCTACTGTTCGAAACCCGGTAACGCTTAGCGCGTGAAATATCATATTGATAGACATTTTTTCTGCGCAGCGTTCCTTCAACCTCTTGGGTTAAATTCATGGCAAAACGTTGCGTGATCCCGTCATTAAGCTCGGCTAACTGTTGTTGCTGTTGTTCCATTTGGCTTTGCAGTGCACTTTGGTTGTACGCTTGCTCGGTGGCAAAGTCTGCCAAACATTCACGTATAATCAGGCGTGATTGCGGAGAGTTCCATAAACAATCTTGAAGTAATAATAAATCGAGAGCGTTAATGGCATCACGACCATTAAAATAGGCGCTAGCTTTCAGAAGTTTTACCGCTTTTTTCCAACGACGATCCGAAATATACAGATCATTGCTCGCTTGCCCTTGAACGCCCAATGCCTTTTCTTTGGTTTCAATCATTGATTTAATGGCATAAAGCTGCTCAAAAGTCTCTTCTGACAATGACAATTGATCCAACTCTTTTAACCATTGAAAATATTCTTCATCTTTTATCGCCAGCTCTAGCGATACTTGAGCTTCTTGGTCTGTCCCGACAGTTAACATCGAGCGGAAGTTCTGCTTATTCTGAATTCGATTGACAAACACTCGCACTAAAAGTCGATCATACAAAGCATCTAAACCACTCTCTTCATCAGGAAGCTCATTGGAAGCAGCAATCAGTAAACGCATCGGCACACGTTCAATATCATGGCCATTTTTAAACGTCTTTTCATTCACGACGGTCAGTAAGGTATTTAAAATGGCGGGTCCTGCTTTCCAAATTTCATCTAAAAACACTACTTGAGAGGTCGGCAAATAGCCCTCAGTTAATCGCACATAGCGGCCATTATCTTTGAGCTCTTGAATGCTCAATGGGCCAAACACTTCTTCAGGCGTAGAAAAGCGAGTCATTAAATATTCGAAATAACTGTTACTCTCAAAAGCTTGAATCAGTCTTTTGGCAATCAAACTTTTCGCAATCCCTGGAGGACCTAACAAAAAGACACTCTCTCCAGATAATGCGGCGAGCAAACACAATTTGATGGTGTCTTCTCTCTCATACACCCCATCAGACAGGGCGGTGACAAGTTTATTAATCCGTTGCGAGAGTAAAGAGCGTTGAGCTGATGTGCGCAGTTGTCGGCTTTCCATGCGTTCCTCGTTCATTTGATTGTTTAAGGCTCTATTTATTCTGTACTTTCTCTTATTCTGCCACAAAGGGAAACCTTTTTTTAAACCATTAACGACAATGACCACCGGTAAATAGCTTTCCAAAATGCCTGTTAATTTACCATTGCAATTAGTGCGATTGATGGCAGTATAAAATGATTGACCATTAATGAGAGTGCTCCATGACACACACGGTTTTACATCGATGGAAAACAATTCAACTGGTGGAAATGGATGTCGAATTACCAAACAGAAAATCGATACGCCATACCAGCATTATTCACCCTGGCGCTGCCGTTATCCTACCTATCACTCATAACAATGGTATTTTGTTATTGAAACAATTTCGCCCATCCTTAAACAAATGGATCTACGAATTACCCGCCGGTACTTTAGAAAGTAATGAATCACCATTAGCCTGTGCTCAACGTGAATTGATTGAAGAAACCGGTTATCAAGCCGAACATTTTACGCCACTTGGGCAATGCACCCCTCTCGCAGGTTTCTGTGATGAAATACAATACCTTTTTGTCGCAACAGAATTATCACGTAACGACTCTTTGCCTTTAGATGATGATGAAGTGATTGAAGTTATCGAAGCCACCTTATCAGACGTTGAGCAATGGATAAGTGAAGATAAGATTACCGATTCAAAAACCATTTCATGTCTCTATAAAGCTAAGTTATGTGGTGCCCTCGCTTAGTCATATCATCAACATTTATAATAAGGGATTTATATGGATTTTCGCTCTGATACCGTCACGCAACCAACACAAGCAATGAGACAAGCTATGGCTACTGCGATGGTCGGGGATGATGTTTATGGGGATGACCCAACCATCAATGAACTAGAAGCATGGGCGGCGCAACGTCATGGCTTTGAAGCAGCTCTCTTTACCAGCTCAGGAACACAAGCTAATTTACTGGCGTTAATGTCTCATTGTGAACGCGGCGATGAATACCTGTGTGGCCAACAAGCTCACAATTATAAATTTGAAGGTGGTGGTGCTGCGGTATTAGGCTCTATTCAACCACAACCTATTGAAAACGAACCCGATGGCACTCTTTGCTTTAAAAAATTAGCTCAAGCAATAAAACCAGATGACATTCATTTTGCGCAAACCAAGCTACTTAGCCTAGAGAACACTATTAATGGTAAAGTGCTCCCTCTTGAATACCTACAACAAGCCCGAGAGTTTGCAGATCAACACCAGTTACAATTGCACTTAGATGGCGCTCGAGTTTACAACGCGGCCGTAGCGCTGAATGTGGATATCAAAGCCATCAGTTGTCATTTTGACTCCATGACAGTGTGTTTATCCAAAGGCTTAGCAGCCCCAATAGGCTCACTGTTACTCGGCCCTAAAACCTTTATTCAGAAAGCAAGAAGAATTAGAAAGATGTTAGGCGGTGGTATGCGCCAAGCGGGAATATTAGCCGCTGCAGGCAAAATCGCGTTAACTGAACAAGTCGAACGCTTAGCCATTGATCACGCTAACGCCAAAAAATTAGCCTTAGGTTTAGATAAAATTACTGGCTTTCAAGTCAATGTTGAGCACGTACAAACAAATATTGTATTTGCCAAAGTCGCGCCTACTCTGGATATGGCGGCTCTTAAACATCACCTTCATGAATGTGGGATCTTAATTGGCACAGGAAACCCTCTCCGCTTTGTGCTGCATAATGATATCCAAACTGAAGATATCGATGTGTTATTGCAACAGATAACCACCTTCATCCAACAAAATTAACGATAATTGATGATAAAACCGCCTTTGCTCAATCATTCTTGTATTGTTATTGAGCGAAGGTTTCTCTCCCCTCACTTTTCTCCAATAATCTTCAACAAATCAGGCCATAAATGAGTATACTTTTTAAAAAATGATTTGATGAATATGGTAGTGACATTGAACTGTACAAACGAAAAGAAACAAGGTCGTCGTAGCGCACAAGAAGCGGAAAAGACTAAAAAAGCCATTCTAAAAGTTGGCGCTGAATTGTTTTGCCAATACGGTTATAAAAAAGTGTCATTACGTCAAATTAGTGAACAAGCAGGTGTTTCACACAGTTTGTTACGCTACCACTTTGGCTCTAAAGAAAAGATCTGGCAATTCATTAGTGACGGGATCTACCAATATTACCAAACCTATTTCCAATATATTATCGACACCCTACCGCAAAAACTGCCGGCAAACATTCAATTATATAAGCTCATGAATCGAGTTTTAGCTTGTGGTTTAAGTGATCCTCGCGCCGTGACGTTTTTAGCCGATGCGGTGAGACAAGATAAAAAAATGGTCAACTATCTATTGGAACCCAGTAAAAAAAGCAATCAACTGATTGATCGCTTAATGGCGGAGTTTAAAAAAGACTTTCCAAGCTCTCCTTTAACATCAAAAACCTTAAGGTGGCAGACAACCATGTATTCACACTCTGCCAGCACCTTAGAGCCGTTAATGCTGCATGTCTACGACAAGGAAGACAAAGCAACCGCACTATTTCATCATTGGCAGCAATTTAATCATATTATTGCCGCGCAATTACATGTGCCGGTATCTGAAATTGAAAACCCGACCTCCCTTGCAGAGATCATCGTGCCACCACCGAAAGATCCCAATGACTAACGACGCTTGCCTCGGTTTTTATGGATATTTAATTTGGCTTTGAGTTTTCGTTTTTCAGAAGAACGACTACGACGCTTGGTTGACACCTCTTCTTCTTCAAAGGTCGGCTCATAGCCCTCAAGCCATTGCTGAGGTAAGCGTTGATCTAACAAGGCTTCAATCGCCTCTAATAAGTATTGCTCTTGTGGACACATCAATGAAATCGCTTGACCTGTCTCTCCGGCTCGGCCAGTACGACCAATGCGATGAATATAATCTTCCGCTTTAAAAGGCAGTTCATAATTCACAACGTGCGGCAATTGCTGAATATCTAATCCACGTGCCGCCACATCAGTTGCGATCAAGGCGCGTATTTTTCCAGCTTTAAAGTCATCTAATGCTTTTTGTCGTGCACCTTGGCTTTTATCACCATTAATCGAAGCTGCTTTAATGCCATCTAGTGCTAGCTCTTTGGCTAAGACATCTGAAGTTTGCTTGGTTTTGGTAAACACTAAAACCTGTTGCCAGTTTCTTGAACCAATCAAATACGCAAGTAATTCTCTCTTACGTGATTTGTTCACCGGATATACCATTTGCTCCACGGTTTCCGCAGTACTATTTTGTGAGGCGATTTGGATTTCAACCGGAGATTCTAATAATTTATACGCTACTTCACGAATTCGTTTGGTAAACGTTGCCGAAAAGAATAAGGTTTGTTTCTCGGAGTTCATACGACGTAAAATACGTTGTAAATCAGGCATGAATCCCATATCCATCATACGGTCCGCTTCATCAAGGACTAAAGTATGAGTCTGTTTTAAATGCACATTACCGACAAATAAGTGATCTAACAGTCTGCCTGGTGTTGCGACCACAATATCGGCCCCTAACTTTAAGGCTTTGGTTTGCACGCTCATGCTTGTGCCACCATAAACCACTACAATTTTAAGCCCTTGATTATAAGATAGTAAATTATCAAAAACTTGCTGAGCTAACTCTCTGGTTGGCGTTAAGATCAACGCTTGTACTGCCGTCGCTTTTAAAGCGGTCTCTTTTAGCGCAAGGTCGTCATTGTTCATCGCTTCCGTGGTTTGCATTGCTTGTGCTTGTAAATCAACAATTTTTTGGATGATTGGCAAACCAAAGGCCGCAGTTTTTCCTGTCCCCGTCTGAGCGCTGGCTAAAACATTTTTACCTTGGATTATTTGTGGAATGGCTTGTTGCTGAATATCGGTTGGCGATTGAAAACCTAACTCGTGTAAAGTTTGACAAAGTGAGCTTGATAAACCTAACGATTGAAATGACATAAATAACCCATAGCTATAAAGAAAACCGGGCAAGTCTATCAAACTTTAATCTGGTTGATGGTAAATATTTTTGAATGCTTAAGCACTTCAGGGTACAGACGTAAAAAGACGTGGGTTAATTCATCATAATGCTCAACTAATGAATCACCACAAGTCGCTAGTGGAGCCATTCTCACACGACGTAAAGACATTCTTTCTAACGCATAAAGAATATTGTCGATGTCTTGGTAAGAAGATAGCCAACCGCCTTGCCACATGGCTTTTGTCATCGTTAAATATCGCTCAGGAACAGCGTAATCCCTCGTTTGACAGTGTTCTCGACAATATTGAATAAACTGCTCTAACGTCTTCTCATGAAAGCGCGACCAATGTACTGCCAAACAATGATCCCAAAACATATCTAACGCAATGGGAGAAAAGCGTTTTAGCGGCTGGGGGAATTTTTGTTTTTGCTCGAGCACTAAGGGATGAGTGTCGGTCAACCGATCGATATAACGATGTAGGCGGATACCATCGATGATAGGCTGTGGATATTTCCCTTCAGGATTCCCTTTGACAAAGTCCCCTAATAGATTTCCTTCTAAACTACTGTGATTATGATCAGCTATATGTAAATGTGCCAAAAAATTCATCATTTATCCTGTATCTAACCAACGTCATCCCAGCTCATCACTGAAGCTATAACAATGCAGGCTTTCTCTACTTAAGCGTTATTTTGAGACAAGTCTCTTAAATCCAACCAATGTGTAAATAAAAAGGTTACCTTTTAATGTAAACCAGTTACATTAAATCATGATTTTTGTGAGAGCGTTATAAGTTCAAATGAAATGTCATTATAGATGGGCAATAGAAGGATTGAACAATGAACAAACTCCCCCTTAAAAGCTTGCCAATAAATACGCTGAACATTTGTTGCTGTCCCGTCTGCTTGGGCGAAGAGTTCCTACTTGCAGAACAAACTAATGTCTTAATATGTATTAAATGTGGGCCCATTGACTTAAATCTAAAACACTCTCAAATGATGATAAAACGCATTTCAAAGTATTGTTTTAAACCGTCACCACTGCTTCATTAATTCTCATTAATCCTTGCTGGAAACCAACTGGGTATTTCAGCAAGGCTGCGAATTGTTGTGACTTGAGGGTGGTGAATGGTCGCGGCATGATTAGGTGAGTAATGAATTGTCGCTAGCCCAGCATTAATGCCAGCATACACGCCCACTTCAGTATCATCGACAAACAAGCATTCCTCAATTAAAAACCCCATTTGCATCACCGTATATAACAGTAAGTCAGGATCAGGCTTCCAGCTATTAATATCAAAACCACTGAAGATATTATTTTCAAATAAAGGTAATAGGCCCGTTAAATGTAACGAGTGCTTCATTTTACTTTGCGGGCCATTTGAGGCGACACAAACCGTGATCCCTTTATCAATCAATTGGTTCACGGTTTCTGGTGCTGATGGAATTGGTTTAAGTTGCGCCTCAAAAAGTGCCGCGACGACTTCCCGGTATTTAGGCTCTAACAC
This sequence comes from Vibrio aphrogenes, assembly GCF_002157735.2. Lineage (NCBI taxonomy): Bacteria > Pseudomonadati > Pseudomonadota > Gammaproteobacteria > Vibrionales > Vibrionaceae > Vibrio > Vibrio aphrogenes. The sequence continues at coordinate 1,316,437 of NZ_AP018689.1, forward strand.
TTCCATGGGAATAGTTAACCCTGCTCTCTTGCTGGTTTCGGTCAAAATATCGAACATTTTGCCACCTTGAAAATTATTCATACAGTCTTCAAAGCAAATGTCCGCGCCATAACTGGCAAACACGTCAACCAATGCTTGGCAACACAAGCGTTCACTATCAACCAAGGTACCATCACAATCAAAGATGACACACTTTATTTTCCCTATATCCATCTTTGCACCCTTTACTGAAATAGATAGTTTCAGTTTCGGTGTTAACTTTTCTTAAAAAAAGCCTGAGATAAGATTTATGCTAGGTATGACCAATTTAAAATTAAGAAACTTCAAAGCGGATCACTTTTTAAGCCTAATTCACTGTGAAAAAAGAAGGTTATACTGGATGAATAATGTGATTAACAGTGAGTTTTTCCGCGGCTAATTTATGGAGAACATCAGCGGCAAAAGCCAGTTCTTTATCTTGTTCTTTAAATGCTCGGCTAACGACAATATCCGTAAATAAAATCGTATTTTCATCAGGAAGCACTTTACTGATCAGGGCAGCAACCGGCTCTCCGGCAATGAAACCGAGATACAATTGATATTCAGAATCTAAAATAATTTGTGTTAAGAATTCAATGACCAATTTCTGCTCATCACTGCCTTCTTCCCATTGCGTCGCTTGTAGTAAAGAAAACATGATCGTTAAACGATGAAAATCCACTTCAATGACCTCGTCGACCCACTGAGCATCAGAAAATTCATGGCTAGCCGTTGTGTTGAAAAGCTGCGTCGCTTGTAATTGTAGATAAATGTCTCGACCTGCAATGCTTTCTGGGGTGGGAAATTCGACGTCGACTTGATTGATGAGCCATTGATTTTTGTTAGAAACAAGTTGTTCTATTTGAGATAACATGAGTTATATGCCTTAGCGGATGATGAATATCATTAGGCCATCCTAACAGTTCGAGGGTATGGGTGCTAGTTATCAACCCATATACTAACTAATTCTCTCTATTGAATTATTTTATCTCGCTTACGAATTGCTATGATAAACTTGATAGACAACCAAATGCATACCCCTATTACATTGACTTGTCCCAAAGGAAAGGAACATGATAAAAAAACTCGCCATCGTATCCGCTATGACTCTGTCGTTATCTGCTTGTGACCAAAATGAAGTGGGTGATGTCTCCTTAGGGATATTTACAACCAAAGACATTAAAATTGAAGTCTTGACCGATCCTGTTGTGACGGGGGTGACTTGTCATATCTCCAACGTTGAAGCAAACCTTGATTTCGCCGACCCTTCTGACATGGGGATTTCATGTCGTCAAACCGGTGAAATCACACCTGATATGATTGCTCAAATTGATAAATCAAAATCGGGTGAAGTTGTCTTTAAAAAATCAAAAAGTGTCTTATTCAAAACACTAAAAATTCGTCGTATTTATGATGAAGGCTCACAAACCCTACTCTACCTTTCTTATAGCACTAAAGAGATAGAAGGCAGCTACAAACACAGCTTATCTACCGTTCCATTGTGGGGAACGAAAGCCTATAAAACTCCAGAGCAAATTGCCGCCGATAAAGCGGTCGCACAAACTAATAGCTAAGTCGCTCGTCATATATCATTACGCATATATTGTTACACCATAATGTGATTGCGACCCAGACAAATGGTATTACAGTCAACTTGCATCACAGCCAATCACGTTATGGTTTATTCACATTATGTTTTTTCTAAAGGCTGCCTTTTAGGTGGCTTTTTATACAAATAGCTTTTTTACAAATAGACCTTTTTACAGATAACGCTTTTTACGAATCCAGCCAAGCATAAGCAATACGGCTAAAGTTATCCCGCCTAAACTGCCACCACTAGAACCAGATTGTGCACTCACTTCTGTTGTCTCAGGTTGTGCTTGAGGAGTATATTGTGGGTCAATAGTGCCATTGAGCACATCGGCTATCCAATCATGGTAACCATTCACCGCGGTATAAACACTTTGCACCGCTATATCTGTCGTACCGCATTCCTTGGGGCCAAAGCTGACGATCCCTGCTTGGTAAGCTGTACCATCTTCCACATAGATGAGTGGGCCACCGGAATCGCCACCACACGCGCCGGTCTGTAAATTATTTGCCACTTCCCCTTTAACGCATATTTGGTAGTCGGTGAGCGTTAAATCAAAAGCTTGATTACATTGTGACGACTCAACATACTCCACTTGAGCGGCTTGTAAGGTATTGGAAGAGGTCGCATCTGGGCCAGTTTTTCCATAACCTAACACCGTCAATGCTTGCCCTTCTACTCGATAATTGTCGTTATCACTTAAGGTGACATAATCATAATAAGGAACAACATTAGCACTAACGGGCTGTTTGAGCTTAATGATGGCAATATCCGAGGCAAAATTAGCACTATTTGTGTATTCATCGGGGTAATAAACGGCATCAGCATCAAACACATTCTCTTGAATAAACGCATCTTGAGTAATGTCATCCACGTTCAAAGCGACTGCTAATTTTTGAAAATCACTCGGGTCTTGTGTGAACACACAATGCGCTGCTGTTAATACATATTGTTCATTGAGCAACGTTCCACCACAGAAAGATTCTATATACGGTTCGGCCAAATCTAGGTTATTTCTTATCAATAAGGCCATGTAAGGATAGGTCTGGGTACTTTGCGGTAATCCGTTAATAATAAAAGGCGTGATACTTGGCGACTCACCGGCAAAAGACTGGGGAGACAGCAAGATCGAGCTCAGTGATACTGAGGTAACAGAAAGGCATAAAACCCACTTATTTTTTAATTCCATTTAAATAAGCTCTTTTGAATCGATAATAATCATTATAATCTATCCTGATTCTCAAGAGATTAAAAAGCTTATATCAATCACACTAATTAAATGGTCAGATATTGAGTACGATTGCTATTAATCAAACATCCTGACATTTATTTTCAGCACGCTCATGAGAAGTCGTTTTACATCCAATGGAACTTTTCCTATCTTACAGGCTCTATAAGCCTATACCTAGGTAGAAACTCCCTAACTTAACGTTGAACTGCATTATGCTAAAACAATTTAAAGCCATCACCTTAATTACTTTAACTGCTCTATTCCTCTCCGCCTGTTCAGACAATGGAACACCTAAAAAAGGTGAACAATATCAACAACTCCCGACTCCACTCACCCAACCTGATATTAAACCGGTCACAGAAGTGTTTTCATTAACCTGTGGACACTGTCGAAATATGGAAGCGGTCATTCCCGAACTAGAAAAGTTAACTCATCAATCAATTGCTAAAGTTCATGTGACTTTCAATCAACAAGCGCAAGTGTCTGCATTGATTTACTACGCGGCGGTGATGCAATTGAACCACAAGCCTGATGAAGCCATGATGAAAGACTTATTTGCTGCGGTACAGCTCGGTGAAGGTGCAACAATGACACAGCAACAACAAGCCATTGAGCAAGCTTTCACCTCAAGACGCATGATCAGCCCTTACCATTTTGATGCGTTACAACAAAAAGCGCTATTTAGCTATTTAGATCAAGCAATGGATATCAGCAAGCAAGGCAATTTCAGTGCCGTACCAACCTTTGTGGTAAATGGCAAATATGAAGTCCTTATCAGCAAGCATAAAGATATTAAAGACATCGCTAACACCATTAACTACTTATTAAAACAACCATAAGAGATTGATTAAATTGAAAGTATTAATTCCTGTCATTATATTGTTATTGGTGGCTTTTTTAGTCTATCGCAACATTAACAATCAAAAAATTGCTTCTGTGAATATCCAAAAAGGCCAACAGTTTCTTACTGAGAATAGTCAAAGAGAAGGCGTGAAAACCACGGCCAGTGGTCTGCAATACTTGATATTGAAAGAAGGTACCGGAGACGTTCATCCAAGTGCCACCAGCCAAGTATTGGTGCATTATCAAGGCACCTTACTCGATGGTACTGAATTTGATAGTTCATATAAACGTAATGAGCCTATCAGCTTCAAATTAAATCAAGTGATCAAAGGTTGGCAAGAAGGACTACAACTGATGGTGGAAGGTGAAAAAGTCCGTTTGTTCATTCCGTACGACATCGCTTATGGGAAATCAGGCTCTGGCCCTATTCCTCCTGGTGCTACGCTCATTTTTGATGTTGAATTGCTCAAAGTCGACTAATACCAATAGCACTAATTGGTATAACAGCTCCCTCAAGCAAAATAGTCACTATTTAGTAAAGAAGCTTTGAACATAAAAAAATACGAAAAAAGAGACCTTAACAATGTAATTAAGGTCTCTTTTTTATGCAGTTATCGTGTCAAACCATGATGTTGCTATTAATAAGCCAACAACAGTTTCTATCAAGCAAACAACTTCCCATCTTTCACCATAATACAATCCATTCCGGCAGCCAGTGCAGCCTGTCGCCCAATTTCTGTATCTTCAAAAACAACGCATTCACTTGGCTCAAGTCCGAGTTTTTCTGCTGCCAGCAAAAAGGTATCCGGGTTTGGTTTATGATTATCGACATCAGCCGCAGTCACGACAGCATCAAGCAAAGGTAAAATGCCGTTGTAATCTAATAATTTAATGGCATTAGCCTGATTACTGCCAGTACCTATCGCTAGTTTTTTCTTACCATAGCACTGCTTCAACACATCAAAAGTACATTGAATAATGCTGCCATCTTCAATTAAATGGCTAAATAAACTGGTTTTCGTATCGGCAACTTGTTGTGGATCGATATCAATGTGATATCTTGATTTCAATTGCATTGCGACCTTTTGCGTTGGCATGCCACCCATGCTGTGGATCCATTCTTGATCAAAAGGAAACTGATACTGTTCCGCGGTTTGCTTCCATGCATGTAGATGTGATGGCATGGTATCAATTAATGTACCATCCATATCAAAAATAAGTCCTTTATAACTAGAAACATCTACTGCCATACGTGCCTCTCTACTGTTAGAGTGTTTAAAAACAAGATGGTCAGAGCCTTGAAAACAAATGGCCCAGCCTCTTTTTCTATTCCTATAGCGGTAGCATAGCATTTATGTTATTTACAATTCGATAACCAAATTCAGCAAAACTGTGAGTTAACGGTCAATTTATGCTAAAAATTTCAAATAATGTAGAAATCGCGAGCCATGAAATAGAAATCACCGCCATAAGAGCGCAAGGAGCTGGTGGACAGAATGTCAATAAAGTGTCGTCCGCCATCCATTTAAGATTTGATATACACCAATCCTCTTTACCCGATTTTTATAAAGATCGATTATTAGCGCTTAAAGATAAAAGAATCACCAACGATGGCATCATCGTCTTAAAGGCTCAACAATTTCGTACTCAAGAAAAAAATAAAGAAGACGCTTTACTGCGATTAAAAGAATTTATTCAGCAAGCAATCGTGGTCCAAAAAGCCCGACGAGCCACCTCTCCGACTCGCGCATCTCAAAGAAAGCGTACGGATAAAAAAGTTCAGCGCGGACAAACAAAAGCGCTACGAAAAAAGGTCGACTTTTAACTCACAAAAAAGCCCTTCAAGCAGCAAGCTTAAAGGGCTTTTTTATTTTCCAGTAGTTTCGATTACCAAGGCTTATCACGAGCCAAAATTTATAACAAACCAAAGCTTATAACGAATCCGTTAGGACTATCGTAGCCCATGTAAAAATTCGGCGCGTGTTGCAGGATTAGATTTAAAAATCCCACCAAGCGCTGTCGTCGTCGTTTCACTAGTGGCATCCATCACACCTCGCGACTTCACGCAATAATGCGTAGCATCCATAGTGACCGCAACGTCATCCGTTTCTAGTAACGCCTGCAGTGCAACTAAAATTTGTTGCGTCATACGCTCTTGTACTTGAGGACGTTGCGCGAAAAAGCGCACAATACGGTTGATTTTAGATAAGCCAATGATTTTACTACGTGGAATATAAGCCACTGCGGCTTGACCATCGATTGTCACTAAATGGTGCTCACAGGTGCTAGTAACGGTGATATTTTTGACACGAACCATCTCACTGCAAGACATTTTATTTTCAATGACGGTAATTTTCGGGAAGTTTTTATAATCGAGCCCAGAAAAAACTTCATCAACATACATTTTAGCAATACGGCGCGGCGTTTCTTCTAAACTATCATCACTTAAATCCAGCTCGAGCAAAGTAAGAATTTCGCGCATATGAAATTCAATACGTTGTTTTTTTTCTTGTTGAGAAACATCATTTGGATACATCGGGGTTTCGATTCCACGTTCAGCCAGAGCATTTTTTACCAATATTGCGGCGTCACTAAGTTCTGAATTTGCTACCATGTGTGTTTCCAAATTTGCCATTTGCATTCTCTCCAACATAAAACAACAACTCTAACATGTCCTTTTTACTGCAATCTCGAGCGAGGCAGGGTTCACAAACTATTGTCATCAATAGCGTATAACTCGGAACGGCTCTTAGAGTGGGTGGTCAAGGATACTCGTAATTTTCTCAAAATACATCCACAATTTAGGTGTGAGTTTAGCTTACCCCTTTCTAAATCGGCATTAATGACAATTAGTTGGTCTTAGTTATTTCATCTCATCAAGAATTTAGTGATAATTGCTCATCTTGTTGACAAATTTAATAGGACTTTTTATGGGTTGCTGTGACACACCAGGTTTGATGCCAATTGATACTGCGATAGAAAAAATGCTTGAATCTATTACGCCGGTTTCAACAGTCTTTGACATACCATTAGAAAATGCGATGGGTCATGTATTAAGCCAAGCGATTACTTCACCAATGAATGTCCCGCCATTCGACAATTCGGCAATGGATGGCTACGCGGTGAGAATGGCGGATTTAACTCAGCAAACGCAACTGCCTCTCGCTGGGAAATCTTTTGCTGGAGTGCCTTTTACCGGAGAATGGCCTCAAGGAACCTGTATCCGAATCATGACTGGGGCGCAAATCCCAGTTGGGTGCGATGCCGTCATCATGCAAGAGCAAGCTACCGCCCAAGGTGATTTAGTGGATTTTACCCAAGCCTTACCACTCAAACCTTATCAGAACATTCGCCCTACCGGTGATGATATTCAACAAGGTGCCTTGGTGTTACCGCAAGGTCACCGCCTCACTACTCGTGATATTCCTTTGATTGCGACCTTAGGTATCCCTAGTGTGCAGGTCTTTTCTAAACCTAAAGTGGCTTTCTTCTCTACCGGAGATGAACTAAAACCCTTAGGGACTGAGCTCAAGGCTGGTGAGATTTACGACAGTAACCGCTATGGTATTAAAGCGATGCTGGAAAAGTTTGGTTGTGAAGCTATCGATCTTGGCGTGATCCCCGATGATAAGGCGCAACTCAAGCAAGCCTTCCAAAATGCACAACAACAAGCCGATGTGGTAATTACATCTGGTGGAGTCAGTGTGGGTGAAGCCGACTATACCAAACAAATCCTTGATGAACTGGGAGAAATTGGTTTTTGGAAAATAGCGATGAAGCCAGGAAAACCCTTTGCTTTCGGTAAACTATTAGCCACCACGGAACATCAAGCGGCTATTTTTTGTGGCCTTCCAGGTAACCCTGTCTCTGCCATGCTGACCTTCTATATTTTAGTGCAGCCACTCTTAGCCAAACTGGCAGGTCACAGTGAATGGCAACCTCAACCTAACCTACCTGCGGTAGCAACCACTGTCTTTAAAAAGTCACCTGGAAGAACCGATTATCAACGAGGCATCTATTGCCTTAACGATCAGGGGCAGCTTGAAGTGTCCACCACAGGTAACCAAAGCTCAGGAGCATTTCGCTCGATGAGTATTGCTAATTGCTTTGTCGTGCTAGAACAAGAGCGAGGCCGCGTTGAGGTGGGTGAAACCGTCAATATTCAGATGTTCCGCCCGGAATTTTATTAATCTCGAGCTCACCCGTCGCCAATAAAAAAGCCGATATGAATGTATTGTTCATATCGGCCTTTATTTGGTTATTTATTAACGGTTAAGCAAGTATCGATTAAGCCACGACTCGGCGATCAACTCGCCTGTATTTTGCCGTTATGCTTGTTGTTTCTTCGCCGCATTTTTCTCTTTGATGATAGAAGCAATAACCGCAACCGTCATCGTTGTCAGCAATACCGATAACGACACCATGGTTGGGATTGCCCATTCGGTATCGATAAGCAACATTTTCACCCCAATAAACGTCATAATGAAGGCTAACGCTGGACGTAAATAAACAAACTTATCAATCATCCCTTCTAAAACGAAGTACAGTGAACGTAAGCCCAATAAAGCGAATACGTTGGCCGTTAAGACTAAAAACGGTTCTTGCGTTACGGCAAAAATAGCCGGTATAGAGTCTAACGCAAACATCACATCGGTCATGGCGATCACCGCGACTACGACCAGCAATGGCGTAACCATAAAGCCGAGATTATCACGTGTAAATAACTTGGTGCCTTGATAGTTGTCAGTGACTCGGAACAATTTACGCACCAATCGTTCTGGGAATGAACTGACCTCTTCCTCTTCTTCTTTTTCTGGCTTAGACAATTGATAACCAGTCCAAATTAAGAAGAAAGCAAATAAGTACAAAACCCAATGGAAGGTGTGTAATAATTCCGCGCCAATGGCAATCATCACCGCACGTAAGATCAACGCACCGATGACCCCCCAAAGTAGCACTCTTGGTCTGAGTTCATGCGGAACGGCAAATCGGCCAAAAATCAAAGCAAAGACAAATAAGTTATCAACGCTGAGTGATTTTTCTAATAAGTAACCCGTCAGGAATGCGGTGGCGGCATCATGAGCTGAATACGTGCTGTCAGGTTCAAACACGTTCCAAAGTTCATACAATGACACAAAGAATAACAGCGCTAAAGCAACCCAGAATAAACTCCAGATCGCGGCTTTTTTAATGGTGATATTGCCATTTCGAGTTTGCCATACATCGAGCAATAACATCGCTAATGTTAACAAACCAAAATAAACATAAGTTGAGATGTGCATTTCTATCCTCTCACTGCGGATAGAAATGAATGAAAGCATTCAGACCATCCGCATAACACGACGCATATCTGGCCAAAAACCAGATAATTAGTTTTATGCGTTGGTCTCGTCAGAGTGGATTTCCACCTTTGCTTACCGGAAATAGATCTATCACAAATGTGGCCTATTTCGAGATGACGACAAGCAAATTTTCACTGACTACTCCCCAAACGCAGACAATGTACTCGTCTAAGTAGAAAGCAACAAGGAGTATTTTAAAAATTTGCCAAGTTAAACATTAACAAAATGTTTTTATGGAAGTTTTTTACCCCACTTGCTGAAAAAGGCATCATAAAGGCAAGCGATTATCGGTAGTGTTCCTGTACATTTTGTGCAATCGATTGAATACGCTCAGGAAAATTTTGCAAAAACTCAATAAAACAATCAGCCATCGAAAAATGCGTCACTTTACCGTACTTATGCATATTCAGTATCGCGTCATAACCTTCTTTGCCTTTCATGGTATAAGCCGAGGATGTCCCTTTATACCAACTTTCCTCTTCGATGCTTTCCCAACGGCCGTACTGAGAAAATATTTTCAATTGTTGAATGCGCTGCCCCTGCGGATTATCGGCAACATAGGTGAAATCTAAATTATGGACGTATGGATAACTGCCAGAGCCGGTTCCTATAACTCCATTATTTAACGCATTATTAATTGCCCCTTCTAAGATCAAGCCAATGTTTTTCCCTTGGATTTCATACACACCAATCGGAACCACAAAAGGCAATAATTTACCGGCAATATCAGCAATGGTAATGTTGCCAGGGTTCAATGAAGAACGCACTCCACCTGCATTATGAATAGCAAAATCAACCAAATAGCCTTGTTTTTGCATCATAAAGGCAAAAGATTCTGCCACCAGCGGTGCTAAAACACTCGGCCCAGATTCATCAGGAATACGCACATGTCTTAACGGATATTCACTGCGAGCAATAATGGTTTCTTGTAACTTACGCACACGTGGCATGTATTTATCTACCAAGATGCTGTGCAACTCAGGGTCTTTTTTACAAATCACCACATTAGGATGTTGACGTAAAAAATCACTGGCTTGTTGGTGCGAGTCATCTTGATAAGCATTCGATAAGGTGGCATCTAAACACAAACGCCGCCCAAGCAAGATTTCATTTTTGCCATTAAATTCGCTCACACGTCCATGTTGATCAAAAGTGATCTCACAATGGCCGAGCGATAAAGCATGACACCCCGCTTGTACAACGTAAGTACCAGCAACATATTGACCATAGTCATCATCTTTGCTTAACCCTAACCCTGAAAAGTCACCCTGTAACCTATGGGAATGCCCCCCCACAATCAAGCCAATGCCAGAGACTTGTTTTGCTAATTCTAAATCAGATTCATAGCCTAAATGACTCAGCAAAATAATATTGTGAATGCCTTGCTGATGAATTGCGGCAACCGTTTGTTTTGCCACCTCGATAGAGTCGAGAAACGGCGTATCCACATCAGGGTTAGAAATATCGGCCATTTTATCTAAGGCTAAACTAAAGATCGCAATGGGCACGCCCTGCACTTCTTTGACTAACCAGCCAGCATGCGTGTTTTGGTAGGCAATTAATTGTGATGAATCACTGACACGGAGGTTCTTATCCGTTGACTCCTTCGATACATCCCAATTTCCCGCTAAGAGAGGAAACTGTATGCGCCTTAAAAAATGCGCTACCGGTTCATTACCCATATCCAATTCGTGATTGCCCAATGCCATGGCATCAATATTGAGGGCATTGAGTAATTCTGCATTCGCTTTGCCTTTGAATAAGGAGAAATACAAGGTGCCTTGGAAACAGTCTCCGGCATGCAAAAATAAAAAACCTTGTTTACGTTCAAGCGCTTGTTGCTTTAGCTGTTTAACTCGAGTGGAAATACGAGCAAAGCCACCAGCACTGACATAAGGTTCTAGTTGATGATCACCAATATTCAGTTTTAGCTGCAATGAACTGGGTTCAAAGTAGGAATGAGTATCATTGATATGAGCCAAAGTAAGGCTGACTGATTGATTGTTCTTTTGAATCATTATACCTCTATCTTTATGCTTAACTTGCCAAGCCTATCTCATGAATATTGATGGCCTTGATGTTAAGTTTTTCCATACTACTGCTTGCTTGATGACAAAACTATGAATTTTTAATTTTTCCTTAACTCATAAACTCGCTACTATAAAGTCATCACTATATGAAAGTCTGACAATTTCAACATAATGCACTCTCTAGCATTATATTTATAAGGTAAGCGCCTTGGTCCAACGAAAGAACATGCTCAAAGCCAATACGCTCACCACTTTGCACTAATCCACTGTTAAGGTGACCTATGCAACTTGACCGAATTGAGATCCTTGGTTTTCGTGGTATCAAACGTTTGTCATTAAGTTTGGATGAAATCACGACCTTACTTGGGGAAAATACCTGGGGAAAATCCTCATTACTTGATGCGCTTTGTATCGCCCTGCCCACATCCGGACAACTCTATCAATTTGCGATTGAAGATTTCCATGTCGATTACGCTCAATCGGAACCTCAACTGCAACAAATACAAATCATCACCCGTTGGCGCACCAGTTATCCCAAAGAACATAAGAATAGACGTTATAAAAAACTCAAACCCATTTGGCAAGATGATCTCAATGCTGCCAATGAACCATGTAAAATCTGTATCTATCAGCTCACCGCTTCACGCAATGAATTAAAAATTGAAACCAAGCACCAATTCTTAGACCGTGATGGCAGCCCTTTGGCATTAAACGACAGTCATAAATTAGCGATGGAATTGTCGCGCATTCATCCTGTCATTCGCTTACGTGATGCACGACGTCTCCCAACATTAACCACGCATGAAAAGCTCGACACTCACATTCAAGACAAAACCGAAAAGCGTATTAATAATACTTACCGCCGGCTGTTGGCTATGCCCGGTCATGTCAATAAAGCCGAATTAAAAAGCACCCTTAATGCGATGCAAGACTTAATCGAGCATTATTTTTCATTCGAAAAGCACCCTGCTCGCCCGTTAGTTGCCACGCGAGAGAACCTCTTTAATGGCAATACGACTTCAGCCGAAGATCATTCGAGCTTGGTCAAAATCTTACAACAAAGTAAAAACCAGCAAAGTAAGTTGTTATTAATGGGCTTATTGAATGCTTTTTTACAAGCCAAAGGGAATGCCACCATTAGCCCGATGGCTCGCCCGATTTTGATCTTAGAAGATCCTGAAGGCCGCTTACACCCAACCAATTTGTTAAAATCTTGGGAGTTATTGCAATTAATTCCAATGCAAAAGATTTTGACCACCAATAGTGGCATTTTACTCAGCGCCGTTCCTTTATCTTCGATCCGTCGCCTTGTCCGTCAGTCCGATATTACCCAAGCCTATTCAATCAAAGAACATCAACTTAACCGTGATGATTTACGTCGTATCAGCTTTCATATTCGTTTTCATCGCCCCAATGCACTGTTTGCGCGCTGTTGGTTATTAGTGGAAGGTGAAACCGAAGTATGGCTATTTAATGAACTGGCTAAAATTTACGGCTTTAACTTGGCCTCAGAAGGAGTGCAAATCATCGAGTTTGCTCAATCAGGGTTAAAGTCTTTGATCAAAATGGCAAAAGCCTTGCATATTGATTGGCATGTGGTGGTGGATGGCGATCCAGCCGGTAAAAAATACGCCACCACAGTGCGAACTCAGTTAGGCGCCGACATTGAAAAGCATCGCCTCACTGAACTTCCTGACCGTGATATTGAGCACTTTTTATATCACAATGGTTTTGAAGAATTTTTCCGTAATATGGTGCACATCACGCCCAATCACCCAATTCCAGATAAAAAGATTGTGCAACGTGCGGTAAAAAAACACGCCAAGCCAGATCTAGCTTTAGGGATCGTCGAATACTGTGAGGAACAAGGTCCTGAGTCTATTCCTTTATTACTGCGTTGGATCATAAAACGGGTCATCACCATGGCAAATGGCAACCAGTGAACGTTAAGCCCGCGCTTTCATGTTCGCGTCTTATCGCCGATGATAGTATGATTCCTTTTTATTAAAACAGTAGTAAGGATAATGATTTCATGTACAAACTGATTGCCATTGATATGGATGGAACGCTGCTTAACTCGGAACATCGTATTAGTGATGATAACAAACAAGCCATTGCGGCGGCGCGTGCGAAAGGCGTGCATGTAGTGCTTGCCTCAGGTCGACCTTTAGATGGCATGCTGTCTGCACTGCAAGAATTGGACATGGATTCAGACGATGATTTTGTTATCAGCTACAATGGCTCTATGGTGCAAAAAGTCGCGAGTAAAAGCATTATTCGTCAACAAATCTTAACCGGTGCCGATGCCAAAATTATTGCCAACTGGGCAGAAAAACTCAATGTGAATGTGCATGCTTTTTCGCTAAAAGACGGATTAATCACCCCAAAAAACAATAAATACACCACTCATGAGAGTACGATTAATGGCGTGCCCCTCACCGAAATGCCATTCCAACAACTGCAAGATGAAACGCCCATTTTAAAAGCCATGATGGTTGATGAAGAAGCGGAACTTAACCAAGCCATTGCTTCTCTGCCGCAAGATTTATATGAAAAATTCACCATTGTTCGTAGTGCGCCTTTCTTTTTAGAATTTATGAACCCCGCCAGTGACAAAGGGGCCGGTGTCAAAGCACTTGCAGAGCATTTAAATATTCAGCCTTCTGAAGTGATTACCTTTGGTGATGCAGGCAATGATCATCACATGTTGGAATACGCAGGCTTGGGCATTGCAATGGGTAACGCAACCGAAGCAACCAAGCAAGTGGCAGATTATGTCACCGACACCAACAGCAACAGTGGCGTGGCGAAAGCCATTGAAAAGTTTGTCTTAACTGCTTAATTATTTTTCGTTTCTTTAAGTGCGTCGTGTCTTTAAACACGTCGCTTCTTTAAGTTCAGTTTCTTTAAGCACATGTTTTCTTAAAGTGCCTTATTAAGTTTTAAATGAGGCACTTTTTCTTTTGCACACCTCATTCATATCCCCATCAATTTTAATTTTTCACTTTTTGATTGACCTTAGAGTGTACTCCAAGGTGTAAGGTAGGTTTATCAATCTTAATGGAGCTTGGTTATGACCATAAAAAATGTGAATTCATTGTCTCACATATCCTCAATTCAACCGTTATCCGTTGCCAAAGCGCCTTCTGCAGAGACCAGTTGCGCTCAAGACACCACTGGCACCTCATCTTGCTGCTCTCAATCGGCCCCATGCCAGGCCAATAATGAGGCCCCTGCTGCAAGCAATCCTGATCATGAGCGTCAAGAGTGGAAAGTTGTGGGGATGGATTGTCCAGCGTGCGCGAAAAAAGTTGAAAATGCTGTCATAAAAATCGAAGGAGTTGTCAGCGCTAAAGTGTTATTTGCCACAGAAAAGTTAGTGGTGCAACTTCAATCACCTGCAACCCATGAACAAATCGAACAAACCTGTGTCGCTGCCGGTTTTCAGCTCACTTCGGTTCATAGCACACCAGACAAATCAGAGAAAAGCAAAGGCTCGCTCTTCACTGACAACATTCAGATTATTAGTATTGCGCTTGGCATGATCGTCGCTGCGCTACTCAAATCTTGGTCACCACAAGCCAGCCAATGGTTATTTACCTTAACTTGCGTGCTCGGTTTAATACCAATTTTAAAAAGTGCTTATCAGTTAACTCGCTCAGGAACGCCCTTTGCTATCGAAACCCTTATGAGCGTCGCGGCGTTAGGGGCTTTGTATTTAGGTGAAACTGCCGAAGCCGCCATGGTGTTATTGTTGTTTTTAATTGGAGAACGGTTAGAAGCATTTGCCGCCTCTCGAGCTCGTAGCGGAGTACAAGCGTTAATGGCTTTAGTCCCTGAAAGCGCTATTAAAATCATTGATAACCAGCGCGTCACTATTGCTGCCTCTGAGCTTCAACTTGATGATGTGATTGAAGTTTCTCCCGGTTCTCGTTTACCCGCCGATGGTCAATTATTAGATGATACCGTCAGTGTGGATGAAAGTGCTTTAACTGGCGAATCCCTTCCTGTTGAAAAGCAAAAAGGTGACAACGTCATGGCAGGCTCGATCGTGGTTGACCGCGTGGTGCGCTTTAAAGCTATTTCGAAACAAGGTGAAAATGCCATTGACCGCATTTTACACTTAATTGAAGAAGCGGAATCTCGCAAAGCACCTTTAGAGCGTTTCTTAGATAAATTCAGCCGCTGGTATACACCGCTGATGATGGTGGTGGCGTTATTAGTGGTGATCACCCCGCCCTTGTTATTTGCTCAGCCATGGGAAACTTGGGTCTATCGCGGGTTAGCGTTATTGTTAATTGCTTGTCCTTGTGCGTTGGTGATTTCCACCCCTGCCGCAATTACTTCTGGATTAGCAACCGCCGCCAAACGTGGTGCCTTAATCAAAGGTGGTGCTGCCTTAGAACAGCTAGGCAAAGTAGAAGTTATGGCGTTTGATAAAACCGGTACGTTGACACAAGGTAAGCCAACCGTAACAGACGTCATTGGTTTAGATAACCTGACTCAAGATGAATTATTATCATTAGCCGGTGCTATTGAAACTGGATCTAACCATCCTCTGGCAAAATCACTACTGCTTAAAGCACAACAACAAGGCGTGATCTTGGCTGAGGCAACAGATAAGCAAACTCTTGCAGGCGTTGGGGTTCAAGGTAAGGTTCAAGGCCAAATTATTCGCATTTCGTCACCCTCTAAATTGTCTGAGGCGCTTACCCCTTCGGTCAACACGACCGTGCAACAATTAGAAGATCAAGGGAAAACCGTTGTGGTTGTCACACGTCAACCTGAGCAACAAGCGGCCAGCGTGATTGGGATCATTGCTTGGCAAGACACACTACGCAGCGATGCTAAACAAGCCTTATCTGCGTTAAATAAACTCGGTATCCAAGCGATCATGTTAACCGGCGATAACCCACGCAGTGCCGAAGCGATCAGTAAAAAGCTTTCTAGCGACAATAAGCCAATGGATTTTCAAGCCAGCTTATTACCGAAAGATAAAGTAACGTTTATTGAGAAACTGGCACAGCAATCACATGTTGCTATGGTCGGAGATGGGATTAATGATGCGCCAGCCATGAAAGCGGCAAATGTCAGTGTAGCGATGGGCAGTGGTACTGATGTGGCCTTAGAAACCGCCGATTCTGCCATCACTCATAACCGTTTAACTGAATTAGCTGTCATGATTGAGTTATCTCAAGCCACCTTAACCAATATTCGCCAAAACGTGACGATCGCCTTGGGACTTAAAGCGGTGTTCTTAGTCACCAGTTTATTAGGGATAACCGGGCTATGGGTGGCCGTCTTAGCCGACAGTGGCGCCACCGCCTTGGTCACCGCTAACGCATTACGATTATTACGTTTTAAACCTAAAAATATTGATTAAAATTTCAAGGAAACAAGTTGAAAGATATTGCCTCAGAAGTATGATGTGCCAATGTTCATCAATCGATAGGAAAATGAATGAAGATTGTTGCAGTCACTGCTTGCCCAACAGGTATTGCTCATACCTATATGGCCGCTGAGGCATTAATCAAATCGGCGGCTCAAGCTCATATTACGATTCATGTAGAAACACAAGGCGCGATGGGCATCGATAACAAACTCAGTTATAAAGACATCAGTGTTGCCGATGCCGTCTTGATTGCCTCTGATATTAGTATTGAACAACAAGAGCGTTTTGAACAAGTCAATGTGCTTCACGTCTCTATCGAAGAAGTACTGACTAATCCAGATAATGTCATCCAACGTTGTATTCAATATGCAAACTAAACGGATCACCTTTTATCTTGGTGAAGCGGGCCTACCTTCCTGGTTGATTAAAGGCATTCATCAGCAAGTCAAAGCCTTCGATGGTGACGTGACCCTCATCAAAGTTCAATCACTGCAATCGGTCAATATCCAAGATTATTTCAATATCATGCAACTGGCGTTTCAGCCGTTCGAATTATGTCAGCTTGTCCTACGTGGTAACTGCGCCTCTCCCACCTTTACCAGCCAAGTACACAAGCTCAACCTTTTTCTACAAAATGAGTGTTTGGTTTTAAACGCTTCCACCAGTATCCAAGAGCACTCTCAAGATAATACCAGCGCCCAAGCCCAAGATAATAAGCCCTCAAAAATGGGACTCTTTCACACCCAGCTCTTTCATATCGACAAAGCCTTAACCAATTTTTTAAAGCTGTATTCTTTAGTCAAGCAAAGTGAAGATGATACCGGTGCGGAGAAGCAGTTTTGTTTACGTTGGATTGCCAAATTTGCCCAAACGACAGACCCCATCCAATTAGAACAACAACTCAACCAGCGTGAGCAACTTTCATCCACTGGAATGAAAGGTGGCATTGCTTTACCCCATATTATCAGTGACGCGGTAACGACCCCCCAATTGATTATTTTAACCCAACACAAGCATATCGATTGGTTATCATCCTTTGGCCCTGTCACCCATGTCATTGCCTTGCTCATCCCTAAGCCCCCTAGCGCTGATGCCTTGTTAGCCGTACGCCATTTAGTCACCACTCTCATCAAACCCGAAGTCTGTGAGTTTATTTGTCAGCATAATGATCAGCTAGAATTACAAGCCATTTTGACCTGCTTCATGCAATTAAGTGAATAGGGAACCTTGGACAAAACAAAATTGAGCAAAACAAAAAGTGCTAGAAGCTAAGGCTTAAACCTAAAACCTAAAACCTAAAACCTAAAACCTAAAGTAAGAATAAGCCACCGCTATGATGTCACTAGTAAAGCATCTCTAATTGTCCACATACATGGCGCGAAATTCACTCGGCGTTCGGCCCGTTTTACTCTTAAATACCCGGAAAAAGTAATTCACGTCGTTGTAGCCACAACGTAAAGCCACCTCATTTAACCGAAATGAGTAACGCGTTAACATGAATTTAGCCCGTTCTAATCGCACCCAGGTAATGTAGTCGGCTAACCGCATGTGTCCTTGTTGACGAAATAAACGGGAGAGATGATTGGGGCTGATATTAAAGCGGTGAGCAATACTGTCACGCGTAATGTTTCGATGGAAATTCTCTTGGATATAAATGCAAATGCCTTGATACAGGTCTTCAGCCCGGCTTTGGGAGGACGCATCGGGTGAAAGCAGCATTCCATGACAATAACTCATTAAAGCCATCAATAAATGCCCACCGGTCGGATGCAAGTTTTTTTCTTTCGATAAGGTGTTAAGTGCATTTAGGATATGATCAATAGCATGACCGGTGCGGGTTTGAATACTATGTTTTTGTACATCAAAAAAGGTACTTTCGCCTTTTCGCTTTTCCACTAGGCTGAATCCAAGTTGTCTTTTGCCAAACAATAAACTCAAGACACAACAATCGGTATCCCACTCAGGTTTATTCCAACAGTTAGGCGGAATATATAAAATATCGCCGGGCAATACGGTTACATTTGTCACCCCAAATTCTGGGTCCTCAATGTGGTTAATGTATTCTCCAGTGATCACAAACTCCATTCGAGGAAAGTTCACCTGATAGCTAAAAGGCGGTGGTGAAGTTTTATCATGAGCAAACCAAACACGATTAAAGCTTTGTTGCTCAGACAACACCCCTTCAAGCACATTAATGAACACCTGATTCATACTAAAAACCTTATTTCATGCTGATAAAACAAACGAATACGACCTAATGAACGCACTACTTTAGTCACTTAAATCCACTGGTTCTCATTCTATCGTAAAGCAAAGAGTCACTATAGCGTGGCCTTATTTTGACCAGTGATCACGATCACAAATGACAATCACGGTTACAATAATCCAGTAAATGGCGCATATCTACACTATTCTTTCCTTAGCAAATCACCAACAATTCATCATAAATAAACCATAAAAATAAATAGGTACTGCCATGATTACCCAGCTGATTAACGAAAAACTAATCCGCTTAGATCTTAAAGCCACCACCAAAGATGAAGTCTTTGCAGAAATGGTGGACATTTTAGATGCTCAAGGAAAACTAAGCGATAAGGCACAATTTTTAAGTGATATTTACGCACGTGAAGAGATTGGTAACACCGGCTTTGAAGAAGGTGTTGCTATTCCCCACGCCAAAAGTGCGGCAGTAGCAGAACCCGCGGTCGCCATTGGTATTAGCCGTTCCGGTATCGAATACGGCGCTGAAGATGGCGAAGATTCCAAACTGTTTTTTATGATTGCCTCTCCTGATGGTGGCGCTGATCACCACATCGAAGTGTTGGCAGAATTATCATCTAAATTAATTGAAGATGGTTTCATCGATGCTTTCTTTAAAGCCGAAACTCCAGAAGCTGCTTTAGCTTTGTTACTTGAGAAAAAAGAAGCAGAAATCACCGTTGCAGCCGATAAAGGTTTAATTATTGGCGTAACAGGCTGTCCTGCGGGGATCGCCCATACTTATTTAGCCGCCGAATCATTAGAAAAAGCCGCGGCCGAAATGGGTTACGAAATTAAAGTCGAAACCAATGGTTCTATTGGGGTGAAAAACGCTCCGACTCCAGAAGAAATCGAGCGTGCGGTCGCCATTGTCGTCAGTTGTGACAAACAAGTAGACATGGCACGTTTTAACGGTAAAAAATTGATTCAAACTGGCGTTAAAGCGCCCATCAGTAATGGTAAAGGCGTGATTCAACAAGCATTAGACGCCGCCCCTTTCACTGCGGATGCATCACACGCCAATAAAGAGGATAAATCAGCCAGCAACTCAGGTCGCTCTAACTTATATCGCTACTTGATGAATGGGGTTTCTCATATGATCCCATTTGTGGTTACAGGTGGTTTGATGATCGCGCTTTCATTGGCGATTGGCGGCCAACCAACACCAAACGGCATGCAAATTCCAGAAGGTAGCTTATGGAATCACGTCTTAAACGTTGGTGTAGTGGCATTCCAATTAATGATCCCGATTCTTGCAGGCTACATTGCATTTGCCATTGGTGATCGCGCTGCCTTAGCTCCGGGCTTCATTGGTGGTTGGATTGCGAACAATGGCTCTTTCTATGGTGCTGAAGCAGGTACTGGTTTCATCGGTGCGATTATTGCAGGCCTACTTGTGGGCTACTTTGTGCGCTTTATTGCCACTCGTGACTACCACAAAATGCTTGCACCACTAGTACCGATTATGATTGCTCCGATTTTAGGAACCGTCTTTATCGCATCTCTATTCATCTTTGTCATTGGCGCACCAATTGCAGATCTTATGCAATGGTTAAATGCCGTCTTAACAGAAATGAGTACTGGTAACGTTGTATTACTTGGTATTGTGCTTGGTGGTATGGCTGGCTTTGATATGGGTGGTCCATTCAACAAAGTGGCTTTCCTATTCTCAGTAGGCATGATCGCAAGCGGCCAAACACAATTTATGGGTGCAATGGCCGTCGCTATTCCAATTGCTCCATTAGGCATGGCATTGGCAACCGTCATTGGTCGTAAATTTGGTATCTTTGAAGACAGCGAAATTGAAGCTGGTAAAGCGGCAGGTGCCATGGGCTTAGTAGGTATCTCTGAAGGTGCTATTCCATTTGCTGCGCAAGATCCACTATCAGTGATCCCAGCAAACGTAATTGGCTCAATGGTGGGTGCAGTTATGGCCTTCTCATTTGGCATTACCAATAGCGTGGCACACGGTGGCCCAGTTGTGGCTCTATTAGGCGCAATGAATAAACCACTATTAGCGCTTATGTGTATGGCAACTGGTGCTGTCGTTACTGCCGTTGTCTGTGTGGCGTTGAAGAAAATGCGCCAAGCAAAAATGGCTACAGCGTAAAAACATCCTCAATTTTATATTCAATGCAGGCTATAATGCCTGCATTCTTTTTTATTCACAGCTTGCTGCTAAGGAACATTATGAACACACTCCCTGCGTTTATTCTCATGAAAAATGTTATTCAAAATTATGCTTGGGGAAGCACGACCTCAATACAGCAGCTTTTCGATATTCCCAATCCAGATGCCCTTCCGCAAGCGGAAATTTGGATGGGAGCCCATCCCAATGGTTGCTCTCAAATTACGCATCAAGATAAGACTGTGGGCTTAAATGAGTTTATTGAACACAATAAAACTGCCGTATTGGGCGAACGTACAGAAAAACGCTTTAACGAATTACCTTACCTCTTCAAAGTGTTAGCGGCCGAAAAAGCACTCTCCATTCAAGTTCATCCAAGTAAACAAGCCGCTGAAATTGGCTTTGAAAAAGAAAACCAAGCCGGCATTGATCTTAAAGCGGCCAACCGAAATTACAAAGATCCTAACCACAAGCCTGAATTGGTATATGCCCTTACCCCTTACGTTGCCATGAACGGTTTTCGAGATTACGCCGATATTGTGCGCTTATTTGAAGCGCTGGATGCGGCCTCATTACACCCTTACGTGAAGGCATTAAAGCAAAACCCAACAACTCAAGGTCTGAGTCAATTTTTTGAAGCCATCTTATCTTTATCTGGCGATGAAAAAGCGTCAGCATTACAAGCTCTGCACCAATATGCCAGCCAACAAAAAGGCGACGAATTTGCAGACTTACTCTTGGATTTAGAAACGCAATACCCAGGAGATGTAGGTTTACTGGCTCCATTAATGCTGCACACCATTACTCTACAGCCAGGCGAAGCTATGTACTTAGACGCTTGTACTCCTCACGCGTACATCAAAGGAACCGGCTTAGAAATCATGGCTAATTCCGATAACGTATTACGTGCAGGTTTAACCCCTAAATACATTGATGTACCGGAATTAATCGCCAATACATTATGTGAGCCAAAACCAAGCGCTGAAATCCTGCTAAGTCCGAAAGAAGAAAAAAATACCAAGCATTACCCAATCCCAGTCGATGACTTTAAATTCAGTGTCTATGAATGCGAAGCGAATTTGACCTGTCAAAGTGCAGAAATCATTTTTGCTATCGACTCTGATGTGACCTTAATGCATGAAAACGGCGAGGTACTGGTACTGACTAAAGGTCAATCTGCCTTTATCCCATATTCTACAGGCGCATATAAAGCGTTAAGCTCTGGCTGCTTTGCCCGAGCCTATAATTAATATCAATACCATCATCTAACTCTCCACCCTATAAACTGCGCTAACCTTGGCGCAGTTTTTTTATCATTCAATCATATAATTTGACGGGTATCACATAGCCTTCATATCGTCTATAATGCGCGCTAATTCATAATGCAAAGTGTCTTTTTCATAAAGTCTCTTTGCCATAAAGTGTCTTTGTCATGACGCTTTGCCTTGTGATTAAAATTTAAAGATTAAACCTGAGGAATGCCGTTATCTTAAGTACAGCAAACATCACCATGCAATTTGGTGCCAAACCCCTATTCGAAAATATCTCTGTTAAATTTGGTGACGGTAACCGTTACGGCTTAATTGGCGCAAACGGCTGTGGTAAATCCACCTTTATGAAAATTCTAAGTGGTGAGCTTGAGCCAAGTGCTGGTAACGTTAGCGTTGATCCCAACGAACGTGTTGCCAAGCTGAATCAGGATCAATTTGCTTATGAAGAGTTTACGGTAATCGATACGGTTATCATGGGCCACAAAGAGTTATGGGATGTCAAAGTTGAACGTGACCGCATTTATTCTTTAGCCGAAATGAGCGAAGAAGACGGCATGAAAGTAGCCGATCTTGAAACTGAATTCGCAGAAATGGACGGTTACACCGCTGAAGCGCGCGCTGGTGATTTATTACTTTCTGTGGGTATCCCAACAGAGCAACACTGGGGCCCAATGAGCGAAATCGCACCAGGTTGGAAACTGCGTGTTCTTTTGGCACAAGTCTTGTTTGCCGATCCAAACATCATGCTACTTGATGAACCAACCAACAACTTGGACATGGACACCATCCGCTGGTTAGAAGACACACTAAACCAACGTAACTGCACCATGATCATCATCTCGCACGACCGTCACTTCCTGAATGAAGTTTGTACGCACATGGCCGATATCGATTACGGTGAGCTACGTGTTTACCCTGGTAACTACGATGATTACATGTTTGCTGCCACGCAAGCTCGTGAACGTCTATTAGCAGATAACGCGAAGAAAAAAGCCCAGATTGCAGAATTACAAACCTTCGTTTCACGCTTCTCTGCCAACGCATCAAAAGCGAAACAAGCAACTTCTCGTGCTAAACAAATTGATAAAATTCAATTAGAAGAAGTGAAAGCCTCGAGCCGTCAAAACCCATTTATTCGTTTTGAGCAATCAAAAGAATTGTTCCGTAACGCTTTAGAAGTAGAGAATCTTTCTCAAGGTTTTGAAAGCACGCTTTATGATAACTTCAATGCGATTTTTGAAGTGGGTGAACGTGTTGCCATCATCGGTGAGAACGGCGTTGGTAAAACCACACTATTGAATACCCTAGCTGGCGTGTTAGAGCCAAAAACTGGTTTTTATAAGTGGTCTGAAAACTCAAACATTGGCTACTATGCACAAGATCACGCACATGAATTTGCAGAAGATCTAACCGTATTCGATTGGATGGCACAATGGCGTCAAGAAGGCGACGATGAACAAGTCGTACGCAGCTTCTTAGGCCGTATGCTCTTTGGTCAAGACGACATTAAAAAACGTGTACAAGTCTTATCGGGTGGTGAGCAAGGCCGTATGTTGCTTGGCAAACTGATGATGCATAAGCCTAACATGTTATTGATGGATGAACCGACCAACCACATGGATATGGAATCGATTGAATCATTGAACTTGGCCTTGGAAAACTACAAAGGCACCCTATTCTTTGTATCGCACGACCGCCAATTCGTATCGTCACTCGCAACACGTATTCTTGAAATTCGTGATGGTCAAATCCATGACTTCCGTGGCACTTACGATGAGTTCTTAAAAGCTCGCGAACAAGCCTAAACGACTCTATTCTCCCCTATTGGAGGAAGCGTTAATAATGGCTCAAAATAAACGAGCCATTATTTAAAACGAGTCATTAAATACTCAAAAAGCGAGCCATCAGGTTCGCTTTTTTGTGTCTGCTAACAAGTATTTGGATATAACAATTTAGGATTACGGCTAAGTTAAGCCCAATAATTCGAGCCACTACCAGATTCGAATACCACGAGACATGGTAATTGTTGAGGTAAAAACTCATTAAATTGCTGAGGTGTTGGTTCTTTATTAGACTTGAACTGACCCCCAATAGTTGGACACCAACATTGGGGGTTATTTTATGTCTAAGTACATCAGAGAATTAAAGCTGTGCATTGCTCAGCGTTGCCTTGATGGCGAATCATCGACATCTCTTGCAAAAGAGTTATCTATTCCTGCGAACCAAATTCGTTATTGGACTTCTGTTTACAGGATCCATGGTTCATCTTCATTTTTACCTCTTGATTATGAAAATTCCGCAGATTTTAAATTCTCGGTATTAAAATCAATGTGGGAAAATAACTGGTCTATAAGCCAAGCGAGTGCTGAATTCAATTTTTCTTCTAACGGGACTATTTCTGTTTGGTTAAAGCTTTATAATCAGTCGGGATTCCAAGGCTTACATTCCCGACCTAAAGGCAGACCATCTATGAAAACTCAATCAAATAAGCGTCCGACTAAACCTGATGAAGACATGTCACTTGATGAACTCAGAGAGGAACTGGCTTATTTGAGAGCGGAGAATGCTGTTCTAAAAAAGTTAGAGGAGCTGGACAAGTTAAAACGTCAAGCAGCAAAGAAAAAGCGTTGACTGTTCAAGCTCTAAAACACCAACACAAAATCCAGCATTTATTGCAATCCATTGGATTGCCCAAGAGTGTGTATTACTACCAATGCCAAGTGTTGAGCACTCCCGAGCCTTACGCGAATGAGATAGCGAGTATTGAAAGAATATTTCATAAGCATAAAGGTCGATATGGTTATCGACGCATTCATTATGCTTTACGTAGAGAAGGCATCTACTTAAATCATAAAACGGTTCAGCGCTTAATGGCAAAACTAGGGCTAAAATCGACCGTAAGACCGAAGAAATATCGTTCTTATAAAGGTGCGATTGGGCGTATTGCCCCGAATATTCTGAAGCGAGACTTTAAATCGACGAAACCAAATGAAAAATGGGTGACCGATGTGACGGAATTTAAAGTGGCAGGTGAAAAAGTCTATTTATCTCCTATCATCGATTTATTTAATCAAGAAGTCGTTAGTCATACTGTAGCGACCTCACCTAAATTACATCTCGTGACCGAGATGCTAGAGAAAGCGACGAGTAAGTTAAGTCAAGCGTCCTCGTTAACTTTACATAGTGACCAAGGGTGGCAATACCAACACCGTGATTATCGTAACAAGCTAAAAGAGAAAAGAATAAATCAGAGTATGTCGAGAAAAGGAAACTGTCTTGATAATGCTGTGGCTGAAAACTTCTTCGCACTTTTAAAAACAGAAATGTACCATGGTTACCACTTTGACAGTGCTGAGCAACTTATGGCATGCATTGATGAATATATTGATTATTACAATAACGATCGGATTAAGGTGAAATTAAAAGGCCTAACTCCGGTAGAATACCGAAATCAGGCCTTAGAAGCCGCATAACAGAAATGTCCAACTTTAAGGGGTCACTTCAACTGCACCTTGGCGTGAAGATAAACGCACACTTGTAGAGCTTTAGTGGTTAAGTCAACACCAGTAATTCTCCCAACAGTTAGACTCACTGAAAAGTTAGCCTGTTATTAGATAGGGAGTCTAATTATCTTGTTAGGTTACTTCATGAGCGCAAAAAGTGGCATTTTTTCATGTTTTCCTGACTTGATATCAAATTTATAGACGACACCTTGAACTTCATAGAAATCTGAAATTGAGTCTGTGAATATGACTGATGAAAGTTGCCCAAAGATACTAACTACACAAAAATTTCGTACAATGTAAACCCAGTGGTTTTGGTCATCAAACAATGAAGCTAACTCACTTAGTTCAAGCTGATTGGTGAAAAATACCTCATCGAGCATTTTCTGATTTTTGAGGCTAAGTCTGATTTTGTCAGCAGTTTGGTCTTGTAGATAACTATTTCCAAAATGGTAAATAAGCAACTCATACGCAATTTTTAAATGTAGAAGATTATGGTCATTTACATCCCATACAAAATTCCCAGTAAACTGGGGCTTTTCTACTGAGCGTTTACTAATGGTAGCATTTTCCCATAAGTGACTTTCTAGTTGTGCAAGCTGATTTTTAGAAACAGTCTTTCCTTGACTTTTAAAATGACGCTGGAGCTTCGTTCTAAGCATTTTCTTCACTTGACGTTGCTCTGTTTTATCAATTCTTAGGGAAATGCTGAAGTTAGAATCCTGCTGGTCAATGTCTATCTCAGGGAAAACAATCATATTGTTTTTGTCATCAACTCGGACTTTTCCGAGCTCTGCATGTTCATATGTGCCTGTAAAGGCATTAGGTGCAGATAGCTGCTTACCTTTAATATCGTGAACCTGACGTGCTAGCTGAAAATAAAAGTTGTTAGCCAAGCGTCCTTCAAAACCACTACCTAAATTACAGTTGCAAGTTTTACAGACGTTTTTGACTACAAGATTTCCACCAATGAATTCTGGGACTATATGTTCGTCAGTTAGTGGGTTTTCATCAGATATTTCGTTTTCACCAAGACATATAACACAAGTCAAAGTTAACCTCCTGTTTTGTAGCCTAACAAGTTATTAGACGGAAATAATCCATATAGTTCATTAAAACAAACTCATAGTAAAGGGCTGTAGATTTACTCAGTATCTAACACTAATCGAAAACAGATCTATATTTCTGATTCATACGCACTTAACTTCCCCATCCTTACCTTGGTTATAAATACCAAGTTTTTCTCTTTGGGCAAAAAAGGCATGAATTAAGAGCGCGTGATGTTGAGTTATAAGAAAACAATCTCCAATATGATAAACAAAAAAAACGAGCCACTTGGGCTCGCTTTTCTTCATAATGATTTAAGCTTATTTCAGTAATTCAACTGACTGCTGTGCAATCACGAATTCTTCATTGGTTGGGATAACCAACGCTTTAGCACCTAATAGCTCAGATGAACCAATTTCGCCACCCTCACCAAATCTTGCGGCTTCATTACCTTTCTCGTCTTCAACGAAGCCAAGAATTTTCAAGTTATTTAAAATCTCACGACGAATTGGAAGTGAGTTTTCACCGATGCCGCCAGTGAAGACAATCGCATCTAGAGAATCTAATGAAGCTAAGTAAGAAGTGATGTATTTCGCAACACGGTAAGTGAAGATTTCGAATGCTAATTTAGCACGAGCATTGCCTTCATCCATTGCTTCTAATACGCCACGAGCATCGCTTGTGATACCTGATACACCTAGGAAGCCAGATTTTTTGTTCAACATTTCGAACAATTCATCTTTTTCCCAGCCTTTACGGAACAGGAATTCGATAACGCTTGGGTCGATATCACCACAACGAGTACCCATCATTAGACCTGCTAATGGTGTTAAACCCATACTGGTATCAACACATTGGCCATTTTTAACT
The DNA here is from genome assembly GCF_002157735.2 of Vibrio aphrogenes. Classification (NCBI taxonomy): domain Bacteria; kingdom Pseudomonadati; phylum Pseudomonadota; class Gammaproteobacteria; order Vibrionales; family Vibrionaceae; genus Vibrio; species Vibrio aphrogenes. The sequence goes on from NZ_AP018689.1 coordinate 1,343,962, forward strand.
GCGCTAACAGAAGCACCATTACCTAAGTGAACTGTAATGTAGCTGCTGTTATCAACTGGCTTGTTCACCATTTTTGCCGCTTCACGACTGACATAATAGTGGCTTGTACCATGAGCACCATAACGACGTACTTTATGTTGTTCATATAATTCATAAGGAAGCGCGTACATAAACGCTTTCGGTGGCATAGTTTGGTGGAAAGCAGTATCGAATACAGCAAATTGTGGTAGAGATGGGAAAGCTTTCATTGCCGCTCTCATCCCTTCTGCGTTTGCTTTGTTATGAAGAGGAGCAAGTTCAGCAAGGCGCTCAACTTCTTCAATCACTTTTTCATCTACTTGCACTGTGCCTTTGAAAGTTTCACCGCCGGCTACGATACGGTGTCCAACAGCAACAAAATCAGAAGTTAGCCCTAAAGTATTTAGAAGCTTCACTACGCGTTCTACAGCGTATTGATGATGGCTACCATCATATTGGATAGCTTCGGATGTCTTTTCTCCTTGGTACTTCCAACTCATTCTAGAATCTTCTAGTCCAAAACATTCACCTAGCCCCGTTAAAACGGCATCCCCTGTGACTGAATTGATAACGGCAAATTTTAATGAAGAACTGCCGGAATTGATCACTAATACATATTGATTTGACATGAGATTCTCTTTCTACCTTTTGTGAAGATACACACTATAGTCGTGAATAGTGTTCTTTGCATTACATTATTCAATATTTTTTTAATCTTTCAACTTTATTTTGGTAATTTCAGAAATGGTTACAAAATTGATTGATCTAAGACAAGTCAGGATTTCTTTTAGTAAGAAAATAAATTCAATTAATGTATAGGCCCATTAATGCAAAAAGCCGAGATAACTTATCGTAATCTCGGCTTTTAAAACTAACTACAAACAGTAGTGAAGATTAATTAACTTTCGCGGTTACCACGTGGAGCCGGTTTGCTTTTAGGGCCACGGTTGCGATCAAAACGACGCTCACCACCATTGCCTTCACGACGACCACGATGGCCTTCACCACCACGACCGCGGAAACCGCCACCATCACGTCCGCCTTCACGACGAGGACCGCCAGAACGAGGGCCACGAGACTCACGGAAGTCATCAAAATCACAAACCACAGCACCGACTTCTTTTTGACGAATGCGTAATTTCTTAAGTTTGCCAGCCACTTCTGAAGTCATTGCTTTCGGTAACTGAACAAATGTATGACCTTGTGCAAGTTTAATCGCACCGATTGAATGTTTAGTTAAACCTAATTCGTTTGCTAATGCGCCAACGATGTCTTTAACTTGAACGCCACTATCACGGCCAACTTGTAATTGGTAAGTATCCCAATCTTGCTTGTTGCCACCGAATGAACGACCTTCACCACGGCCACCGTCACGAGGGTTTTCACGACGCTCTTTACGACGTTTGTTATCACGCTCAATCGCTTCGATCATTGGGTCTGGGCCTTTATAGAATAAAGGACGTTTACCTTGTTGACGTTTTAGCAAGATAGCAGCTAATGTCGCGGCATCGATCTCTAAAGACGTTTGCAGTTTTTCAATCAACTCAACAAAGCTATCTAACGATGCGTTTTCTTTATCGGCTTCAAGCTCTGCGCTCAATTTCACTAAACGAGCTTCTGCCACTTTATCACGTTGTGGAAGTTGAATTTCTTCCATACCTGATTTAGTAACACGCTCAATGGTGCGTAGCATGCGCATTTGATTTGGGCGAACAAGCAAGATCGCTTTACCTGTACGTCCAGCACGGCCTGTACGACCAATACGGTGGATGTAAGATTCAGTATCAAATGGGATATCGTAGTTGAATACGTGCGTAATACGCGGCACATCAAGACCACGAGCAACAACGTCGGTTGCGACAAGAATATCGATCACGCCACGTTTGATGTTATCAACGGTACGTTCACGCTGAGCTTGAGGGATATCACCATGAAGTGCAGCTGATTTAAAGCCACGTGCTGATAACCAATCAGATAAACGCTCAGTATCTTGACGTGTACGAACGAATACGATTGAAGCATCTGTGTCTTCTGTTTCAAGTAGACGAGTCATTGCTTCGTCTTTCTCTACGCCTTTTACGACCCAGAAGTTTTGCTCAACTTTTGCAACCGTACGGTTTTCACCAGCAACGTCAACACGTGCAGGATTACGTAGGAAGCGATCAACGATGGTTTTCACCATTGGAGGCATGGTTGCAGAGAATAAAACACGTTGTGCTGATTCAGGTGCTTGTTCCATGATCCAAGTTACATCATCAACAAAACCCATTTTAAGCATTTCGTCTGCTTCATCTAAAACGAAGGTTTTTACTTCGTCTAGCTGTAAAGAGCGACGATTAATAAGATCTTTTACACGTCCCGGCGTACCCACAACAATGTGAGAACCTTTTTTCAAAGCACGCATTTGTTCAACGATAGAGGCACCACCGTAAATCTCTGTCACGTTTAGGCCTTTGATGTTTTGACCTAGTGTTTTGATTTCAGCAGCAACTTGGATCGCTAACTCACGAGTTGGCGCCATGATGATGGTTTGTGGTTTATATTGCTTAAGATCGATTTTATTCAAGATCGGCAAAGAGAACGCGGCAGTTTTACCTGTACCTGTCTGTGCTTTACCTAGTGCATCTTTACCTTCTAAAAGGTGAGGAATTGACGCAGCTTGAATTGGAGTTGGTGTTTCAAATCCCATCGAGTTTAGAGCTGAAAGAATATCTTGGTTAAGATCTAGATCGACAAATTTGATTTGATTTTCTGACATGGGGTTCCTACTAATTTTAAGGAAAATCTCGGTCCCATTCAGCTCAACTACCTCTAATACCTACCCTAAAATCTAGTATCCATACATATCATGGATTAGGTAGAAAACGCCTTAAGCTGTTGCGGGACATCTATAAGGGAGGCGTATTCTGCCTGACAATCATAAAAAAAGCTAGGAAAAATTGAATTTCATCACATTTTTACTGTTATTCGCTCATATTTCATAAAAAACCATAAAAAACCTTTATATCTAGCCGTCTAAAAGTCCATCAAAAATAAAAAATAGTATGAATCTAAGGTCAAGAGCGCACATTAGATTTTTACCTTCTAAACAGTTTTACTTTAATAAAGTGGTAATCCCCGACGGCAATCATTATAGTGTGCCGATAAATTTTCACTCAAAATAGTTAAAGAATTACACACATGTTTTCAGACAATCCTTTACTTGCGCAACTTAAACAACAGATGAAAGAAAACCTACCAAAGAAAGAAGGTACGGTAAAAGCAACAGACAAATCATTTGGGTTTTTAGAAGTTGATAATAAAACCAGTTATTTCATTGCGCCCAACTTCATGAAGAAGTGTATTCATGGTGATAAAGTTATTGCCATTATTCGTTCTGAAAATGATAAAGAAAGCGCAGAACCGGATGAGTTAATTGAACCTGCTTTAACACGTTTTATTGCGCGTATTAAGCTATTTAAAGGCCGATTGAATGTCGTTCCAGATCATCCTCAACTGAAAAAGCTTTCTTTAAAAGCCAAAGCTCGTAAAGGTTTGAACCCTGAAACTCTGAAAGACGGTGATTGGGTTGTGGCTCATTTAGTCGATCACCCGCTTGCTAAAGACTGTGATAAAGACAACTTTTTTGTTGAAATTTCAGAAAAAATCACCGATGCCGACGATAAAATTGCGCCTTGGTGGGTAACATTGGCACAAAATGATTTACCTAACAGTGAACCTCAAGGCTTACCTGAAGGTGAAACTTGGCAGTTAAAAGATGATGAAGCATTACAGCGTCGTGATTTAACCCACATTCCATTTGTGACAATTGATGGCGAATCGACCAAAGATATGGACGATGCTTTGTATGCAGAAACCACCGATAATGGGGACTTTAAATTAACCATTGCGATTGCTGACCCAACTGCTTATATCACGCCTGACTCAGATATGGACACTGTCGCCCGTAAGCGTGGCTTCACCATTTATCTACCTGGTCGTAATATTCCAATGTTGCCACGTGATTTGGCTGATGATTTGTGTTCATTAAAACAAGATGAACTTCGTGTGGCGTTATGCTGCTCGGTAACGGTCTCTAAAGATGGTGTGATCGGTAATGATATTGAGTTTTTTGCTGCGAACATTCAATCACATGCCCGCCTTGCTTATGACCCTGTTTCAGATTGGTTAGAAACCGGCTCAAGTGAGCAGTGGCAACCCAACGAAACCATTGCTCAAGTCGTTTCAAGCTTACATCAATTGGCTCAAGCTCGTGCACAATGGCGTCAAAACCATGCGGTTGTTTTCCCAGGTCGTCCTGACTATCGTTTTGAACTTAGCGAAGATAACGACGTCATCGCCATTCATGCCGATATGCGCCGCACCGCCAATAAATTAGTTGAAGAAGCCATGATCACAGCGAATATCTGTGCTGGTACTGCGCTGAAATCAGCCTTCAATTCGGGTATTTTTAATACTCATGCGGGTTTTAAAGAAGACAAATTAAAAGAAGTCATTGAACTGACTAACCCAAATGGTGAACTGCCTTTTACGGTTGAAAGCATTACTACCCTAGAAGGCTTCAGTGCTCTGCGTCGTTGGCTGGCAGCACAAGAAGAAAGTTATTTAGATAACCGTATTCGTAAATTCCAAGCTTATAGCGAAATTAATCATCAACCTGAGCAACACTTTGCTATGGGGCTAGATATTTACGCGACTTGGACTTCTCCTATTCGTAAATACGGCGACATGATTAACCATCGTATGCTCAAAGCTTTGGTATTGAACAAAGAGCCGGTACAAGTCCCCGATGAAACAGTCGGTGAAGAACTGTCTTTGTGTCGTCGCTTCCACAATATGGCAGAGCGCAACGTGGCTGATTGGCTATACGCTCGTACCTTACTTAATGAACCGAAAAACGAGACCAAATTCCAAGCCGAAATTTTTGATATCAACCGTGCTGGAGCGCGTGTTCGTTTATTAGAAAATGGCGCAGCGGCCTTTATTCCATGTTCTCAAATCATAGACAATAAAGAGCGCATTTCTGCTTCTCGTGAATTGGGCACGATTCAAATCGACGGTCATGTTGAGTTTAAATTAGGTGATGTTATTGAAGTCACCTTAATTAAAGTCAGCATCGAAAACCGAAATATTGTTGCGAAACCGACACAGACTTTTGCACCACTGCCTGACTCTGTTGAAACTAAGGTAACTGACGAAGTGAATATGGCTGGCGAAGCTGAGTCCTCAAAAGAAGCTAAGTCATCAAAAGAAGCTGACTCAACACCAGAAAATCAGGCAACCAAAGTACCGCCAAGCGACACACAGTAAAACTGAGCCGCTATTTTAAGCGGTGTTTACAAGTGAGCTAAAGATAAATCAAAGGCTACTCATACTCTGAGTAGCCTTTTTGCTTTGGTTTATTTTTTGGGCTTAACTGCATATAGAGTTTAACGATCAATATGGTTTACCTTAAATATGATTTAACCCCAAATACATTCCTCAGCATCTTTTTCAACGACCGCTAATAAAAACATAGCATCTTGATGAGCAAAGTGAATGGGGTGCGGCAACCATTCAGGTTCGGATAACGCATTGCTATCGGCATTGTTGATATACAATTCCCACCGTTCATGTTTTGAGTCATAGTTCATTTTTGCCACTTCAAGAAGATGGTCACAATGCATTGAGTCAATGGAATAAATTTCATTAGAGAAAATGATAACATGGCGCTGCTGATCGCCTTCAAAACACGCTTTCCCCTGTCCAACCGGTACACTACCATTGCGATAATGACACAATTGTTCCGCTCGTTTCATCAAACGCCACCAATCTAGCTCACTGCACATAAGCTTCCGCCTCCTTGATGTTCGAATGCTCTTAATGATTATCCGCCTTCTTTCTCCAATAATCCTAGCTGCTCATCAAATAATCCTCAAACGACGAGATTAACGCTGCCTTCTCTACCTAAATAAAAGCAGCAAGCCAGCCACCATCATTAACAATAAGTAACTAAATTTAAATTAAAAATCTCCTTTGATTCACAGAAATGTCACAGGAAAGACATATAATATTTTTCATCTTAATTAATTGTCGGAGATGTTCACATGTTTCGAGTATTGCTCGCTTCCCTTTTATCTTCTCTGGTACTTATTTCAACGGTGCAAGCCAAGCAAATTGTAGTATCAGGTTCCAGTTCTGTTGCGCGGGTTATGGATGTGTTAGCCGAAAAATATAATCAAACTCACCCTGATGATTATATTGCGGTTCAAGCGGTAGACTCTACCGCTGGTATTGTACTAGCCACTAAAGGTGTAGCAGATTTAGGCATGAGTTCGCGTTATTTAACCGAGGGAGAAGCCAAGGATCACATTGCGATTGTCCCTATTGCTCATGACGGGCTGGCTATTGCGACCAATATCTTAAACCCCGTTGATACATTAACACGTGAACAATTAGCCAAAATTTATTTAGGTGAAATTAAAAATTGGAAAGAAGTTGGTGGTCATGATCAAGCCATTGCGGTGGTGACACGCGAAGCCTCTTCTGGCTCTCGTTACAGCTTTGAAACCTTGCTCGGCTTAACCAAAGTTGTCAATCAACACCATGTTTCTAATATTCATGCCAAAAATCTGGTCGTAAATAGTAACGGCATGATGAAAACCTTAATCAATCACAACACCCAAGCGATAGGTTTTGTTTCCATCGGCTCACTCGATAAATCAATAAAAGCGATTAAATTAGATGGCATTGCTCCTACGGCGGAAAATATTTCGTCAGAACAATATAAATTAGCTCGCCCTTTCCTCGTGGTGTATAAAAAAGACAGTTTGAAGGCTCCTGCCAAACAATTTTTAGATTATGTGTTATCGAAAGAAGGCCAGAGTTTGATTGCAAGTTACGGTTACACCGCCATCAAACAGTAAGCGTACTCAGCACGGCTTGATAGAACAGAAAATTGAACGGAATTTAAAGCATAAAAAATGACCCATATTTCGATGGGTCATTTTTAAAAAGTCATTCCTGACTTATAAATCAATACGTTAAGCGTCAGTGAGTATGTTAAACCTTAATTTATAAGATCAATGTTGTTGCGCTAATTGACTCACGGTATCGGATAGAGAATCCATACCAGATTGGAAACGGTCAGCTGCATCTTCGATAGAGTCTTGAACTTCTTCCATATCACGTAAATTTAGGACATCCATGATCTCATCTTGGTATTTGATTCCAATACCAACGCCAAGTGCAACGAGTAGGATCCCAAAAATCAACTTACTCATAATTACCTTATTCTCCCTACTGCAATATGACGCTCAGTTTACACAAGTTCAACACCTCATCCAATACCATTGATAGATCACATAGTAGTAATCTTTTGATGTCTGCTATTTTTAACCTGAGATCAGACTCAATTCAGCGAAATATCATGAAATAAACCGCGCGTGATTATTTATCTATACTGAATTTACCCACTTAAACACCATATTTCCTTTTAATTAGTATGGATAACATGGATAATAGCGGGCTTAAAATTCATCCTTGAACATATTAGGTAAACATTATGTCAACAGAAGCTACGCTACTTGCCCGTTGCGAATCAAAATGTGAGCTATGCTCTTCAACTACATCATTGGCTCCATTTGTTGTGGCACCTCACACCCAAATCACCGTTGATCACGCGGTTATGATTTGTGACACTTGTCGCGCACAAGTTGAATCTCCAGAAGACATGGATGTAAACCACTGGCGTTGTCTTAACGACAGCATGTGGAGCCAAGTACCACAAGTACAAGTGCTTGCATGGCGTCAACTGACTCATCTTTCTCGTAAAGGTGAAACTTGGGCTAACGAACTTTTAGATATGATGTATCTAGAAGACGAAACCAAGAACTGGGCTGAAATCGGCATGGATGAAGACGAAGAAAAACCTCGTGACGTAAATGGTGTGGAGCTTAAAAAAGGTGACGACGTTACCATCATTAAAGACCTACCAATCAAAGGTTCTTCTCAAGTCATCAAACAAGGTACGGTTGTACGTGGTATTAGCCTTGCCGATGATCCTAAATTGATTTCAGGTAAAGCAAACGGCCAATCTATGTACATCATCGCTGAGTACTGCCGTAAGAAGTAATTCAACATATTGAATTCAATAAAAAAATGCCGCTTTATGTTAAGCGGCATTTTTGTTGGTAATTTAGCGTTGTTGGGGCTTATACCAATCGTACTAATTATAAGTGATTAATATTAGACACGTTGACCAAGCTTCACCGTGCCATTGGTGTTAAACCATAAAACTTCAGAGCGACGACGACCAATTAAGAGCGGGCCATCATCGAAAAATAAAAAGTTTTTCCAATGCTTTTTAAACACTGACCACTTGGTTTCGATAATGTTGTACTTCTCATAACAAAAGTAAACCGTCACATCATCTTGCCAATTAATATAATCTAAAATCGCTTGTGGTAACTCAGGCTCATCGGCCTCCCACGCTTCTGACCAATCAATTTCATCATGCCAATTACTGGCTTTGCTTGCCCAATCTGACGGACTTAACCGTTCTGCATCTGGACTTTGTTTGCTGATATTTTCAATCCACAGTTGAGCAGCTCGTTGCGGTGGAATAGGCTTAATTTGCACTAAATCTTCTGCGGGTACAGGCATGGATTGATGGGTGAAAATCCATTTTCTTTGGTATTCGTCCAAAGGTATATAAGGCATAACATCTCGCTTTGTATTATTGATCTTTTAACCAGCCATTATTCACGGCATCGGCAACCATTTGCTGTGCTTTATCCCATAATGCGGCAGAACCATATTCAATTCTTGCATTGACGGTTAACGCTTGAGTTTTCGTTACACCGTGCTCCATCCAGCTTTGACCATTATTATAATAGTTCAACAACATGGGGATCAGTCGGTCTAAAGATTTCGCAAATTTGGCTTCTGCGGTTTGCGCCGCTTCAAACTCTTGCCAAATTGCCATAAATGCGTCGCCTTGCTCTTGCGGTAACATGCCAAACAAACGCTTAGCGGCTTTTAATTCATTGTCAGCTTGCACTTGTGACGCCGCCGTATCATACACAAACGTATCACCCGCATCGATCTCAACCACGTCATGTAGCAATAACATTTTAACGACTTTGGTGATATCGACTGGCTCATTGGCGTGCTCTTCTAGTAACAATGCCATTAAAGCCACGTGCCAACTATGCTCAGCTGTATTTTCTAAACGCCCTTCTGCCGATTTCACGCGCGTACGGCGCAATACGGTTTTGAGTTTATCAAGCTCCATTAGTAGCTCAATCTGTTTATGTAATCGTTCCATTATGATTTTCTGATCCCATAATCACGTAATTTGTTGGCAATCGAGGTATGTGACACTTCTAGGCGTTTTGCCAACTTACGGCTTGATGGGAAGGATTGATATAAACGCTCCAAAATTTGCGCTTCGTGCTTACGCATCATTTCATCTAACGATCCTTCGAGCGTGAAAATTTCCGATTGAGTGTCAAATACAGATCGGCTGGCTTGCAAAGTGGGTAGTTGGAAATGCTCAAATTTCAGAACATCATCATCAAGTTGAGTCATAGCACGTAAAACCGAGTTTTCTAATTGACGAATATTACCCGGCCAAGGATACAAGGTGAGTTGTTCAATCAAATCCTCATCGTAACTGGGTACTTTCAAACCCAGTTGTTGAGCATATTTCGCCACGAACATATCCACTAACGGCAAGACATCACTACTGCGTTCTCGTATTGACGGAATACTTAAATTAAGAACATTTAAACGGTAATATAAATCTTCGCGGAACGAGCCTGATTGCGTCAATTGCGATAAGGTTTGTTTGGTTGAGGCGATCACTCTCACATCTACATGCATTTCTTTTTCTTCCCCGACTCGGCGGAATGAACCATCTTGTAAAAAACGCAGTAACTTGATTTGTAAATGAGGGCTCATTTCCCCAATTTCATCGAGAAAGACAGTGCCTTTGTCGGCTTGTTCGAAAATACCTTTTTGTGCCACTTCATGGTTAAACGCCCCCGCAGCATTACCGAAAAGTTCGGTTTCAGCAGCATCATCTGGCATAGAAGCACAACTTAACACTAAGAATGGTTCATTAGAACGATGTGAGCGATTATGGCAGGCTCGTGCCAACATTTCTTTACCGGTTCCTGTTTCCCCTTCAATCAACAACGGTTGATCAAGCATGGCGAGCTTTTTCGCTTGCGAAATTAAACGCTGATGATGGTTAGATACCCCAACAAAGTGTTCAAATCCCAGCGGATTATAATCAGGAATGGAGGTCAGTTTGGTTTCGGATAAGACAATCGGCTTTAACATGATCACTGCACTGGCCAGAATCGCTTCACCAGAATCGCTGTAAATCATCACCGGCATCACATCCATCAAATAATTGAGCCCTTCAATGGTGATCTTATCGCGATAACGCAATAGCCCTTCGTCAAACTGCCCTTGCTTAGGTTTAATTTCGCCACCAAACAAGGCCTTAAACCAAGGCGCAGACTTTAAATTCGGAATGTAATGAAAAATACTAAAGGTTTGAATTTCTTTGACGCTCACTTTAAAAAGGGATAACGCACAAAAGTTAGCCATTTCAATATCCCCTTTCAGGTTTATTGAAATTACAGGATCGGGCAAAGTATCTAGGATCGCATTTAGCTCAGTGCTTTCACGTTCACTCGGCATAAATGGAATTTTACGAACATCCGTTACCCCATTAATTTGACGAATTTGCGCCATTAAGGCACTGAAGGTATGAAATTCTACGTCAGGGCAATTGAGATAGATAACCCCCGGTTGTCCAACTTCAATTCCGTGGGTGCTGAGTTCGATTCCACGTAAATCAATGTTTTTCGAAGCGAGGATGTCTAATAATTCTCGGGTAAGGCCAATACGGTCTTGGCATTGAACTTCTAATCGCACGTTCTGGTTCCTACAAAGTGTCACGAAAAGTTGACAGTAGTGTGTTGTATGTATGGAATTTCGTCAAGAAAATACCGTACGCGACGGGTTAATCACGAAAAACCTTTTCAATAACAGTGCGCGACTTTGTTTACACACTGTTTTTAACCTGCAAGTATAGACCTTATTATCATGGTTTGTTCTACCGGAATAAACCACGACATTAGTGTACATATAAAGCGTTATTATTTTTCTTCCGATTTACCCATGACTCGACCTACCACCAGCTTGCGGATCTCGCTTAACCGTACTGCTTTATCTTTGCGCCATGGTAACGGACGCAATAAAGCCATGGCTTTGATCCCAAGTCGACCAGTCAGTAAACCAACCCCAATACCTTGTGCTGCTCGAGTGGATATTTTCCCGGCAACTCCCAATGACATCACGTTGGTGCCGATATCGACCGCCAGCTCACTGGCTCCTGCCGCCGCCATATTAATAAATACCAGTTTGATTAAGCGAATGCGTGACCAATACCCCAGCTCTACGCCGTAGATTTTGCCCAGTTCATCGATCATTTTAAAATTACGCCACGCCACAAGCAGCATGTCAGCAATCGCCAGTGGACTCACCGCGACTAATACGGCCGATTCTGTTGAATACGTGGCGACAACCTTCTTCGCTTGCTTGTCTTGTTGAGCAATCACCATATCATCGTAAAGCTCAATCACATCAGCGTCATTGTGATTGTCATTCACGGTTTTGATCCAGCGATCGTATCCGGCATGTTCCAGTGTCACGCCAGCTTGATTTGCCAGTTCTTCACAAAAAGGTTTCGCTTGCCCGATATGATGAGATTCAATGAAATCCATCGCTTGCTCTTGGCTACTCAATTGTTTACGTAATCGACGCAGTTTCCAGAGCTCTTTTAGCGTAGCGCTAATCCCCAATGAGGCGAGAGCGGCGATAAACCCTGTCCAACCAAGTGTCAGCCAATCCGATTGTTGATAAGCTTGCACCACACTTTCAACACATTGCCACCCAACCAAACCGCTAAAGGCCACCACCATACCACTAACAAGCCAGCGTTTCTTTGAACGTGGACGTATGATGTTTACCATCTCATTTTCAAGTGGGTTTTCTGCGCTTAACTCCAATTGAGCTTGAGTCATGGGCACAAATTCAGTGGTCTCATCAAAGCGAATGGTGTGGCTTACCTTATCTGATGAGTACGGCTCATTCGGCTCTGCGTACGGCGCACCTTTATCGGTTGAGTGTGATCTCTCACTATTTAAATCTGATTTATCACTATTCAAGTCAGGTTTATCGCTAGTAAAAACCACCCTTGTTTTATATTCTGGCTTATCTTGGCTCATCGCAACTTATCCCCTAATAAAAACTGCAAAGCTTTATCCATCCGAATATGCGGCAACGCTTGATCATGCGGAATGACTAATGGCCTAAATTGATAAAATTCAAAACCATTGCCTTGCCAGTATTCTCGTTGTGGCAGCTTAGGTGGCACTTCTCCAGGAAAAAGTGTAATGGTTTCTTCTGCTAAGGTCGTGCCTTTAATTGCTTGCAGCGTCGTCTCTCCCGCTTGCGCATAACCGGGCATCGTAGCTTGAATTGAGGCTAAGCTTATACACTCCATATCAATGCCTTCATAAGAAACATGTTGCCACGCTTCATGCACCAATTGTTGCAGTAGTGACACCATGTTGACATGTTGATCAGGGGTGACGTGATCCGCTTTGGTGGCCGCAAATAAAACTTTATCGATCTTAGCGGAGAATAGACGTTTTAATATCGAGTTACGTCCATATTTAAAGCTTTGCATCAATTGACTGATAGCCCCGCTCATATCCATAAAAGAATCATAGCCAGAGTTGAGCGGTTGCAAACAGTCCACTAACACAATTTGTCGATCAAAGGTTGAAAAGTGCTCTTGATAAAAGGCTTTAACAATCTTCTTCTTGTACTCATTAAAGCGTGAACGCAACATCGCATAACCACTACTGCGCTTAATTTCGGTAACGGGTTTGCCATTGTCATCGGTTTCTATTTCCACAGGGAAAAACTGCAATACTGGCGCACCAATTAGTTCACCCGGTAACACAAAACGCCCTGGTTGTACCCAATGAAGTCCGGCGTCTTTGCAAGCATGAAGATAATCGGTATAAGCTTTAGCCAATTCTGCCACGCGGTTTTCATTGGCCGGCGCAAACATATCAAAATGATTCAGCTTCACTAACCATTGTTTCGCCAAAGTAGAGCGTAGTTCACTGCCCGCTTTTTCCCCTTTAAGCAATTGCATTTGGCTTTGAGACCATTCTTCAAAGCTCATATCAAGCAAAGGCAAATCGAGTAACCATTCGCCCGGATAATCAACAATATCGAGATACAGGGTTGCCGTACTTTTTAATAAACGTCGTGCACCCTTTTTGGGGGTAAAACGAATCGCTAAACGAATCTCACTGACATCTCGAGTAGGCTCTGGCCATTGTGGTGGGGTCGCATTGAGTTGCTCTATCGCTAAATCATAATCAAATCTTGGCACCATTAAATTCGTTTGCGGGATACGCTTAGCCCCCAACAATTGTTTGTTGCGACTCGATTCAAAAAGCGGCAAATTATCTTGAGTTGAGCTATTTAAAAGCTGATTGACGAGTGAAGTGATAAACGCCGTTTTACCAGCACGCGATAAGCCCGTGACTGCCAACCGTAAATGTCGGTCGAGACTGCGTTTTACAAAATCATTCACTTCTTGTTTGATCTTCATTGATTAACCTCAAGTTCGAATAAGCGCGGCAACCTTATTTCTGTCACAACCAGTGCAAGTGTATTGAGAATATCACATTGTGCTTTTTGTAGAAAAAACAAAGGCTCGCATTTACTTAAAATACGAGCCTTTGATATTGAATCAAGAGTAAATTTAATCTTCTTCAATCAATTTATAAATAACGAACAGTGAGATTTCTAATAACAGGCCTAAGACAACGGTCATCACCGCAAACCAGTTGTTCGCCGTGTTAAAAATAGCAATCCCGTGCAAAATCATCTGCACACCCACGTAACCACCTACAACGATTGCGATCAAGATTTGTAAAATTTGTACAAAACGCGGCATAAAATCTCCTAAGCATTCAGTCTGTTAACTATTTTGTTAATGAAACTATAATCAATTTAACACGATTAGTCAGGAAAATTTTGCTTGAAGGTAGTAATAACATTAAACAAGCCGTTATTCCGTGCATGCACCAGAGCAAAGAAGCTAGAAAATCTCCAGTAACATGCAGAATTTCTAGCAACATACAGGCTCTTTATTGTTAAATTTACTTTTCCATTTCAGCGATTTTCACTTTCCAAGTGTCGGGGCCGATTTGGTGGGCATTTGCACCTGTTGAATCCACTGCCACGGTGACAGGCATATCTTCAACTTCAAATTCGTAAATCGCTTCCATACCAAGATCTTCAAATGCCACCACACGCGCTTTCTTAATCGCTTTTGCCACTAAGTAAGCTGCGCCGCCTACGGCCATCAAATAAACCGATTTGTTCTTTTTAATCGACTCGACCGTTGCCGCACCACGTTCTGCTTTACCAATCATGCCCATAATGCCGGTTTCTTCTAACATCATGTCAGTAAATTTATCCATACGAGTCGAGGTTGTTGGGCCAGCAGGACCAACCACTTCATCACGTACTGCATCTACCGGACCTACGTAGTAAATAAATTTACCGTTCAGATCGACACCTTCTGGCAAACCTTCGCCACTTTGTAACATGCCTTGAATACGTTTATGCGCTGCATCACGACCCGTTAAGATTTTGCCAGAAAGCAGAACCGTTTCACCAGTGCGCCATTGTTGAACATCTTCTTTCGTTACGGTATCTAGGTTCACACGACGGGTATTGGCACCCGCTTCCCAAGTAATTTGTGGCCAATCTTCTAATTTCGGTGGCGTTAATTGTGCAGGGCCTGAACCGTCTAATGTGAAATGAACATGACGCGTCGCCGCACAGTTTGGAATTAAACACACTGGTTTAGAGGCGGCGTGTGTAGGTGCAGTTTTGATTTTCACATCCACGACCGTAGTTAAGCCACCTAAACCTTGTGCGCCAATACCCAGTTTATTGACACGATTGAAGATATCTAAACGTAATTCTTCTTCTGCGTTTTGTGGACCACGTTCGATCAATTCATGAATATCAATGTGTTCCATTAAGGATTCTTTCGCTAGTACGGCCGCTTTTTCAGCCGTACCGCCAATACCAATACCAAGCATGCCCGGTGGACACCAGCCTGCCCCCATAGCTGGAAGTGTTTTTTCTACCCACTCGGCAATATCATCCGATGGGTTGAGCATCACCATTTTGGTTTTGTTTTCAGAGCCGCCGCCTTTCGCCGCAATTTGAATCTCAACTTTATTGCCAGGCACCATATTGATGTGCACCACTGCTGGCGTATTGTCTTTAGTATTAATACGTTTGCCTGCTGGGTCAGATAATACGGAAGCACGCAATGGATTATCTGGGTTGGTGTACGCTTGACGCACCCCTTCATCCACCATTTGCTGAACCGTCATATCGGTTTCGTCCCAGCGAACGTCCATACCAATATTGACAAAGCAGGTCACAATCCCGGTATCTTGACAAATAGGACGATGACCTTCTGCTGCCATACGAGAGTTAATTAAGATTTGTGCAATCGCATCTTTAGCAGCTTGGCTTTCTTCTTTATGGTAAGCCTTTTCAAGCGCTTGGATAAAATCCATTGGGTGATAATAAGAGATATATTGAAGGGCATCAGCAACACTGCTGATCACATCTTGCTTACGAATGACGGTCATACTTGCCTCTACATTATTATAATTGGGTCAGGTCAAGACTGGGGTCATGGTTCATTAAATATGTGACACTGTCACTCAAAACCAGTAAATCCTTGTATGAGAAGAATTTAGCGAAACCAATCCATTACCGGCTCATTGCTTCTATTTTAAATCTTGAAATATGATACTCTCGCTCCTCATTGGATTCCACGCAACGACTGAATCTTTGTCACACTTTATAGAATGAATAAGCAAAATAATCCGGATATGACATCAAATAGCCAATACTCTCAATCTCAACGCATAAATATTGTTCAGATCCCCTACCACAAAGAAATCACAACCCATTATTTTGCACGGATCGAACACCTTGCTTGGGCAATGTTATTGCGCTCCGCCGCTGATGGTCATCCCAACAATCGCTACGATATTTTAGTCGCAAACCCTAAAGCGACTTTGGTGACTCATGGTGAAAAAACCACAATATCGACTCAAGACGATGCTGGAAAATCAACTCAAGAAACCTCAGAGCTCGATCCATTTACCTTATTGAATCAATATCAACAAGCTTTGCTGCCTCAAGAATTGTTACCTAACGCCAGCTCAATAGAAGACGTGCCTTTTTGCGGCGGTGCACTTGGGTATTTCAGCTACGATCTAGGCCGTCGTGTGGAAAAAATTCCCTCACTCGCCGAGCAAGATATTCACACCGCAGATATGGCCATTGGTCTTTATGAGTGGGCATTCATTGTCGATCATCAGTTAAAGCAAGCTTATTTCGTGGGAGAAAATATTCAGCAACACCAAGCTTGGCTTTTATCTCAGCAGCCACCTCTCCAAGCGGCCTTCTCTTTAGCCTCCGATTGGCAATCAAATATGACTAAACGTGATTACCACGAGAAGTTTCACGCCATTCAAGCTTATTTACGCTCTGGAGATTGTTATCAGATTAATCTTGCACAACGTTTTAAAGCCCAATATCAAGGTTCTGAATGGCAAGCTTACCAACAGCTAGAGAGTAGCAACCATGCTCCCTTTTCAGCGTTTATTCGTACCGATGAATTAACGTTATTAAGCATTTCACCGGAACGCTTTATTGAATTAAAAGACGGAATTATCGAAACCAAGCCTATTAAAGGGACTCGCCCTCGTTCGCCTCAGCCACAGCAGGATGCACAACTTGCTAATGAGCTGAAACATGCCGAAAAAGATCAAGCCGAAAACCTGATGATCGTCGATCTTCTGCGTAATGATATTGGCCGGGTCGCCAAACCTGGCTCGGTGACGGTTCCAGAACTTTTTACAATAGAAAGCTTTCCAGCGGTGCATCATTTAGTGAGTACGATTCGTGCTATACTCGATAACGGTCAATCCGCCAGCGATCTATTACGAGCTTGTTTCCCTGGAGGTTCCATTACCGGAGCCCCTAAAGTTCGCGCTATGGAAATTATTGAAGAATTAGAGCCCCACCGCCGCAACGCCTATTGTGGCAGTATTGGTTATATAAGTCGTTGTGGCCGCATGGATACTAACATCACCATTCGCACTTTGGTGGCTTATCAACAACATTTATACGCTTGGGCAGGCGGCGGCATTGTGGCAGACAGTCAAGCTGAATCTGAATACCAAGAAACGCTCGATAAACTCAGTCGAATTCTGCCAACGCTCTCGAGTAATAGCCACTCGACCCCCTAATACTTTCAGTTATGTTCTTGCTTGGAAAGTAATCGCTTGGAAGATAATAGCTTGAAAAATAATAGCTTGGAAGGTAATCAAAACTTGACTGGCAATATTAAGGGTTAGTTACTAATAAAAAGGTGAAAGCTGAGGAATACGATGAATACACAAGATTTATTACGCCAATTTTCATTACACGTTCCTCAAGGCTATCACGCGGAAAGCCTACAGCGTGTCGCACACCTCAGCCCAGATTCACTACGAAAAGCAGCGGTTTTAATTCCGTGTGTGGAGCGCGCAAATGGATTGTCGGTGATTTTAACTAAGCGAGCGGCTCACCTTAAACATCATCCCGGACAAATCAGCTTTCCTGGCGGGAAATTTGAACCCGAAGATCGTTGTCTGTCTAATACCGCTTTACGTGAAGCCCAAGAAGAGATTGGTTTAAAGCCAAGCCAAGTCCGCTTGGTTGGGCAACTTCCACCATTAACCACTATCAGCCGCTTTAGTATCACCCCTTTTATGTCTATTGTTGACGCCAATTACCGCAGCAAAATCGATGCTAATGAAGTGGAATCTATTTTTGAAGTCCCCGCTAATTATTTATTTAACCCACAAAATCTCCTCATGAAGCGTATTCATCTAAAAGGTACGACCCATCAAATATTTGCCATTAACTATCAGAAACATTTTATTTGGGGCGTCACCGCACAAATAATTCAATCACTCCAATGTCAATTAAATATTGTCCCTTAATCCTCTATTTATTGTGATTTTTTATAAATGATTGATATGAAATAGTATTTTTTAGCCTCTTAAATCAAATCTCTTCTTAATCATCATAAATGTTTTTAATTCAAACTAGCCATTTTTCGTGACGCGTAGCAAGTTATGAAACACGAGAAGGCTCTTCCGTAAATAACTTGATATTGATCGTATTTTTATTGAAAAAAATAGGGATAATCGCCGCCTATTATTCCTGTTCCAATAATATTAGAGAATACAACTATGCAAACAAAAAGCATGAATGCTACTAAAACTGACATTGCGGTAGCAAGCAAATGGACCTATCAAGATTTTTCTTGGGTTTTGTCATTATTCGGTACCGCAGTCGGCGCAGGAGTTCTCTTCCTTCCGATTAAAGCAGGTGCGGGTGGTTTTTGGCCTTTAGTGGTTTTAGCTATTATTGCAATGCCAATGATTTGGTTAGCGCATAAAGGACTAGCTCGCTTTGTTCTTTCTGCAAAAAATCCAGATGCAGATATTACCGATACCGTTGCTGAACACTTCGGTAGTAAAGGTGCCACTATTATTAAATTTGCGTATTTCTTCGCAATTTACCCTATCGTATTAATTTACGGCGTTGGTATTACCAATACCGTTGACTCTTTCCTTGTTAATCAACTTGGTTTCGAATCAATTCCTCGTTGGTTACTGTCTGGTGCCCTTATTGGCGCGATGACTTGTGGTGTGATCTTTGGTAAAGATTTGATGTTAAAAGCTACATCATTAATGGTATACCCATTAGTCTTTATCTTACTTGCACTCTCTGTGTTTTTAATTCCTGAGTGGAATACCTCGATGATGGAAATCACACCTGACTTATCTGAACTGCCTAAAACAGTTTGGTTAGCGATTCCATTAATCGTATTTTCATTCAACCACAGCCCGATCATCAGCCAGTTCTCTAAAGAACAACGTCGCGTTCATGGTGACACTGCTTGGAAAAAAACTGACATGATCACTGGTGGTGCTGCCACCATGTTAATGGCATTCGTTATGTTCTTCGTGTTCTCAGTAGTATTGTCTCTAACTCCAGAGCAACTGACTGAAGCAAAAGTACAAAACATCAGCGTATTGTCTTACTTAGCGAATATCCACGCATCGCCTTTTATTTCGTATCTTGGGCCTGTGGTCGCATTTTCAGCTATCGTTTCAAGTTACTTTGGTCACTTCCTAGGTGCTCATGAAGGTTTAGTTGGCTTAGTAAAAGTACGTACTTCAATGTCTGAAACAAAAGTTAACAAAATTTCACTGCTATTTATTGTATTGACTACCTGGGTCATTTCAATCATCAACCCAAGCATCTTAGGTATGATTGAATCCATGGGAGCACCAATGATTGCTGCGATCTTGTTCCTAATGCCGATTTATGCGATGCGCAAAGTACCAGCGATGGCCAAACTAAAAACCTCAACGATTGCACAAATCTTTACAGCAATCTGTGGTGTTGCAGCGATTACTTCTGTACTCTACGGCTCCTTTTAAGCCTTGACGTTGAATGATGGAAAATAGACTATAATTCAACGTATCGGTACAAAGTATTTACAAAATAACAACAAGCTGTTTAAGCAGTACAGATAACAATAAAGCCTCGATTTTCGGGGCTTATTTAGAGGTAATAACATGATCAGTGTTTTTGATATCTATAAAATTGGTGTTGGACCGTCGAGCTCACACACTGTAGGCCCGATGAAAGCAGGTAAGCAATTTATTGATGACCTTACTGAACAAGGCAAATTAGCAGATATTACAAAAATTACGGTCGATGTTTACGGTTCATTATCATTGACAGGGAAAGGTCACCATACTGATATCGCTATTATTATGGGTCTGGCAGGCAACACGCCAGAACACGTAGATATTGACGCTATTCCGGGCTTTATTGCGCAAGTTGAAAATACTGAACGCTTGCCAGTAAATATGAATAGCCATATTGTCGACTTTCCTAAAGACGGTGGCATGAATTTCCATAGAACCAATTTATCCTTACATGAAAATGGCATGACCATTCATGCGTGGGTAAACGAAACTGTGGCCTATTCTAAAACTTACTATTCGATCGGCGGTGGCTTTATCGTTGATGAAGAAAATTTTGGTAAGAAAGTAGAATCTACTGTGCACGTTCCTTATGAGTTTAATACGGCAACAGAACTTGTCGCATTATGTAAAGAGCACGGTCTTTCTATCAGTACCTTAGTGATGAAAAATGAAAGCGCACATTATTCACAAGAACAAGTTTGTGAATACTTTGCCAACATTTGGAAAACCATGAGCGATTGCATGGAAAAAGGAATGAATACAGAAGGCATTCTTCCCGGTCCATTGCGCGTACCTCGTCGTGCTGCGGCTCTGCGTCAACAATTGTTAACTTCTTCCAATACTTCAACCGACCCAATGGCGGTGATCGATTGGGTTAACATGTTTGCGTTTGCTGTCAACGAAGAGAATGCGGCTGGCGGTCGTGTTGTCACCGCGCCAACTAATGGTGCATGTGGCATTATTCCTGCGGTACTGGCCTACTACGATAAATTCATTCAGCCAGTAACGGAAAAAGACTATATCCGCTACTTTGCAGCTTCAGGTGCTATTGGTGGTTTATACAAACAAAATGCTTCTATTTCAGGGGCAGAAGTGGGTTGCCAAGGTGAAGTGGGCGTAGCTTGTTCTATGGCTGCAGCAGGTTTAGCTGAACTATTAGGTGGTAGCCCTGAACAAGTTTGTATGGCTGCAGAAATCGGCATGGAGCACAACTTAGGTCTCACTTGTGACCCTGTCGCAGGACAAGTTCAAGTACCATGTATTGAGCGAAATGGTATTGCTGCAGTTAAAGCGATTAACTCTAGCCGTATGGCGTTACGTCGTTCATCAGAGCCACGTGTGTCATTAGATAAAGTGATCGAAACGATGCTGGAAACTGGTAAAGATATGAACGCGAAATACCGTGAAACCTCACAAGGTGGGTTAGCTGTAAAAGTGATTTGTTAATCTACACTTAATCGCTTCATTTCCCGATTTACCCTTTCAAATAAAAAGGTGCACAGAAATCTTCTGCGCACCTTTTTTTATCTTTAGCCCATCGACTTTATTTAGCCTATTGATTTTCTTTCGTCCATTAGGTCCGCTTTAAAAGATCTTAAATAAAATGAATAAATGAGAAGTATTGTTAATTGGGATGCATTAGGTGTAACCTTTAAGACACATCAATTTACAAGGTATCGAGATGAAAATTTCATTTTTTAGCACCAAATCTTATGACGAAATATCTTTCACTAAAGCCAATGAAAAATTTCAATATGAATGTCATTTTTTTAATTTCCAACTCGATGAAAAAACAGCGTCACTGGCAGAAGGCTCGACCATTGTCTGTGCTTTTGTTAATGATGAACTAAACCGTCCTGTGCTTGAAAAGCTCGCGAGACAAGGTACTGAGTTAATTGCAATGCGTTGTGCTGGGTTTGACCGTATCGACTTAGCTGCCGCCAAAGAACTTGGGTTACAAGTCGTCAGAGTCCCTGCTTATTCACCTGAAGCTATCGCTGAGCATGCCGTAGGATTAATGATGTGTTTAAACCGTCGTTATCATAAAGCCTATCAACGAACACGTGATGCTAACTTTTCTTTAGAGGGGTTAACTGGTTTTAATTTCCATGGCAAAACAGTTGGGGTTATTGGAACTGGCAAGATTGGCTTAGCCACCATGCGAATCCTCAAAGGCTTTGGCATGAACATTTTATGTTATGACCCTTACCCAAATGACACTGCAATAGAAATCGGTGCCACCTACGCCTCTTTAGATGAGATTTACCAACAAGCGGATGTGATCACACTGCACTGCCCTTTAACTCCAGAAAATCGACGTTTATTAAATGCCGAATCATTTAATAAAATGAAAGATAATGTGATGATCATTAACACCAGTCGTGGCGGATTACTCGATTCACAAGATGCGATTCAAGCATTAAAAGCCGGGAAAATTGGCTCGTTAGGTTTAGATGTTTACGACAACGAAAAAGCATTATTCTTCCAAGATAAATCAAATGATATTATCACCGACGATGTCTTCCGCCGTTTATCTGCTTGCCACAATGTGCTGTTTACTGGCCATCAAGCATTTTTAACCACTGAAGCCTTACAAAATATTGCTGAAACAACATTAAATAACATCCACGCCTTCTTAAACCACCAGCGCTCTGGCAATGAAGTCATCGAAGCTTGATAAGCCAATGCACTAATTCTCGTGTTATACCAATCACACGAATTAGATGGTCAGAAATTGCGTAGAAAAAAGACTTGAGAATAAGGCTCAAATGTCGATAAGTAGTGCTCTTACAATGACAATTTTAATCAGATAAACTCACAAAGCCCGTTGCGTTCATCCAACACAACGGGCTTTAACTTTATCTGGCAATAAACCCAAAACATAATAGATACTTCATGTTATGGCGCGACTGCCACAAAAGCAATTTCAACAAGGTACTCCGGCTTAGCCAATTCCACCTTTACACAAGCACGACTTGGCGCACATCCTGTGGGTAGCCACGTTTCCCATTCTTGATTGAAAGCTTCTATATTGGCGAAATCCGTCAGATAAATCGTGCACGATAAAATTTGGCTTTTATCACTGTTCACGCTTGCCAACATCTCTTCTGCCTGTGCAAATACCTGCTGTGCTTGGCCTCGAATGTCCGCACTGAGATCACTTTCAGGTACTTCTACAAAATGGGCAATTCCATTATAAACAGTGACATCCGACCAACGAGCACAAGGATTAATACGTTTAATTGTCATGTTTTCTCTCATTATGTTTCTAAAATCTCTGGCAGCCTAACAAACTGCTCCTCATACCATTATCTTAGTGAGCCCTTGAACGGTCTCGATGCCCTTTTATTTAACTAACCAGCCTTTTCTAGCTAATCTGGCTTCTTTAACTAAATTGGCCTCTTTTTAATTAACTTGGCCTATTGCATTGATTTAAGCGAAGTTAAACGCCCAAAGTGGGTATTGAGTGGTATCTAGTTATCTGCAAGCTAAGGTTAACTACTCGCTATTTCTGCTCAACTCCTGATTGAAGAGTAAGGTTGCGATGAACTTGTTTCATTAATTCATCCAAATTCAATGAAAAGGCATAACTCACAGGTTGCTCAACGGTAAAAGTACAATTGTGTTGCTCACCTTTTAAATAAATGACCAACGGCCCTTCACTGGCACTCTTCAATTGCGCCTCAGACAGAGTTAACGCCAAGTTTTCATAAACCACAGAATCCGATTTATTTTCGGGCTGATAAGTGTGCAGTGGATAATGCTCACCATGATCATTAAATGCTTTGTTGATGCCATAATGACCTTGAGACGATTTCAAACGAATGTACAATTGCGTTTGTTGATTGCCACTAGGATACACCGAGCTACGATAACGATAGCCTAAACCATCCCATTGTTCGTCACATTTGGCCCAATAAGAATCGGTTTGTAAATCTAAACTACGGGTAATCGGGTCACGTTGCAGCGTCATATTATCGTTGACGTCTTGCGCCGACTTAACCGACACTTGATCACCACCAATCGTCGAACATCCCGCCAAGAAAGCGACACATATTACGCTCGTAGAAAGTAATCGAAAGCTCACCTTTCCCCCTGTTTATCCAAACTATGAGTTAATCCATTGATGTGCTCATTGTAGACTGACTAAAAGACGGATTGCTTGTTTTTTTATTTATATTTTGGTTGTTATCACTTCATTTACGATTCAAAGCATTAAAAATACAAATTAATCTGCAATAAAAGGTTGAAGCCAGTCCTGTGATGGGTAATATGTCGAATACTTGTGATAATTTGATGTCGCATTCTATTTTGATCGTTTACATCGCCTTTCGAGCGGTGTGTTTATGGAGAACAACATGACTTACGCGCCTGTAACCGACGTACTAAGCGGTAAATTAGCCGTCGACAGTGAAATTACTGTTCGCGGCTGGATCCGTACACGTCGTGATTCCAAAGCTGGAATCTCTTTCCTTGCCATTTATGACGGCTCTTGTTTCGACCCGATTCAGGCCGTGGTCCCTAATGAGTTAAATAATTACAACGACGAAGTCTTAAAACTAACAACAGGTTGTTCTGTTGAAGTGACTGGTAAAATCGTTGAGTCTCCGGCAAAAGGTCAAGACTTCGAACTAGCTGCAACCGCCGTTAAAGTGGTTGGTTGGGTTGAAGATGCTGAAACCTACCCAATGGCAAAAACTCGTCACTCTATCGAATACTTACGTGAAGTAGCTCACCTTCGTCCTCGTACCAACGTGATTGGTGCGGTAGCACGTGTTCGTAACTGTTTGTCTCAAGCCATTCACCGTTTCTACCATGAAAATGGTTATTTCTGGATGTCTGCGCCATTGATCACCGCTTCTGATGCAGAAGGTGCGGGTGAGATGTTCCGTGTGTCTACTCTTGATCATGCTAACCTACCGCTTACTGATAAAGGTGATGTTGATTACGACCAAGACTTCTTTGGTAAAGAAACCTTCTTAACCGTTTCAGGTCAGTTAAACGCAGAAACCTACGCTTGCGCATTAAGCAAAGTGTACACTTTCGGCCCGACGTTCCGTGCTGAAAATTCAAATACAAGCCGTCACTTAGCTGAGTTTTGGATGGTGGAACCTGAAGTGGCGTTTGCTGATCTTAACGATGTCGCAAAACTGGCTGAAGATATGTTGAAATACGTATTCAAAGCGGTCTTGGCTGAGCGTCGTGATGATCTTGAATTCTTTGCTTCTCGCATTGATAAAGAAGCCATTACTCGCCTAGAGCAATTTGTTGAATCAGATTTCGCACAAGTGGACTACACCGATGCTATCCAAATTCTGAAAGACTCTGGCCGCAAGTTTGAGTTTGATGTTGAATGGGGTATCGACATGTCGTCTGAACATGAGCGTTACCTAGCAGAAGAGCACTTTAAAGCTCCAGTTATCGTGAAGAACTACCCGAAAGATATCAAAGCTTTCTACATGCGTATGAACGATGACGGTAAAACCGTTGCCGCTATGGACGTTTTAGCACCTGGCATTGGTGAGATCATTGGTGGCTCTCAACGTGAAGAGCGTTTAGACGTATTAGATGCACGTATGGTGGCAATGGGTATCGACCCTGAGCACATGTCTTGGTATCGCGATCTACGCCGTTACGGTACCGTTCCACACGCAGGTTTTGGTCTTGGTTTTGAGCGTCTTGTATCTTATGTGACTGGCATGGGTAACGTACGTGATGTGATCCCATTCCCACGTACTCCACGTAGCGCAAACTTCTAAAATAATTAGATAAATTGTGAATAAAACGCCTGCAAAATACGCAGGCGTTTTTGTTTTTTTAAAATCATACAAATCGTTACAATTCAGAATATTGCCAACCTTTTGAACTTATGGTCAACTCTAGATCCCTAAGTTATATGAGGTTATTACAATTAATGGACGACCCCTTTAGTCGACAGACACTTTTCCTATCTTCCGCTCTTGGAGGATTCGTATGTTAGAACTTTTATCACAACCTGAAGTTTGGTTAATTTTCCTTACCCTCTTCTCCCTAGAAATTATTTTAGGTATCGACAACATTATTTTTATTTCGGTGTTATGTGAACGCTTACCGCAACATCAACGTAAGTTTGCACGCAACATGGGGATAATGTTGGCCGTTATGGCTCGTATTCTTCTCGTTTTCTCAATTGCATGGATAATGTCGTTATCTCAACCGATCTTGCAATTTGGAAGCGTTATCTTTACTGGCCGCGATATCATCATGATCTTAGGCGGGCTTTTCTTAATGCTGAAAAGCTTGAAAGAATTATGGGGATGGTTAAACCCAACAAAAGAAACACATTCAACGTGTTTACGCACGGGCTTAGCGGTAGTGTTATTACAGATTGTGGCTGTTGATGCTGTCTTTTCAATGGACTCAGTGATCACCGCAATTGGATTGACCAATGACATCCCTATCATGATTGCCGCGATTGTCAGCTCAGCTTGTGTGATGGTCATGGTTGCTGAAAGAATCAACAATGTGGTCATGCAATATCCCGGCTTTAAAACGCTTGCGTTATTGTTCTTGGTACTATTGGGCGGCTTATTAATGGCTGAAGGCTTTGATATTCATGTCAATAAAGGCTACGTCTACTTTGCGATGTGCTTCGGTATTTTATTAGAATTGTGTCATATTCGAATTAAAAAAATACAGCTAACGAAGCCAGTTGAGCAAACTTCTTAACCTTATCTGTGTGATTTGCGCTATCTCAATGTTGTGGCATTGAGATAGCCTACTCGATGACTCTCTCTTTACCCGCAAACCAACCTAAACACGCGGATATAACACAAATAGATAGGATCATCAGCAACACTTCCATCCAGCGATGATGCAACCCATACAAAAATCCAGCCAATAATGGTCCAATCGACGCTAAGGAATAACCGATAAATTGCGCGATCCCAGATAACGCAGTCGCCTGCAAAGTATTTTGTGTACGGAAGCTGATGAATGATAAACCCAGTATAAACCAAGCCCCGGAGGCTAACCCCAACACCATTGACCACACATAAGCGAACTGTGGCAGAAATATTAACCCAACCGTAGAACAAGCAGCGATTAAACAAATAGACACCGCCGGTAAACATTGATTGGATAGACGTGCCACTAACGGGATAACAAATAACCCCGGTAATGCGGTACCAATTTGAAAGACCCCATGCACAACTCCTGCTTCCGATGCGCTATAGCCATGCCCCACTAAAATACTGGGTAGCCAAGCGATAATGGTATAAGTGAAAAACGAACCACAACCTAAATAAAAAGCCACTTGCCAAGCTAAACGATGTCGCCATAAATTTGTTACCGGTGAATCCGAAGTGTTCATGCTACTGGGTTTTTGATTGTATTTTAGTTGTGGTAACCAAACGATTATCGCAACCACTCCTATCACACTTAATGCGGCTAACGAGCCTTGCCAACCTAGGCCTTGAAATTGCGCCAATGGTATTGAAAATGCCGAGGCCGAGGCGGAAGCAATCCCCATCGCTAATACATAACTTGAAGTTAGAAGCGCCACTTTCATGGGGAAATCACGTTTAACAATAATCGGCAACAACACATTACCAATACT
This sequence comes from Vibrio aphrogenes, assembly GCF_002157735.2. NCBI lineage: Bacteria > Pseudomonadati > Pseudomonadota > Gammaproteobacteria > Vibrionales > Vibrionaceae > Vibrio > Vibrio aphrogenes. Next base: position 1,371,316 of record NZ_AP018689.1, read on the forward strand.
CACGCCAACCCCGATCGAAGCCGTCCCTATAAATAACCATTCAACCGTACCGAGTGAGCGAATCACAATGCCAAAAGTGATCAATAGCAGCGCCACAATAATCGTGAGTTCGACGCCTAATCGCTTGGTTAAAAATGCCGCAGGTGGCGCAAAAATAGCAAAACAAATTAAAGGAAGCGTGGTGAGTAAACCGGCTTGAGTCGCCGATAAATGAAAAGCCTGAGAAATCATCTCGATCATAGGTGCGACCCCAGTCACCGGCGCTCTTAAATTGGCCGCCAGCAGCATCACCGCCACAATCAACATTGCTATATTTCGAGATGAATATGATGTCCGTAATTTTCGAGTAATCGACAAAGGCATAAAATTTCCATTTTTAAAGAGATGAAGGGTGAACACGATCAAAAGAGCAATGGCGTACACCATTTGCTCTCTACAATGGGCTAAAAACCATTAAGAAGACAAACAACCCAATGAAACTTAAAGATGTTAATTTCTCATCAAGAGAAAAGGGAAGTCATTCAGAGAGAAGTGACGCGCAGGATTATATTTTGGCGACCATCTTCGTCCTTGAAGAAGTCATTGTAAACTGAAGAAACAAGACTGTCATGTTGCCATGTAGCAAAAATGTTATCGCCATTAATTAAAATATTATCACCATTAATTAAAGTCAGTCGATTAGCGGATTAAAGCGAGTGGCGCTTTTGGGTTTGACGATAAATCCGATACCCAAGAGCCAATACTAAACAACAACTTGCAGGAAAAAATAACGCCATCACACTAAAGCGATCAAACATCACTTTCGCTACAAAGGCCCCACAAATAAAGCCGGTGATAATAACAAAAAACATCACAAATTTTCGGCGATTAAGAGGATAGCCAGATACCTTTCTTCCTAACATTATCCCAAGATCGGTAAATAAGCCGGTTAAGTGAGTAGTACGAATCACCGCCCCACTGTACGTCGTTACCAAAGCATTTTGCAGCCCACAAGCCATCGAAGCTAAAAACAAACCAACACTGATATGCTCTTCAAGTAAAAAGGCACAAATAAAAAGCAGTGTTGCCTCCAGTAATAACACCGAATCATAATGGCGACCTAGCTTTAAAGACTCTCCAAAAATCAACACCCCTGAAATAGCCGAACCTAAAACAAAGCTCGTCACTAGCCCAATTAAAAACCACGCTTGTAACGGTGACTGAAAAAAATGGATCCCAACTAAGGTGACGCTACCCGATAAATGGGAGATGGCTTGATGCTCGAATCCAAGTAATCCGATTGCATTAACAAAACCGGCAATAAAGGCTAAGGTGAAAGTGCCGTATTCGACCCACCTAGGTAATTTAGTAAACACGCTTTTTCCCTCAAAAAATACCCGGCAATTTTACTTAAGTTTGTCACGACCAAAATGATATGAATCAAACAAGCTCTCAAGTACGATTTCAGGTTGTAACTCAATGCTTATAACGGTATAAATAATCACATATTTACTCATCTACATGGACGGAATTATGTTTGAAAAAGTACCTGCTGCCCCTGCCGACCCGATTCTTGGTTTAACTGAAGAATTTAAGAATGATTCTCGCGCTCACAAAATCAACTTAGGCGTTGGCATCTACAAAAATGAAGATGGCCAAACGCCCGTACTTGCGACCGTAAAAAAAGCGGAAGCTGCGTTGCTTGAATCAGAAAAAACCAAATCATATTTAACCATTGAAGGCACAGCCGAATATGGCCTTGCGGTTCAAAAACTGCTGTTTGGTGCGGATTCTAACATTGTTACGAATAAATTAGCCAAAACCGCTCAAGCTCCAGGTGGTACAGGTGCCCTTCGTGTCGCGGGTGAATTCATTAAACGTGAGCTGGATGCCAATAAAATTTGGATCAGTAACCCGACATGGGCAAACCACATTGGGGTGTTCACCGCAGCAGGTCTAGAAACCGCTCAGTATAACTACTACAACGCCGAAACGCATGATAAAGATTTCAATGCGATGCTAGCGAGCTTAGCCGATGCACAAACCGGCGATATCGTTTTACTGCATGGCTGTTGCCATAACCCAACCGGCATCGATCCAACGCCTGCTGAATGGGAACAACTCGCGCAATTATGTGCAGATAAAGGTTTATTACCGCTGTTTGATTTCGCCTACCAAGGTTTTGCTAAAGGCGTAGAAGAAGACGCCGCAGGTCTACGTACTTTTGCCAAGTATTGTGATGAAATCTTAGTTGCGAGTTCGTTTTCGAAAAACTTCGGTTTGTACAATGAACGTGTGGGGGCATTTACCCTAGTTGCAGCGACGGCTGAAACGGCAAACACGGCCTTCTCTCAAGTGAAGAAAATCATTCGCTCTATTTATTCAAACCCACCAGCTCATGGTGCGGCAGTGGTAACACACATCCTCAACGATTCCGCATTACGTACTGAATGGGAAGCGGAAGTCACCGAGATGCGCGATCGTATTCAAGAGATGCGTACCTTATTTGTGCAAACACTTAAAGCAGAAGGTGTCTCACAAGACTTTAGCTTTATTGAAGCACAAAATGGCATGTTCTCTTTCTCGGGTTTAAATAAAGAACAAGTCGCCCGCTTAAAAGAAGAGTTTGCCATTTATATCGTCGGCTCTGGTCGCATCAGCGTCGCCGGTATGACGAAAAATAACATGGGACCTTTATGTAAAGGTATTGCGGCGGTTTTATAACTTAAGCTCTAATCCAACCTGAAAAGGTCAGCAATCTACTGCTGACCTTTTTCTTTTTAGGCCACTCTTTTCGTCTATTTCGCTATTTTCTACTTGGCCATTTAATAATCTTGAAATTTTTTATCTTGTTTGCGTTTCTTATAAAGAAGATCCCTTATTCTCACCTTCGATACCGCTAAGGAAAGTCGATGATAAAAAAGCTATTTGTACTCATTGTTGTTGCAGCCATCGTCCTGACATTTTTTATGCTCGATTTGCACCATACCCTCACATTGGAAGGCCTTAAAACCAGATTAGATGAGTTTACGGTTTGGAAAGAAAACTCACCCACCTTAGTTGCAGCTATCTATTTTATTATTTATATCATAGTGACGGCGCTGTCTTTACCGGGTGCGGTGATCTTAACTCTCGCCGGTGGAGCATTATTTGGGCTTGTTACTGGCCTCATTTTGGTATCATTTGCCTCGACCATCGGTGCTACTTTGGCCTTTTTAGTCGCACGATTTTTATTACGAGAAAGTATTGAAGCCAAATTTTCAACTCGTATTGAGGCGATTAACCAAGGAATTGAGCGTGATGGTGCTTTTTATCTGTTTACTTTGAGGTTAGTGCCTATATTTCCCTTTTTCCTGATCAATCTATTAATGGGGTTAACCAAAATAAAAACCCTCACTTTCTATCTGATCAGCCAAGTAGGTATGTTCGCTGGCACTATCGTGTATGTTAACGCCGGTACTCAACTGGCAAAAATTGACAGTTTACAAGGTATCTTATCTCCCAGCTTATTGTTTTCTTTTGCATTATTAGGCATTTTTCCTTTATTGGCCAAAGCCATCCTAAATCGCCTTCAACAACGACGTGTGTATGCCAAATGGAAAAAGCCAACCGCTTTTGATCGTAATATGATTGTGATTGGTGGCGGTGCCGCAGGTCTAGTCAGCAGCTATATTGCTGCAACAGTACGAGCCAAAGTGACCTTAATTGAAACTCATAAGATGGGCGGAGATTGCTTAAACTATGGTTGCGTCCCCAGCAAAGCTCTCATAAAGAGCGCAAAAGTCGCCGAGCAATTTCGTCATGCTGAAAATTATGGACTTGAAAATCATGAAGTAAGCTTCTCATTTAAAAAAGTGATGCAGCGTGTCCATGATGTCGTCAGCCAGGTAGAACCTCATGACAGTATTGAACGTTATACTCAACTCGGCGTGGAGGTTAAAACTGGCTACGCCACGATTATCGACCCTTGGACCGTTGAAATTACCTCTCCAGACGGAAGCTGCGAACGGTTAACTACCCGCAGCATTGTGATCGCAACCGGAGCCCGTCCCTTTGTCCCTAACTTACCAGGCTTAGAAGACGTCGGTTACGTCACCAGTGACACCTTATGGGAAACCTTTGGTAAATTAGAACAGCCACCAAAGCGTTTAGTCGTTTTAGGCGGTGGCCCTATCGGCTGTGAGCTCTCACAAAGTTTTGCACGTTTAGGCTCACAAGTTATTCAAATTGAAATGGCCGAACGACTAATGCTAAGAGAAGACCCCGAAGTTTCGCAGCTTGCTTATCAAGAATTGACTCAAAGTGGTGTGCATATTTTGACTGAGCACAAAGCTTTACGTTGTGAACTCAAAAATGGTCAGAAAATCTTAGTCGCAGAGCATCAACAGCAAGAAATAGAAATACCTTTTGATCAATTACTATGTGCGGTAGGTCGTTCGGCTCGCCTTGAAGGATATGGACTAGAAGCCTTGGGGATTGAAACCAATCGTACAGTACAAACCAATGATTATTTAGAGACTTTATATCCGAATATTTTTGCAGCCGGTGATATTGTCGGCCCATATCAATTCACCCATGTCGCGGCTCACCAAGCCTGGTACGCTGCGGTGAATGCGCTCTTTGGTCAGTTCAAAAAATTCAAAGTCGATTATCGCGTCATTCCTTGGACCACCTTTATCGATCCCGAAGTTGCCCGTGTGGGATTAAATGAAACCGAAGCGACACAACAAGGCATTGAATATGAAGTCACGCGCTTTGAGTTTGCCGAATTGGATCGGGCGATTGCCGAAAGCAACACCAAAGGTTTTATCAAAGTCATCACCCCTAAAGGCAAAGATACCATCTTAGGCGTAACCATTGTGGCACAGCAAGCAGGTGATTTAATTGCGGAATTTGTGCTTGCGATGAAGCATGGACTGGGGCTCAATAAAATTTTAGGCACCATTCATGCTTACCCAACTTGGGCAGAAGGCAATAAATATGCCGCAGGTGAATGGAAAAAAGCCCATGCTCCACAAACCCTTTTAAATTGGCTGGAAAAATACCACCAATGGCGTCGTAATTAATGATAAAGATAATGCGATTAATGCTTTAGATCCAAAGCTGAATTGCCTATAGTTAGGTAAAATTCATATAGCATATCGTGGTTCTAATGGAAGCCGAATTACAAGAAATTCAAAATTTTATCGCCCAGTATCCGCCCTTTGATTCTTTACCTGAAGACAAGCTGGCGTATGTGGCGAATAACACAGAAATCTCTTATTACCGAGAAAATACTCCGATCGTCAAATTTGGCGATCATATTAAAGACTTGTATATGGTTCGCTCTGGCGTCGTCGAAATCTATCGTCGTCGGGGTGAGCTTTACAACCGCCTTGATACCGGGGATATTTTTGGTCAAATGGGATTATTAATGAATGGTAAAGTACGCTTGCCCGCTACTGCCATTGTGGATTCATTAATTTATTGCATTCCAGAAAGTGTATTTCATGAGTTATATGAAAGCGAAGATAGCTTTGCCGATTTTGTTGAAATTGAGAATAATGCCCGCTTAAAACAAGCCATCTCTGACAATAAAAACGCCAATGACCTCACGACCTCAAAAGTCAAAACACTGATCACTCGTGATGCCTTCACCCTTGATAAAAATGAAACCATTCAAAACGCCGCTAAGTTAATGGCTGATGAGAATATTTCAGCGTTACTTATCACCGATGAGTCTATTCACATAGATGAAGAAAACGAAACTCAAGTCATTGGTATCATTACTGACCGTGATTTGTGTACTCGAGTATTGGCCGAAGGGTTAGAGCCGAATCAACCGGTCAGTGAAGTCATGTCTCAAGAGCTGATTTCTCTCGATCATAATGCCTACATCTATGAAGCCATGCTGGCAATGTTAAGATGTAACGTCCATCACTTACCGATTCTAAAAAATAAACAACCAATTGGGATCGTCGAAGTGGCGGATATTATTCGCTATGAATCTCAAAATAGCCTATTACTCGTCAATCAAATCTTCCAACAACAAACCGTCGACGATCTGGTCACTATTTCAGAACAAGTGAAAGATTGTTTTGTACGACTGGTTCATGAAGATGCGAACTCTCACATGATTGGCAGTGCCATGGCCGTAATTGGGCGCAGTTTTAAACAACGTATTATTGAATTGGCAGAAATTGAATATGGTGAGCCACCGATCCCATATTGTTTTCTAGCATTAGGCTCTATGGCCCGTGATGAGCAATTGATTGTCACCGACCAAGATAACGCCATTATTTTAGATAATCGCTATGATGAAAGCCAACACGGTGAATATTTTGCCAATTTAGCCGAATTTGTCTGCCAAGGCTTAGCTCGTTGTGGTTATCACTTATGTACTGGCGATATTATGGCCACTAATCCAATGTGGCGAATGACCCGTACTGAATGGGAAGAATGTTTTGCCGATTGGATAGATAATCCGAATCCTAAAGCATTATTAAACAGTTCTATTTTCTTTGATTTAGATGGGGTTTATGGACGCGTGAAATGGGCAGAAAGCTTAAATGGTTTCATCGTTCGCCGCGCCCGTAGAAACAATAAATTCCTTGCTTGCTTAGCTCGTAACGCAATTAATCGCACCCCACCACTTGGTTTTTTCAAAGGCTTTGTGATGGAAAAAGATGGTCAACATAATAACTCAATCAATTTAAAACGCCGCGGAACCGCCCCTATTGCCGATTTAATTCGTGTACACGCCTTAGCGGTTGGATCTCGGGCACAAAATTCATTCGAGCGATTAGACGATATCATTGAAGCTGGTATCTTACCTAAAGGACGAGCTGAAGATTTACAAGATGCAATGGAATACATCTCCATGGTTCGTATTCGTCACCAAGCTTTGGATGTCGAAAATGAAATTGAGCCGGATAACAATATCGAGCCAGATAACATGTCGGATTTTGAAAGACGCAATTTAAAAGATGCATTCCAAATTCTCAGTAATGCACAAAACTTCTTAAAATATCGTTACCACGGTAACTCTTTCAAAAATGCTCCACCACCAGCGAAAAAAACGGAATCAATCCGTCGTAAGCGTTAAGTCAGGGGGGAAAATGAAACAGAGAAATACGTTGTACGCTCAGTTGGATCCGAAGCAAACTTGGCAGCAATATTTTGCTCAACAAGCCAAATCTGCAAACGATAAGCGTCTACAACAGTTTTACCAAAATGGTGTCATTGATCCAAACACCCCATTATCAGAAGTTGAATTTGTCGCTTTAGACTTTGAAACCACCGGACTTGATGTAGAAAAAGATGGCATTATCAGCATTGGTTTAATCCCCTTCACGCTACAACGAATTTATTGTAATCAAAGTAAACATTGGTTGGTAAAACCACGTAAACCTTTGAATGAAGATTCTGTGGTCATTCATGGTATTACACACAGTGACCTTTCTGATGCCCCAGATCTAAGACGTATCTTAGATGAAGTGCTTGATTCGCTGGCAGGAAAGATTGTCGTGGTACATTACCAATATATAGAAAGACAGTTTTTTAATCGTGCCCTGATGGAAAGGATCAATGAAGGTATTTTATTTCCGATGATTGATACTTTAGCGATTGAATCTGATATCCAACACCGAGCAGTTGGAGGATGGTGGAATAAATTACGTGGCAAGAAACCCGCCTCTGTTCGCTTAGGCACCAGTCGTAGTCGTTATAACTTACCAGCTTACCAACCACACCACGCGTTAGTTGATGCTATTGCAACCGCTGAGCTATTGCAGGCACAAATTCGCCATCACTTTAGCCCAGAAACCGCAGTGAAAGAGCTATGGTTGTGAAAGAGCTATGCCCGTGAAAGGACTATAACTGTCAAAGAACTATGGCTATAACCAATATTTCTAATAAAGCTGACAAATAAAATAGTGGTGAGTAAGCAATAAAATGTAAGTAACCGGAGCTGCGGATAACTAGCAAAGAAAAAGGTTGGCGAGTAAGCCAACCTTTTTTCTTTTGGTTAAACCATTAACAATAATGAATGGATAGATTAACCTTTACTTTCATTCGGCTCAGTTCGCATACCAAGTACCAAGCTGATACACATGACAATCAGAACAAAAACGAAAGGTAATGCTGTTGAAATTGCCGCCGCTTGAAGTGCACCAATGGCATTAGAACCACCAACCCAAAGCAACGCCATCGCCACGGCACCTTCAATAAAGGCCCAGAACATACGTTGTGGTACTGGAGCATCAACCTTACCGCCCGCAGTAATACTATCAATTACTAATGAACCTGAGTCAGATGAACTGATGAAGAACACCAACACAAGACACACCGCCACAATAGAAATCAATTTGCTAAATGGTAATGCATCGAACATTTCAAACATGGCCATTGTGGCATCATTGAAACCTTGTTGCCCTAACATACCCACTTTATGAATCAATTGATCGATACCAACGCCACCAAAAGTACCCATCCATACAATGGTAATAAAGGTTGGGATCAATAATACTGCAATTAAGAACTCACGAACCGTACGGCCACGAGATACACGAGCAATAAACATACCTACAAATGGAGACCAAGACATCCACCAAGCCCAATAGAACACAGTCCAGCCGTGCATCCAATCTTCATCGGCGCGATTGAAAGGGTTAGAAAGTGGAATAATATTCTCAACATAACTCATCAAAGTTTGTGGAATAGTATGTGACACAATAGAGAAGCTCACCGCAATCACAAACACCAACAGAATGAAGGCGACAATCATGTTGATGTTACTTACGAGCTTAACACCACCATCAATACCACGGTAAACCGAAATACCTGCAAGAACGGTAACAGCCGCAATAATAATCAGTTGTAGTCCAACACCATTATCAATGCCAAACACATGACCAATACCACTTGCGGCTTGCTGAGCACCAAAGCCTAACGATGTTGCCAAACCAAATAAGGTAGCTAGAACCGCTAAGATATCGATGATATGACCAGCCCAACCCCACGCACGGTCACCTAAGATAGGGTAAAATACCGAACGGATTGAAAGTGGTAAGCCTTTGTTATAAGTGAAAAATGCCAAAGACAGTGCAACCACAGCATAAATCGCCCAAGGGTGTAAACCCCAGTGATACATGGTGGCACCTAATGCTACATTTTGAGCTTCAGGTGTGTTGGGTGCGACATTAAGAGGCGTACCATACCAATCGGTAAAATAAGCCGCCGGCTCAGCAACACTCCAGAACATCAAACCAATACCCATACCCGCAGCAAACAACATTGCTAGCCAAGATAAGTAAGAGTGTTCCGCTTCTGCACCTTCTCCACCCAGACGAATTTTGCCAAAGGGAGAAACAATCATAAATAAGCAAAAAATAACAAAGAAGTTACCCGCAAGAATAAACAGCGAGTCAAAATTGTTAATAATAGAATTTTTTACGCCATCTAATGCACTTTTTGCGGTAACCGGATCTAAAATCAAAACAGCAAGAAGGAAAAGAATCGTTAGCCCTGCACTCGTAACAAACACAACGTTATGTACGTCAAAGCCCCACTTTTGGACATTATCTTGCCCTACCGTATAGTCGGTACTATCTATACTGTATTTATCTATACCTTTAGTCATAAAACCTCGTCCATTCGTGACAATAATACGAAAACCCAATCAAATACTTTGCCTACTAAACAAAGAGAATTGAGCATCTACAAATTATAAGAATAAATTTTAAACTTACTATAAAAAATATCCATAAAAATTCACTTCAGCATCATTTATCTGCTGAAATTTCAAGCATTCAGCTTATTTTTCTCATCAACCTTTTGTTGAAATTATCATTTTATTAGTCAAAAAACCTTTAGTGCTCTAACTAAATTTCAGTTTTTAATCAAAACTAAATACCAACTCAAGCTTTAAAATAACTTTAAACAAATCGAGAAACGACAATCTCGATTGAGTGTTAATTTTTATAGACGTTATAAATGAAAAAACCTTTCTATACTCAATGTAGAAAGGTTTTATTTAAATAATATAGTTAACTAAGCAAGCTTATACATCACTTTATTGCCTGATAGTTGTTCTTTTACAACTAAGTTTTCTTCAAGCAATTTTTTTAATCCGCCGGTTGCCCATGCGGCTGCTTTTGCTTCTTCTTGCTCTGCGGCTAAACCAATCGCTTTTGGATTAATGCCTTCCGCATTGGCTGCAACGATATCTAAAATTTGCTGTTGCTTAGGAGTGAGTTTGATATCTTGAGAAGTTTCTACTGCAGCTTCTAGCGCCTTATTAACAACTTTTTCAACTTTGACTTTCGTTGATTTAGTTTTAGCAACGGTTTTTTCTACTTTTGATTGAATAGATTGAGCAGTTTTCTCTGCCGTTACTTTCGTTGCTTTAATTTTCTTTTTTAATTTAAGCTGTACATTGCGCTTATGTGCAAGTCTCATTGAAGTTCTCCACAAAACACTAATTATAGTGTGGTAAAAATGATGGCGTGAGTTATAACAAAATCTAAATCGAATTTACAGCAATTGGTCAATATGTGAGCACATTTAATGCAATTTAATTGAAAATCACTAAAAACCCTTGAAAATAGGCATCCTCAGTTTCTGCTCACCCACATCACATAAAACATCTGTTTTCACTATACTCAAAGAGACATCACCATTAGATTACTTGATTTCCTCTTTGGTAATATTGCTTCTCTGACATAGGTTTTGAAAATTGATGAAAACAAAGCATATATTTCAAATGCAGCCTCATTTTCCCCCTGGGCTTTACTTAGCTGTTGGTTTTATTATTTTCGTTATAACTCTAATCATCAATCATTCCCTGAACCTAAAAGTCGCCATTCTCTTTTTCTTTACTTGGCTTTTGCTTGCGATTGTTATTTGGCAATCTATTTATAGTCAGCGTTTAGGATTTACCTTAACCAGTAGCCATTTTCAGCAACATTTTTATCGTGGCGGTTGGGTTTTACGTTGGCAAAATATTAAGCGTATTCATTCTCTAGAATATAACCTGAATGATTTTACTGTTCCGATAAGATGGATCGGCATTGAAATAAAAGATTACCAAGCCTTTATTGATAAAATCAGCCCTAAAGTCATGACCAAATTGCTCCTTCAGCAACGTTCATTATTGTACTTAGGCCTAAAGCAACATGGTCGATTGCATGAATTAGAAAAGCACATTATGAATGACACGATTTACACTTATTCTAATGGGAGAAAAGTAAAAGGACTTCAAGCGATATTTGCAAACAGAATGGCGATTCAAAAACAAGTCTGGGGATATGAAGTTTTTATCTCGGAAAACGACTTAACCATTCCTAAAGATGAATTGGTCGGTTTAGCTCGCCGCTATCTTGCCGCGAGCTGGGATGAAGCAGAATAAACGTTAATAAAGTGGCATTTCATCAGCCACGAATGGATTGGTTTTGCGTTCTTGTCCAAAGGTTGACTCTGGGCCATGTCCCGGAATAAAACGTACCTCGTTACCAAGCGGCCATAATTTTTGTTTGATGCTGTTGATTAAGGTTTGATAATCCCCTTTCGGAAAATCAGTACGACCAATCGCCCCATTAAACAGAACATCACCCACAAAGGCCAAGTTGGCCGACTCACTATACAGCACCACATGACCAGGAGTATGACCTGGGGTATGAATGACGTCTAAGACCTCATCTCCAAATTCAATCTTGTCGCCTTCTTGCAACCACTTTGTTGGTTCAAACGCATCAATAGGTGGAAATCCAAACATTTGACTTTGATTCATTAAACCTTGCAACCAAAATGCATCGTCGATATGTGGACCAATCACAGGTAAATTCAGTTCTTTTGTTAACTCTGGAGTACCACCAACATGATCGAGATGACCATGTGTTAATACGATTTTTTCGAGTGTGACCCCTAATGTATTCGCAATCGTAATCAAATGATTGACTTCACCGCCGGGATCCACGATCACCCCTTTCATGGTTTGATCGCACCACACAATCGAACAGTTTTGTTGGAATGGCGTGACAGGAACAGATTGGTATTTCAGGCTCATACTACTTCTCTCTATTTTCTAGCTCTATTTTAGATCTCGTCAAACTATGACAGCCTGCTCCTGCTTTGACAAGGCACGATTTAATTCAAATATGTAATCTGCATATTCGCTTGTGACCAAATCTTCCACTCGCCCCTTTCTTGCTTAAAAACAATTAACGCTTGCAAACGGTTGTTCTTGAAAGCCGCGCCCTTTATTTTTTTCGTCGTTAACCAGACTTTGGTATAAACATATTCGTCATCTTGAGCAACTAATTCAAACTAATCTAAATGATAACTCAAATCAAAATTATCAAAAATCCCTTTAATTTGTTGCCTGGTTATATCCCAAGATAAAGATTGTGTATGTACCGTAGCCATATAAGCATCAGAATTTTTTTGCTGAGAAGCGTGTAGGTTTTGTTCTAAAACTTGCTTCACTAAAGCTTCCCTCGTGGTCGCTTGCACTTTATACGTCGCTAAACTAAGAAGCAGCAGCCAACACCAATGTTTATATCTCATCTTGTCCCCTTACGATGGAATTAAGCTCCAATGATTGTCCTAATCAAACTATAAATTATTTTGTTAATATGCCTTTGTACCTTGCACATAACAACTGGACCTTAACCTAAATTCACATAAAACGGCTACTCTTTCGTAATCATACCCAGCGCGCAGAACTGAGGTTTAATCCTAGCAATCGAGTTTGCGACAAAGATCAAATAACATCACTAAGCCTAAATGACTCATCCAGAATCATCCATTAGTACGATCCAGATAATAAAACGACAAAAGCCTCTACAATGAGAGGCTTTTGGTATGTTATTGATGACCACGTTTAGTCAAACTTTAATTTGTGCTTACCATGAGAAGCTTTGGCTTTTAAATATTTTTCATTGCCACTTTTTAAATGCACATGAGTTGGTAATACTTCATCAAGCTCAATCCCGAACTCTTGTAATTCTTTCATTTTTTTAGGGTTGTTGGTAATGAGCTTAATTTTGAGAACCCCAAGCGCTTTCAACATCTGCGCCGCTTCTGAGAAATCACGTAAATCATCCCCAAAACCTAAATGATTGTTCGCTTCATAGGTATCCATGCCTTGACTTTGTAAGCGGTAAGCATCGATTTTATTATATAAACCAATCCCTCTCCCTTCCTGGCGCAAGTACAGCAAAATGCCACCTTGTTGGCCCATTTTTTCAATGGTTTCATCTAACTGCTCACCACAATCACAGCGAGAAGAATGAAAAACATCTCCAGTCAAACATTCTGAATGCATACGAACTAATGGGATCTGAGAACTTTTATCAGCTGATTTGAAAATAATCGCTACATGCTCTTTGTCCGTTTTTAATCCAGAAAAAGATAAAATTTCTGCATCAATGTCACTTGCCTTACCCACTTTTAAATCTACTCTGGCTCGAACTTCCGCCATTATTCTTCTCACTCTTCTTCTCGCCTACCCGTTAAATGCCTATTTACACGGACAAAATTGAGGGTAAATCTCATCATCGTTGTGGTTGTTATATTATTACAATTAATTAACTAATCAAGCAAAAATCTTGATCAAGATCATTCGTAGACCTGAACAAACATTCTGCTGAAGAATCACTAAGAATAAAAAAGCCGGAGGTTTTCACCACCGGCCTTTCATAATGAAGCAATTATTGTTGCTTATTCCGCATCATTTTCCGCAGTATCAGAATCCGTTGTAGGTTGAGCGTCTTCTGACACTTCAATACCTTCAAGAATTTCATCTTCTTCCATTTCTTCAATGCGTTGTAAACCAACTACTTTTTCATCATCTGAAGTACGAATCAAGGTCACACCTTGCGTATTACGTCCAACTTGACTCACTTCAGAAACGCGAGTACGTACCAATGTGCCAGCGTTGGTGATCATCATAAATTCATCAGCTTCCAGAGCTTGGATGGCACCGACAACTTGACCATTACGCTCAGAAACTTTGATTGATACCACACCTTTAGTACCACGACCTTTGGTTGGGTACTCAGTGATAACCGTACGTTTACCGTAACCGTTTTCAGTTACGGTCAGTACATCACCACCGTCATCTTTCGGCACAATGAGAGAAACAACTTGGTCGTTATCAGCCAAGCGAATACCACGAACACCCGCCGCAGTACGGCCCATTGCACGCACGTGCTCTTCACTAAAGCGAACCACTTTACCTTCTTTAGAGAACAGCATAATTTCGTCATCACCTGAAGTGATATCCACACCAATCAGTGCGTCATCATCACGAAGGTTCACGGCAATCAGACCATTTGCACGCACATTCGAGAAGCTCGCTAATGACGTTTTCTTAACCGTACCGTCACCAGTAGCCATAAAGATGAATTTATCTTCAGCAAACTCATCAACACGTAAGATAGCGGTAATACGTTCGCCTTCTTCTAGTGGCAAGATATTAACAATAGGCTTACCACGTGCATTACGGCTCGCTAGTGGTAATTGATAAGTCTTCAAGCGGTATGTTTTACCACGAGTAGAGAAACACAGAATGTTATCGTGTGTGTTGGCAACCAGTAGACGTTCAATGAAATCTTCATCTTTCATCTTAGTGGCGCTCTTACCTTTACCACCACGACGTTGCGCTTCGTAATCACTCAATACTTGATATTTCACGTAACCTTCGTGAGAAAGAGTTACGACAACATCTTCTTGAGCAATCAACTCTTCCATGTCGATATCATGGCTTGCAGCAGTAATTTCAGTACGACGTGCGTCACCAAAGCCTTCACGAACGGCTTCTAATTCTTCACGGATCACTTCCATCAAACGTTCTGTGCTTGAAAGGATATGAATCAATTCAGAGATTTCATCCAGTAGCGCTTTGTATTCATCGAGAATTTTTTCATGCTCTAAACCGGTTAAACGGTGTAGGCGTAATTCTAAAATGGCTTGAGCTTGTTGTTCGGTAAAGAAGTACTGGCCATCACGGATACCAAACTCATCTTCTAACCAATCAGGGCGTGCAGCATCGGTGCCAGCACGTTCTAACATGGCAGCTACATTACCAAGATCCCAGCCACGTGCCACTAAGCCTGCTTTTGCTTCGGCAGGGGTTGGTGCGTTACGGATCAATTCGATGATGTCATCAATATTGGCTAGAGCAAGCGCTAACGCTTCTAAGATATGTGCACGATCACGCGCTTTACGTAATTCAAAAATCGTACGGCGTGTAACCACTTCACGGCGGTGATCGACAAAGCATTTCAACATTTCTTTTAAGTTGAATAGCTTAGGTTGGCCATTATCAAGCGCAACCATGTTGATACCAAAGGTGGTTTGTAATTGGGTTTGTGAATAAAGGTTATTAAGAACTACTTCACCCACCGCATCACGCTTACATTCGATAACGATACGCATACCGTCTTTATCTGATTCGTCACGTAGTGCGCTAATGCCTTCGACTTTCTTTTCTTTCACTAACTCGGCAATTTTTTCAATTACACGAGCTTTGTTCACTTGGTACGGAATTTCAGTAACGATAATGGTTTCACGACCATTCTTATCAGTATCAATGTGTGCTTTTGAACGCATGTAAACTTTACCGCGTCCCGTTTTATAAGCATCAATGATCCCTTTACGTCCACTGATCAAGGCCGCCGTTGGGAAATCTGGCCCTGGGATGTGCTCCATTAATTCATCAATGGTCACATCTTCATTATCAATGTAAGCCAAGCAACCGTCTAAAACTTCACCTAGGTTATGAGGTGGAATATTGGTCGCCATACCAACAGCGATACCAGAAGCACCATTAACTAAGAGATTTGGAATTTTGGTAGGAAGGACAGCGGGAATTTTTTCAGTGCCATCATAGTTGTCAACGTAATCGACGGTTTCTTTATCAAGGTCGGCGAGTAGCTCATGTGCCATCTTCGACATGCGAACTTCGGTATAACGCATTGCCGCGGCTGAGTCACCATCAATCGAACCAAAGTTACCTTGACCATCAACCAACATATAGCGAAGTGAGAAAGGCTGAGCCATGCGTACGATGGTATCGTATACCGCACTATCACCGTGAGGGTGGTATTTACCGATAACGTCACCCACCACACGAGCCGATTTTTTATAAGGTTTGTTCCAGTCATTCCCAAGAACATTCATCGCAAATAAAACACGGCGGTGAACAGGTTTCAGGCCATCACGTACATCTGGTAGTGCACGACCCACGATGACGGACATCGCATAATCTAAATATGAGCCACGCAGCTCATCTTCAATGTTTACTGGCGTAATTTGTTTAGCTAAATCGCTCATAGAGCCATTATCCCTCTATTCTTTTTGATCGCTTATTTCATTACGAATAGCAATCCGCACAAGGTTTAAAAATATAACACAGAAATCATAAATCCGGCATCTATTTCATGGTGGTTTTGCTCACTTGATAGCGAGTTCACGCTTTAACTGAAGAAAAATTGAGCTAGATTCAAAAATATGCATTTTATCAACCACTTTATAACGTGTGACCATGAAAGTTCAAATGAGAGTCTCCCGCTTTAGTGATGCTTATCTTTAACGATGCTGATATAGTTAGCAAAGTGAATTAATAACAGAATGACGAACATGACGACTCAACAAAATGTAGATCCTGCAGAAATTAAAAAATTCGAAGATATGGCGTCTCGTTGGTGGGACCTCAATGGTGAATTCAAGCCATTACACCAGATCAACCCTCTTCGTTTAAATTTTGTTTTAGATAAAGCCAACGGTTTATTTGATAAACACGTATTAGATGTTGGCTGTGGTGGTGGTATTCTAGCAGAAAGCATGGCCCGAGAAGGTGCCCACGTCACAGGCCTAGATATGGGAAAAGAACCACTTGAAGTGGCTCGCTTGCATGCATTAGAAGCCGGTGTAAAACTCAATTACATTCAAAGTACCATTGAAGAGCATGCTCAACAAAACCCGCAGAGTTATGATGTTGTCACATGTATGGAAATGCTTGAGCACGTACCCGACCCACTGTCAGTGATCCAATCGTGCGCTCGCTTAGTTAAGCCCGGTGGTCATGTGTTCTTCTCTACCCTTAACCGCAATGTTAAATCGTATTTATTTGCTATCGTCGGGGCAGAACACATCATGAATATTGTGCCTAAAGGTACTCATGACCATAAAAAATTCATTCGCCCATCTGAACTATTAAAAATGGTGGATAGCACGCCATTACAAGAAAAAGCGATTACGGGGCTACACTACAACCCACTAATGGACACTTACTCTCTAGGCAAAAATGTGGACGTAAATTACATCGTACACACTCAACACTTGCTATAAGCGAACCATTTTCAACCTTAGAAGCGTTCACAAAATGTGGGCGCTTTTTTCATGATATTTCTTTCAAAATTGTGCTAACTCGCTCATTAATTCCACACCATTTTTCGTGCTCATTTTCTTTGAAAGATCAAGCGGAAAATTTTTTTTGCTGGGTACAAAATCACCTTAAAAGATCTTCGTTGTAATCCATTGCACGTATCTCTTTATTCTGTAGGTTAGCAGCTACTTACACAAAAATTTCTATCCCCCTATTATCCACAAGTTTAATAAACGGCAAATCTTGAAACTCTGCTCTTTTCGCACTATCTTGTAACTCGTCTTCACAGACAACCCAATATATAGTGTTTTACTTCAAAGCAAGGTAGAACGAGAAAGCCACACAAAGCACGCCCAAAATATAAAAAATAATCGCGCAGCTTTACATTTATCTAGTTTAGGGAACTCATTTCGAATGAACGAACAACTGACAGTTACAAAACGTAGCGGGAAAAAAGAGTCAATCGATCTTGAAAAGATCCATCGAGTGATCACATGGGCAGCTGAAGGTCTTCATAACGTTTCAGTTTCTCAAGTTGAATTAAAAGCTCACATCCAATTTTATGATGGCATTACCACCTCAGATATCCATGAGACCATCATTAAATCTGCTGCTGACCTGATTTCAGAACAAAGTCCAGACTATCAATACCTCGCTGCACGTTTAGCTGTTTTCCACCTGCGTAAAAAAGCTTATGGCGAATTTGAGCCGCCAACATTGTTTGATCACGTATCAAAATTAGTTGATATGGGTAAATACGATAAGCATTTACTTGAAGATTATACGCGTGAAGAATTTGCAGCTTTAGATGGCTTCATCGATCACAACCGTGATATGAACTTCTCGTATGCAGCCGTCAAGCAGCTAGAAGGTAAATACTTCGTTCAAAACCGCGTAACCAAACAAATTTATGAAAGTGCTCAGTTTTTATATATTTTGGTAGCGGCTTGCTTATTCGCCAAATACCCAAAAGAGACTCGCCTCGATTACATTAAACGTTTTTACGATGCGGTATCGACATTTAAAATCTCTTTACCAACGCCGATTATGGCAGGTGTACGTACTCCTACTCGTCAGTTTAGTTCATGTGTTCTGATTGAATGTGGTGATAGCCTAGATTCTATCAATGCGACTGCAAGCTCTATTGTTCGTTACGTGTCACAACGTGCAGGTATCGGGATTAACGCTGGACGTATTCGTGCCCTTGGTTCTGAAATCCGCAATGGTGAAGCTTTCCATACTGGCTGTATTCCATTCTACAAATACTTCCAAACCGCGGTGAAATGTTGTTCTCAAGGTGGGGTTCGTGGCGGCGCAGCGACTGTTTTCTATCCAATTTGGCACCGTGAAGTTCAATCGCTCTTAGTTCTGAAAAACAACCGTGGTGTTGAAGAGAACCGTGTCCGTCACATGGACTATGGTGTGCAATTAAATAAACTTATGTACGCTCGCCTTATTAAGGGTGCAAATATTAGCTTATTCTCGCCTTCTGATGTCCCTGGGTTGTATGATGCATTCTTTGAAGATCAAGCGAAGTTTGAAGAGCTGTATGTCAAATACGAAGCCGATGAAACCATCAAGCGTGAAACCATTAAAGCCGTTGAGCTGTTCTCCTTATTAATGCAAGAGCGCGCCTCAACAGGTCGTATCTACATTCAAAACGTTGACCACTGTAATACGCACAGCCCATTTGACCCAAGCGTTGCGCCAGTACGTCAATCTAACTTATGTCTTGAGATTGCACTACCAACAAAACCACTACGTAATGTAGACGATGAAGAAGGCGAAATTGCCTTGTGTACCTTGTCGGCATTCAACTTAGGTGAAATTAAGTCTTTAGATGATTTTGAAGAATTATCAGAGCTTGTAGTACGTGCACTTGATGCACTATTAGATTACCAAGACTACCCTCTTCCAGCCGCTCGTAAGGCGACAATGAACCGTCGAACTTTAGGAGTTGGTGTAATCAACTATGCATACTACTTAGCCAAAAACGGCGTAAAGTATTCTGATGGTAGCGCGAATGGCCTGACTCACCGTACTTTCGAAGCCATGCAATACTACTTGCTAAAAGCTTCGGTTGAGTTAGCCAAAGAAAAAGGCGCTTGTCCGGCCTTTAATGAAACAACTTATGCTAAAGGTATTTTACCAATCGATTCTTACAAAAAAGATTTGGATGCGATTTGTAATGAACCTCTGCATTTGGACTGGGAAGCGTTACGCACTGAAATCACTACTCATGGTCTTCGTAACTCAACGTTAACCGCATTAATGCCATCTGAAACCTCTTCTCAGATCTCAAATGCGACTAACGGTATTGAACCACCTCGCGGTTTTGTTTCAGTAAAAGCATCGAAAGATGGGATCTTGAAGCAAGTAGTGCCAGAATACCAAGCACTCAAAAATCAATATGAGCTACTATGGCGTATTCCATCAAATGATGGTTATTTACACCTAGTGGGGATCATGCAGAAGTTCATCGATCAATCGATTTCAGCGAACACCAACTACGACCCGAGTGTACATGCCAACGGTAAAGTACCAATGAAGCTGTTACTAAAAGACTTACTAACGGCCTACAAATTTGGGGTGAAAACGCTGTACTACCATAACACTCGTGATGGTGCGAGTGATGATCAAAGCGATACTACTGCAATTATTGAGCAAGATGATGATTGTGCAGGCGGCGCTTGTAAGATCTAATCATTCACCACAATTCAAGCCTGCCCCGTCGGCAGGCTTCTTGTGTAAATCGCATTCTAATTAACAACGTAACAGTGACCCTTTTTTCACTGTGAATAATGGAGGACAGGATACGTCATCCATTAATGAGGTAATCATGGCTTATACAATTTTTAATCAAAAAAGAAATGATCAATTAAAGGAACCGATGTTCTTTGGTCAGTCCGTTAACGTAGCTCGTTACGACCAACAGAAGTTTGAGATTTTCGAAAAACTGATCGAAAAACAACTCTCGTTTTTCTGGCGTCCAGAAGAAGTCGATGTATCAAGCGATCGAATTGATTACAACAAGTTACCTGATCATGAAAAACACATTTTCATCAGTAACTTAAAATACCAGACCCTACTCGATTCTATCCAAGGTCGTAGCCCTAATGTGGCCTTACTTCCGCTAGTCTCTTTACCTGAGCTAGAAACTTGGATTGAAACCTGGTCTTTTTCTGAAACCATTCACTCTCGTTCATACACTCACATCATTCGTAATATTGTCAATGATCCGGGCGTCGTGTTTGATGACATCGTAGAAAATGAATTTATTGTAAAACGTGCGCGTGATATTGCTCATTATTATGATGAATTAATTCGTATGACCAATGATTACCACCGTCTAGGTGAAGGTAAGCACACCATCAATGGTCAAGCGGTTGAAGTCAAACTTCATGACTTGAAAAAGCAACTTTACCTCTGCTTAATGTCAGTCAATGCTCTAGAAGCGATTCGCTTTTACGTGAGTTTTGCTTGCTCTTTTGCATTTGCAGAACGTGAACTGATGGAAGGTAATGCAAAAATTATCAAGCTAATTGCTCGTGATGAAGCTTTGCATCTGACTGGAACCCAACACATGTTGAACATTCTACGTAATGGTCAAGATGATTTTAGTTTCATGCAAATTGCGGAAGAAGCTAAACAAGAGTGCTTCGATTTATTTAAAGAAGCGGCAGAACAAGAAAAAGAATGGGCTGAATACTTATTCAAAGATGGTTCAATGATTGGCTTAAACAAAGATATTTTATGCCAATACGTTGAATATATTACGAATATCCGCATGCAAGCGGTAGGTTTAGAGGCAGCTTATCCAAATGCCACCAGCAATCCGATTCCATGGATTAATGCTTGGTTATCTTCTGATAACGTTCAAGTTGCTCCACAAGAAGCAGAAATCAGCTCTTATTTAGTCGGTCAAATTGACAACGAAGTAGGCTCTGATGACTTTGGAGATTTCGAACTGTAATGAAAATACTGCAAATCAACGGACTCACACAGGTAAAAGCGGCTCCAACCCAAACGGTGCTCGAAGCGATGGAGAATGCAGGTCTTGAGCCTGAATTTATGTGTCGTGATGGCCATTGTGGCGCTTGTAAATGTGAATTAGAGGCAGGTGATATTGAATACGTTGGTTTTGCTTTAGCTTTCACTCAGCCGAGAGAGATTTTGCCTTGTATTTGCAAAGCAAAATCTGACTTAGTGCTCAGCAAAGTTCGTTATCAAGCTTCGAAAAAAAGAGCTTAATGTGTGTTAATTACCCTCAACTGGGGTGAGTAATTAAAATATAAACACCGTAAGACATAAAAAAAGCTGGTTAAGAATACGTTCTTAACCAGCTTTTTTTCAGTGTGATTGGTATTATTGCATCACTTACCTTAGATACCTTATACCC
The DNA here is from genome assembly GCF_002157735.2 of Vibrio aphrogenes. Taxonomy (NCBI): domain Bacteria; kingdom Pseudomonadati; phylum Pseudomonadota; class Gammaproteobacteria; order Vibrionales; family Vibrionaceae; genus Vibrio; species Vibrio aphrogenes. Next base: position 1,393,062 of record NZ_AP018689.1, read on the forward strand.
TAAGCCTAGATACTTTAGAAATCGTAACTAATGCTCACTGTGGTATAGATTTCATCATTGCTTTTATCTGATGCTACATCTGTATTGTAGATGTATTGAGCATCCAACACTAAAGCTACATCACCAACTAAAATGTTTTTCAAATTCGCGCCTAAAGTATATTTGGTGTTAGATTCACCGTAATTCACTTCAGCATCACCACCAATGGCTAAGGTATCTGTCACTTTGGTTTTAGCATTTAAAAACGCATTCGCAGTAACATCTTCAGTCACTTGACCTGGGTGATCAACATCATCCATTTGACGCTCACTACGACGATAACCTGGACCACCACCAATATTCACTTTTGTCGCTTCAGTATCAACCAGCGCTCTTTCAATACCCGCAGTCACTGAGTAGACCTCACGGTAAGTTTCGTATTGATCATGTTCATATTGGTTATCAATATAAGCTTGATACTTCTCAGCGATTTGATAAGACAGTTTGTAGCCTAAATCGTATTTATTGGTTCCATCATCTTCTGCATCAGAGGTTTTGGTGTAATAGCTGCTGGCAGAAAAATCATTCGTCCATCGTGCTTTTTCGTACTTCAACCAACCACTGGTATTTAAAGAAGTCGATGTGCTTGATGCATTAGAATAAAGAAAACCCAGTTTTGCACCACCCGTTAAATTACCGTCATCAGAGGCAGAAACTTCATCAGCAGCAAAAGAAGAGGTTGAAATCAGCAAAATGGAAAGAGAAGAAAATAACGCTGTTAATTTCATGTAAACGTCTCGTTTGGTGAATTTACAGTGATGATAAAGCTCTCACTCACATTTGTCATGCAATGATAATGCAAGCGCATATTTTTTAATCAATTATATCTTTTAATTATCCATTAAGCCTGAGAATAAGCGACACGCTCAAAGTGACCAATCGGCGGTAAACAGTCTTCTTTTTGTACATAACGACGCAACATATCTAGGCCAATCGTCGCAATTAATGATTGTTGTGCTTTTAGAGGATAATCTCGCTTAAATGAAATCTGCTGGGCAAAATAACCTTGAGCATCTAAAACGATCAACGCAAAAGTTCCATCATCCATTTTATAATTGCCAAGAACCATATCCGCTCCACTTTCTTGACGATATTCTTCCACCAAGAACATAGAATCTTGTAGCTCGGTAATGAGAGGCGCTTGATTATCTACAATGCTTTGAACAAAAAATTCCGCCGCTAACGGCTCTAATGACAAGGATCTTGCAATTTCTCCGCCTGTTGCTTGTTCAATTACAGACAATTGCCAATCATTGCTTTCCAATAGCTCAGCCACGACTTTAGGTAAGCCTTTATTGACTCCTAAAACAAAGTTCGCTAATCGTTCACTAATAAGCTCAATCACTGAACCAATATTCGAATCTTGATAGCGGCTAAAGACTTTCACTTCAATAAAAGGCATATACGAGCGATAGCCGAGACTAAAACCTACCGGTAACTCAATATCTTTAAGCAAATCCGCAATACCCGATTCACCCAAGCCAAAAGTATAAATTTTATTGCATTCAAGACGGTCGACTTCGGGATAACGTTGTTTCATCCTTGGTAGAATTTCGTCCACCACCATACGTTTAAATTCAAAAGGCACCCCTGGAGTAAAGAAGACCACGGCATCATTCAACTCAATACTAAAACCACAGGCCGTTCCCACTGGGTTATGAATCATTTCTGCGTCTTGTGGCAACATGGCTTGCTTTTCATTACTGGCGGCCATCGGACGACCAATACGCGCAAAGTAAGCCGTCATCACGTCAACCCATTGTTGGTTTAATACCAGCTCTTTTCCTACTGCTTGTGCCGCCGCCAATGCGCTCAAATCATCACTGGTGGGGCCTAAGCCTCCATTGACAATCACAATGTCACTTTTCAGGCTCAAAGCGATAATTTCTTGTTTGAGTTCTTCTAGCTGATCGCCCACGGTTGAACGATAATGCAAAGCAAATCCTTGCTCAAAAAACAGTTCCGATAACCACGATGCATTCGTATCGATAATATCGCCATGCAACACTTCTTCGCCAGTGCTGAGCATTGATACTTTGACCATTTCTCATCCTTATTCTTTATTGTTTTTTCTATCATGATTGAAACATAAGTATTGGTATTTTAGTACTCTATTCTTTCAACAAACCTCACTCTGTGTACTAAAATAACCACAGCATTGCATGAAACTGGTGAGGGAAATATGACAAATCAAACACTCTTTATTGCCAATATTTCTGGTCAAGCAAGCCCGAAAACGATCCAACAGTTAGCAAAGGTCACACATGAAAATAATGGTAGTTGGATCACTAGCAAAATTAATTATCTCGATGATCAGCTCGCAGGTCTAATTAAGATCGCCTGCCCTGAAACCAAGGTCGAAATTATTCAAAGTGCTTTTAATCAAGCTGAAGGGTTAACTTGTCAATTTGCTCAATCGCAAGCCAACAAACATGCCGAAGATGACATTTATCAACTTCGCTTAGATAGCCAAGAACGCAGTGGGATCATTCAAGAAATCAGCCATATTTTAGAACGTGAAAGAGCCAATATTTTAAGCATTGAAACTCAACGTTTATTTTTAGCAGGAAGACAAGGGATCAATACGAACCTGTTTACTTCTCAATTTCGTATTACCCTTCCAGAACAGACCAATATTAAAGATATTATCGCAGAGCTAGAAGCGATCACTCAGGGTATCCAAGTCATTGATTTAAGCGCCACATTGAAGCAATAAATCTTTGCTCTAAAAAATAACGTGGCTTTAACCTCAACACTTGGATGATTAAGGCCATGCCATCAGCCAATTTTTTAATGTCCTAAGGCAGTAACATCAAACACCAGCTCACCATTATCAAATAATTCAAAGGTGACTTTATTGGTATCTGTGCCTTTTAAATCTGTATCGGTACAACCACTGAACACAAACCAATCATATTGATAAGTTAACGAATAACGCTTTTCACCAATATAATTGACAGCTTGAATATCAATGCCGCTCTCATTCAAGGCTCTAGGGTCAATATATACAAGGTTTGGCACCAATTGATGCTGCCAGTCACCTTGATTCGTTTGTAAATAGCTTTTTAATTGTTGGGCACGTTGTTCACCATGTGGCACTACCTTGCCTTGATAAAATAATTTCATCTCTTTTCCTTATGACGCATCAATAAGTTAACTTGCTATTGAGCCTAACATCTGAGAAATAAAAATGCCGCTCGTTTTTCTTTTCACGGCATCCGATTTACTCAGCGAATATTGCAGGACGACCTTGGTTGTGGTCTATTACAATGCCAAGTGATTGAACTGAACGACAGTGTCTATTATCCAGCAATGCACCATTCAAACTAACTCACCGACCATTGAGACAGAGAACGTTTGAAATCTTGGTAGTCAAATTCATTCAGCTTTTGAATCTCACCATTGGCACGTTGGCAGTAAATCGTCGGCATTTTCAGGCCGTTAAACCAGTTTAACTTCACCATGGTGTAACCTGCGCTATCTAAAATATGCAGGCGTTGGCCAATTTCCAAAGGTTTATCAAACTTAGCCACACAGAATTGATCACCCGCAAGACATGAGCAAGAGCCGATCACGTATTCATGTTCGCCATATTCACAGGCTTCACCAATCGAGGCTGGTTCGTTATAGATTAAGGTATCTAGACGGTGCGCTTCGGTAGCAGAATCGACAATCGCGGTTTTCATGCCATTTTCAACAATATCTACCACGGTAACAACAAGGTCTGTGGTTTGAGTAATGATGGCTTCACCCGGCTCTAGGTAAAGCTGCACGCCATGTTTTTCAGCAAAGTGTTTTAATGCTTGAGCAAGCTTTTCAACTTGATAGCCCGGCCAAGTAAAGAATACGCCTCCGCCTAGGCTAACCCAGTCAAGTTTATCTAGATAAGCGCCAAAACGCTCAGAGATGCTCTCAAGTAAAGCGATAAAATCATCCGCTGATTTGTTTTCGCAGTTCATGTGAAACATCACGCCATCAAGATCATCAAAAATTTCAGCCGACAATTGCCCTTCTTGCACACCTAAACGTGAAAATTGACGAGCGGGATCGGCTAAATCTTGCCCTGCACGGCTCACACCCGGGTTCAAACGAATGCCAATCGAGGCTTTGCCTTCCACCAAATGACGATAGGCTTTTAGCTGACTTAAAGAATTAAAGATCATCTTATCGCAGATATCCGCTACTTCTTTTACGTCATTTTCGCTGTAGCCGACACTGTATGCGTGATTTTCTTTACCTGAATCAGGACCACCAAAAGTTTCATAGCCTAACTTTACTTCATACGGGCCACTGCTTGTGGTGCCATCCAGGTAAGGTTTAATAATGTTAAACACGCCCCAAGTTGAAAAACACTTCAGCGCTAAGACTAATTTTACGCCGCTCAATTCTTTAAGCTGCTTGGCGATCTCAAGATTGCGGATCAACTTTGATTCATCAATCATGAAATAAGGAGTAGGAAGATTGTTAGACATAGATTTCCACACAGTTTCTAGATGCTAGTCCCTAGTTCCTAGGTAAGAGCAAAGATATAAATAATAAAATAAGCAGTAACGAACTGAGTATTACTGCTTATCATTCAAAGGAACCAGCCCTCTAGGAACTAGGGACTAGGAACCTTCTCTTATTTCAAAATATTAATCTTCGGCTGACCTGGTTCTAGCTCTTGAACATGCCAATCTAGACCGATGCTTGGCATGGTTTCTAGGAAGCCGTCTGGGTCAAGTTGTTCCATGTTGAACACGCCAGCTTCATTCCAGTTACCTTTGAAGTACTGAAGAGCGGCGGTGATTGCAGGTACACCAGTCGTATAAGCAATCGCTTGGTGTTCAACGTCGTGATAAGCCACTTCGTGATCGGCGTTGTTGTAGATAAATACACTACGCTGCTCGCCACCTTTTTTACCCTGAACCCAAGTACCGATACAGGTTTTTCCTGTGTAACCCGGAGCAAGAGAAGTTGGATCTGGTAGCAATGCTTTCAATACTTTGAGTGGCTCAACCACAGTGCCATCTTGCAACGTGATTGGTTCTGGGCTTAGTAGGCCGATATCTTTCATGCAGTTGAAGTAGTTTAGGTAACGGTCGCCAAAGCCCATCCAGAATTCGATACGTTTTGCCGGAATGAACTCTTGCATTGAACGAACTTCATCATGCGCCATTGAGTAAACTTTGTGGCTGCCACAGTTGGGAAAATCGAACTCAAGCATACGAGTATGACAAGGCACTTGCTTCCAACTACCCTCTTCCCAGTAGAAAGAATCGCCTTGGATTTCAAGCATGTTGGTTTCTGGGTCGAAGTTAGTTGCAAACTTCTTACCGTGATCACCGGCATTCACATCCATCACATCAATGGTGTCGATTTCATCAAAAAGATGTTTTACGGCATAAGCGGCAAATACGCTAACTACGCCCGGATCAAAACCCGCACCTAAAATACCTGTGATACCTGCTTGGGCAAATTTTTCGCGAAATGCCCATTGTGGATCGTACGCTTCCGGCACTTGCTGACCTTCGCTACATAAATCCACAGCAACCGATGTATCAAGGTAAGACACTTTCGCTTGGTAACACGCTTCCATAATGGTCACGTTAACCCAAGGAGGACCGGCATTAATGACTAAGTCTGGTTTGACTTCGTTAATCAATGCCACAAGAGAGGCAACATCGTCAGCATCTACAAATCGTGCTTCTAATTTCTTTGATGGATCTTTAAGGTTATTTTTACCCTTGATCGACTCGATGATTTTTTCACATTTCGCAATAGTGCGAGACGCTAACGTAATATCACCCAGTACATCATTGTTTTGAGCCGCTTTATGTGCAACAACCCAACCAACGCCACCTGCGCCAATTTGTAAAATAGACATCTTATCGTCACCTTCCTTTCTTCGTTATTCCTGCGTACTTGAAGCTGTAACTTTATTGACTGCGCTCACTACAGCTCCAATTACTTTGGGTGTTAGTTCATATAAATAAATTAAATTTCTGTCGTTAACACTTGAGCTAACTCGTTTACATCATTCAGTAATTTTTCAAAATCACTCAACGCTAAGCACGGATTCAAAATCGTGAACTTCAGTGCCGCTTTGCCATCCACGGTGGTTTCGCCCAGTACCGCAACACCACGAACCAATGCTTCAATGCGAATTTGACGGTTTAACTCATCAAGCGCTTGTTCTGATAAGTTCGGGTTGCTGTAACGCATCAATACCGTAGACAAGGCTGGTGGAGCCAATAGTTCAAACGCTGCGTCATTAGCGACCATTTGTGCCACTTCGTGCGTTTGTTCAATCAAGTGATCATACATTTCGCCCAACGCCTTAGTGCCGACACTTTGCATGGTCATGAACACTTTTAGTGCATCAAAACGACGGGTTGTCGCTATTGATTTATCCACTAGGTTTGGTAGCTCATCGGTTTCACGGTTTAAGTAATCAGCATGATGCAGTAAGTACTTAAAGTTCGCTTTATCTTTCACCAATACCGCGCCACAGCTGATTGGTTGATAGAACAACTTATGGAAATCCACACTGATTGACTGAGCTCGCTCAATACCCGCTAAGCGATTTTTATGGCGACTTAAGATCAGCGCGCCACCGTAAGCACCATCAACATGGAACCAAATATCATGCGCTAGTGCTAAATCAGCCAGCGTATTCAAATCATCAATTGCGCCATGATCGGTAGTACCTGCTGTGCCAACCATCGCAAACGGAATTAAGCCTTCTGCTTTCAGTTGATTCAAAGTATCAGCCATCGCATCCGTGTTGATTGTGCCGTCGTTATGCGTATCAACACACACCACGGCAGCTTCACCTAAGCCCATTAACGAGGCGGTTTTTTGCACCGTAAAGTGGGATTTTTTCGAACACACAATACGAAGTTTGTCTGCATAATCAGGCAAGCCTAGTTTTTGAATCGAGTGCTGGCTCAACTTATCGGCAATCCAATCACGCGCCAACAATAAGCCCATTTGATTACTTTGCGTGCCACCACTAGTAAACACGCCATCTGCGTTATCACCCATGTTGTAACGCTCACATAGCCAATCGACTACACGTTGCTCAACATACGTCGCCGCAGAGGCTTGATCCCATGAATCCATTGACTGGTTCAAAGACGCAATCATAGCTTCAGCGGCAATCGCTGGCACCAGCGGTGGCGTGTGTAAATGCGCAATACAATTTGGGTGCTGAACAAAAATCGAGTTCTTCGCTACCAAGTTGGTCGTGCTATTAATCACTTGTTGTAAATCGCTGTTGCTTGAATCTAAGTTCACCGCTTCAATTTGTGCCTTTAGAAGCTGTGGATCCATACCTGAATACGGTTTATCTACCGCTTCAAATACCGCTTTCATCGCTTGAGTAGTTTGGTTCATCGCCTTTTCAAAACTGTCTGCACCTTTCGCGCCAGTTTGAATAAAGTGCTGCTGCCATCCTTTTTGCTCAATTGATTGTTGCTCTGCTTTTTGCTTCTCAGGGTCGATACCACCGCCTGCCGCAATGATCGCCGCTTTCAGTGTTTTTAATGCAAAATCAAGCTGTTCAAAGCTAATAATAACCGGCGGTAAGAAACGTAATACTGAACCGTCACGGCCACCTTTTTCAATCATCAAACCACGCTCTAATGCTGCGCGTTGAATTTTTAGTGTTAGTGCTGAAGCCGACGCTGGCTCACCAAATTTATTCAATTCACCATTCGGTTGAACGATTTCCAAACCAAGCATTAAGCCCTTACCACGAACTTCGGCAATGCAACCAACTTCTTTTTGTAGTTGCTCTAAGCCTTCACGTAAGTATTGGCCGGCCACTTTAGCGTGTTCAACCAAGTTATCACGTTGAATGATTTCTAATGCTTTGGCACCAGACACCATCGCCAATTGGTTACCACGGAAAGTGCCAGTGTGCTCACCTGGATTCCAAGTATCGATGTCTTTGTTGAAGACCAAAATCGACATAGGCAATCCACCACCAATCGCTTTAGATAAGCAAAGGATATCTGGTGAAATACCGGACTCTTCAAAGGCAAAGTTAAAACCAGTTTTACCGACGCCACATTGGATCTCATCAAAAATTAATAAGATGCCGTGCTCTGTCGTAATACGACGTAATTCACGTAGCCACAATGCAGGTGCGGGGATCACACCGCCTTCACCTTGAACCGGTTCAACAATGATCGCCGCCGGTTTTTGAATACCACTTTCATCGTCGTTTAGCATACGTTCGATATAGCGAATATTTTGACGAGCGCCCTCTTCACCACCAATACCAAATGGGCAACGTAAGCTATATGGGAATGGCATGAAATGCACATCTGACATTAGCCCTGTGCGACGCGCTTTAGTACCTAGGTTACCCATCATGCCCATAGTGCCATTGGTCATGCCATGGTACGCACCACGAAAAGCGATCATGGTATTACGGCCAGTGGTTTGCTTAGCGAGCTTGATTGCGGCTTCTACCGCATCTGCGCCAGAAGGGCCACAGAATTGGATCACCGAGTTTTTCGCAAAATCAGCAGGTAAAAACGATTTTACTTGCTTAATAAAGCGGTCTTTTGCTGGCGTGGTGATATCTAGTGTTTGATATGGCAAACCACTATCAAGCTGCTCTTTCAGTGCTTGGTTAATTTCTGGGTGGTTATAACCAAGAACTAGGGTGCCTGCCCCAGCTAAACAATCTAAAAATAACTGGCCACGAGTATCTTCAACTAGAGCACCATATGCACGTTTGATCGCAATCGGTAAGCGACGTGGATAAGAGCGAACGGCAGATTCGTGTTGTTCTTGATCAAGCAAGACTTGGTCAAGAGTAAGATCATACACACCCTCAACATAAGGAATATTGGTGGTAAATGGTGTTTGAGCTTGGTTTAACTCAAAATCAAAAGCTGTGGTCATTAAATCAACCCTTTAAACGATATACAGGGAATACTGGCTAGTAATCAGCCAAACCAACTTCAATTAAACCTCAATGATTCAAATTGAAGACATGACATAGCGCCCTTAGGTTTTAACTTAAGACAGTCAAAACCAAAGGCAAATCATTGCAAAGTGTCTAAATGTAGAACTCAGGGTTCTGTAATACTGGAAGTACGACGACTTAACGGAGCACTCACGTAACTCGTAAGGTTCGATAAATGAGATAGCGTCATCGTGCGTAAAAAAGTGACGATCGAGCGCTGAAGATGTGTAAAGCTGATTTTTAAAATCTGAGTTAATGTGTTCAATGTTGGGCTTCCTATTACAATGCGTTAGTTCGCATCGATTCCCGTCTACTGATAACTTGGTGTTAGCAGTACCTACTCATACGTAATGGCACAATCAGCCTGAATGTCCTTACGCGTATCCCCCTAAGGCAAAAACCAACTTAATCATTTAAGTTGACCTTGAGATTGTGGCGGAAAATAACACACTCTTTATTTTCAACGCAAACAATTTTAAAAGGGGAAATGAACATTTTCATCTCCCCTTTAATTAACTTACTGATTTTTTATAGAATTAAAATTAAGCACCGTACATCGCTTGAATTTCTTTATCATACATCTGATAAATATTCTTACGACGTAACTTTAAGGTTGGTGTAATTAAGCCAGCTTCAATCGAAAAAGCCGCGGGTAAAAGCGTGAATTTTTTGATCTGCTCAAAACTGGCTAATTCTATTTGTAACTCTTTCAGTCTTTGTTCGAAATGCTCAACAACGTGAGAATGACGCAACAATTCTAGTGGTGATTCAACTTGGATCCCTTTTTCTTTTGCCCATTGCTCTAACATTTCAAACGCAGGCACAATCAGAGCCGTCACATAATTTCTTGCATCTGCCACAATCGCCACTTGTTCAATGAACGGGCAACATCCCACCTTACCTTCCACTCGTTGCGGTGCAATGTATTTACCATTGGAGGTTTTCATTAACTCTTTGATACGGTCGGTAATATACAGATTACCTTGCTCATCAAACTGCCCTGCATCCCCGGTTTTCAACCAACCATCTTCAAAATTCGCTTGTGTTTCCTCTGGGCGATTATAATAACCACGCATCACTGTCGCACCACGGATCAAAATTTCATTATCTTTGCCCAATTTAATTTCAGTATTCGGCAAGGTTTGACCATTAGAGCCAGTGACGCGGTTTCCGATCGTATTACAAGTTACTGTTGCAGTGGTTTCTGTCATGCCGTAGCCACACAAGATAGGCACATTTATCGCGTGAAAAAATCCTGCGACTTTGCCATCCAAAGCGGCACCACCACAAGGCATAAATTTAAGACGACCACCTAATGCTGACTGCAATTTAGAAAAGACCAATTTGTTTGCAATATGGTATTGCCAAGACAACCACGTTGAAGGAGCTCGTTTGGATTGTTGGCACTCAAATTGCTGTTTACCAACCGATAAAGCCCATTGGAAAATCGCTTGTTTCGCTTTGCTGTCACGATTGACACGGTCTTGAATCGCACTATAGACTTTTTCAAGGAAGCGAGGCACAACACATAATGCATGAGGCTTCACCGCAGTAATGGCTTGCTTCACACGATCGGTGTCTCGCAAATACACATTTTTACCCCCACGACAAAGCACATAAAATGTCCAACTACGCTCAAATACATGGCTTAACGGTAAAAATGCCAAAGACACATCATCTTTTCCAAAATCAATGACTTGATCATGTTGAGCAATGGTTGAGGCAAAATTACGATAATCCAACATGACACCTTTAGGATCACCTGTCGTGCCAGAGGTATAAATTAAGGTCACCAAATCATCCAAATTAGCCTGCTCAATACGTTGGTCACATTCAGTTTGTGTATGCAGGCTCATTGTAAACTGGCCTTTTAACACCTCATCAAAATGATAATGTTGTGAATCCTCCAACAGCGTCACAGACGAATCAAACACCACTATGGTTTGAATGGAAGGTACGTGCTGCAGCAACTGACACGCCATTTGGTATTGTTCGTTAGAATCCACAAACAGCACGGACACTTGTGCGTCATTTAATATGAATTCGGCTTGTTCTTTGGTACTCGTTGGGTAGATCGGTACCACAACCGCGCGCGCTTTTAAAATGGCGATATCGGCGCACGTCCATTGTGGGCAATTTTGAGAAAGAATCGCACACTTATCTTGCACGCCAAGATTGTGTTCAATTAAAAATTTCGCAAGCGTATTTGTCTGCTGCTGTAATTGGCTCCAAGTCACGGAATGCCATGGCGCTGGGGTTTCAAACCCTTCCAAGGCAACATCATTAGAACGTTGCATTGCTTGAGTATTTAATAAATGCAAAAGATGAAAAGCATCAAGGGACATAATATTTTCCAGTTAAGCGTACACAGTGCTTCAATTTGGCGCATAGTATCCTACTCAGAATAAAAAGCGAAACACTTGTAAGCTCAAAAATATAAATTGTTGAACTAGCTCAAAAAAATATTTTACCAATCGTGTATCAAGATGAATAATGAGGCGCTCTGGAAAGAAAGTAAAATCAGAAGTACCGTTAGGTTATATAGCGATAAAACCCAATAGCAAGCATCAATAAAAGACCAACGCTGAACATATCTTGATATAATTTACATAGAAAGTTTTGAAATCACGGTATCCAGACTGATGAAAAGCGATGACAATCGTCATCACTTCGCTTTCGCTTAATTTAGAAGGCCTTCTTCGTTGCTTAAGCCCTGATTCAATTAAGTGGGCTTCCCATTAAGGAATTAAAGAGTAAACAAAAATCATCGACATCAGTGTAAATAGCTTCTAAATTAATCATGCCCAAGTCCTTGCGATTGATAGTTCTCGACAAACGATCTGATCGCGACTTGGGTGGCAGTAACAGATTCTGTGTAACTACCACTAGTTAATATACTTTTAATATCACTTTTTATTGTTCACCCAAGTCTTTCATTACTGCTTCTTTGCGAGCTTTTTCTTTTCTATCCCACACTTCTATTGCCGCATCTTTGCGTGCTTGTCTTTCTTTTATAATGGTTTCATAAGGAACATATAATCTATCAACACCTTTATCTCTTATGGACACCCCTACACCCTCTTCCCATATCACCGCTTCTTGTGGATCTAAACTGAATTTTTGACTTGCATCATATAAACCAAGTGCTTTCATTCGCTCAATATCAACATTTTTTAAGTGAACACTATTTATCATGCGCAGTGCCGTTTCATCTGCAAGCTGACGTCGCTGAGCCGCAGCTTCTGGGGTATCTTTTGCCGTGGTAGAAATTGAATATCTAAAAGAAAAATCACGATATTGGTTATTTGGCTGGCCGATTAATGCATAGTCACACATGATATAGGTATCAAAAGAACCAAAAGGAGCATAACTGCCACCAAACCCTTGAAGTCTTCGACTGAAATCGCAACGAATGCCATCTACATACACCTTTGAAACAAGGTAATAACTAATGTTCTTCTCACCAAAACCATCAATTATTTTCTTGCCATCTTCAACAAATTGGTCAGGAAATCCTTTAAGATTTTTATATTCTAATTTACCATAAATCTTACCATCGACATTGGCAGTCCTGACATTAAAACCGCCTATTTGCGGATCTTTATGACTTAAATACAAAGATTGACTTAGCGGGTTTTCAGATTTAGTACCTTGATGTGCCAACCTCCATTCGGTATCGTTATACAATCTCCAATTTAATCGTGGCGTTGGTGTATCTAACACCACATAAGGATTCTCTAATACCTGCAAATTTGTATCCGTTAGGTTAATAATTTTAACGGATGAACCACAACCCAATAAAAAAGCGGTGATGACAAGTATGAATATTTTATTCATGAAAAACCTCATTATGGTCTTGCTCCACACACGGCGTTAGGGTTATCACTACAGCGGTAACTGCTATGAGGGGATCCTTCGGTAAAAAGTAAACCTAAGTTTTTATAGGTATCAAGACTAAATATATTTTCGAACACGCCCTGTTCTCGAACTTTATTCACCCCGACATTGTTACCTAATACTTCCCCAACAAAATCGCCTGCATTGGTCACATTACCTTTAAATTCAAATTCAACTTCTTTTTTTACACGAGTATCCATTGTTTCTGTATTTACTGGTGAGCCAAAGCCAGCAACTGTTGGAATGTTACCTCCAAAGTACTTAGTATCTTGAAAACCACCTTGATCGTAAGTGCCTTTATTATTGATATAACCTAAGCCTTGCAGTGTTAATAAGTTTCCTTGTGAGTGATTGGCAAAGTTTGAACCTTCTTTGCCTCGAGCGGTGGTGGTATCACGAATAAACTCACCGGTTTGTTTGGCAATTCCTGTGGTTAAGCCTAATTTATCGACGCCAGATTCTAACCCATCCGCTATAAATCCATGTGTCGGGTTGTAATTAAGGTTAAATAATACGTTGATATCATTTAAGCCATAATTATGCGTTTGGCTCATTACATTTTTAATCGCATCGGCTTCACTATTCATCATACCATTGGTACCATTTTGAAAAGTTGCCGTACCTTCTTGAACTATTATCGGAGCTTTACTGATATACAGGCCTTTACCTTTTAATTCATTTTGAGTCTGCTCTGATGCTTCTAAGTAATAACTGCTTTCCTCAATAGCAACATAATCATCCATGTTTTTATTTTTCAGCGCATCCTTAGTACCAACCTGAAGCACTTTATTTACAATATCGTCACCACCCAACAACACAGGAAGCTGAGCGATTATCCCCCCATCTGTTGCATCGCTAGGTGTGAGGCCTCCTGTGATATAACTTAACTCATTAAATAAACTACCAATTGTATTTTCAACAGCATTACCGCCTTCCGATGCCGGAACATTTTGCGCGATTTTTTGCTTATCATCACGAAACAGCATCCAATCAAGCGCCGCATCATGAGTGCTGGTATTGCCTGTCGACTCAAAGCTAAAGTTATTACTCGATATCGTGTTTAAATAATCGCTGTAAGAATAGGAATAAGAAAAAGTGCGGTAGCCATTGGGTATAGACACGGCTAAACGCGCATTTTGTGAGTCGTAATAGCTGGAGAATTCGCTGCTTTTGCTGCCTGAAATAGACCAATTATCCAGAAGACCGAAAATATCATCTAACGAGGCATTAGTAGAAAGCTGGGTTTCACCGGTATTTTTCTGTCCACCGTTGTTAAAACCCAATGATCCACTTAGCCAACCTTGATCAACGGTTTTGATGTTTAAAATGGTGTATCCCGGTTGGGTGCCGGGCAGTAATTCAATGGTGGCGTTATATCGAGCAAGTCGGTTGATTTGATCTAACCCTTGCTCAATATCTCTTAAGTTTAAAATTCGATTTTGCGCATAAGGAAAAGCACTACCAAACCAATGAGGCTGATGGTTGAGTAATATATTTTCTAGTTTACCTTCCAAGATTTGGATCACTAATGTGCCCTGAGACAAATCTTGCGGGATCAGTAATGCCCTTGAGGTGACATAGCCTTTTTGAATATAAAAATTACTGATGTCATGTAAAATGCGATTAATGCCCGATAAGCCTAAGCATTGACCTTTATAGTGCGCCACTTTTTGATGAAGTGTTTCAGAAGAGATAACCTCATTGCCTTGAAAAGTAATTTCCCTTATATCAAAACATTGCCCATCTTCTGTGATCGGAGAGGTACCGGGTATTTGAGGCAATGGCGTGAGGTTTTGTAGCTGCTTCTGAGATTGCTCAATTTGCTTTAAACGTTCCGCCTGTTGTTGTTGTAATTCATCTTGAATAGATGGGTTAACAATTGGTGATGCATACACACGGCACACACAAACGACATAAAACCCTAAAATGAACCAGAGGAATAAGTGGAACACGATACTTCCTTGCACCTATTATAAATAACATGAATACGAGCAATCCAAAGTAGCAAATATATAAATAAGAAAAGTACTATGTTTGTATTAAAAATCAGGTGATTTTTTAAATGTTATTTAAAAACTCCAATATCAAACAGATGAAGGCAAAACAAAAAAACCTGACTCCGGTAGAATACCGAAATCAGGCCTTAGAAGCCGCATAACAGAAATGACCAACTTTATGGGGTTCACTTCAGGGCACTTGATTCTTAACGCTTTATCGTCACTGTTTCATGTTTAAATAGTCACCCAGAACACCATCGCCATTAAAATTGGACAAACATAGCGTAAATAGTTTGGCCAGCAACGCCAAAATAGGCTGTTTTCAATCTCAGGATGACCTTGTTGTAACTCTTCTAATAATTTCGCGCGACTCCAAACCCAGCCAGCACAGATTGCCCATACTAAACCGAGTAATGGCTGTAAATACACCGTTGAAATAGTGATCACTAAGCCAAATAATGTCTCAAAATGATACACAATGGCGGCGGCCATCACTAAAGCTAGCCCACCTATCCACCAAACGGCTTTATTACGCGACAGTCCTAACTCTTCAATCGAGCAAGACACTGGAACTTCTAACATTGAGATCGATGAGGTTAATGCGGCAATTAGCATCAAAGCGAAAAATAAAATACTGACTACAATACCAATGCTGCCCATAGTATCGAACATTGCAGGTAATACCGTAAAGACCAGCGTATCGGAATTAAGCAACTGCCCAGTCTCACTGTAAATGGAAACACCATTTTTTTGTGCAACAAACATCGCTGGTAAAATAAGTAAGCCGGCTCCGAATGCAATCCCAGTATCGATCATTGCAACTTGAGCGGCTGTTTTAGGAATGTTGACATGTTTAGGTAAGTACGAGCCATATACGATCATCACCGTTACCCCAAGCGATAATGAGAAAAAAGCTTGCCCCATTGCACCGACGATTAAATCAGCATTAAAATGCGACAAGTCAGGTACAAGATACATTTTTAACCCTTCCATTGCGCCATCTTGCGTCAAAATATAACCAATCATGACGACAAATAATGCCACTAAAATCGGCATCAATCGTGATGACCAACGCTCTATTCCGGCGGTTACTCCTCCCATCACCACTTTCATCGTTATCGCAATAAAGAGAAAGGCTAACAATAGGTTACGCTCAGTACTAAACTGCTCTAACCAATGTGCGGTCGCTGACATGCCTAACAACTCTAAAATAGGGCTCACTAAATAACCGACTAACCAGCCAGCTAAAATAGAGTAAAAGCTCAATATCATTAAAGCCGTTAATAAACCCAAAACTCCAAAACCAACAGGAAGGCGACTTTGCTTAGGCCAAATACGAGTTACGGAGCGCAACGGGTTGGCTTGACCATAACGCCCTATCGTCAATTCAGCAATCAACATAGGGAGCGCTAGAACCACCACCATAAACAAATAAACCAGTAAAAAAACTGCCCCACCATTACTGGCGGCTTGTGTTGGAAACCCCCATACATTACCTAAACCCACAGCGGAACCCGCCGCTGCCATAATAAATCCAAGTCGAGAGCTAAATTGTGCCCGTGATCCTGCTGCCATTTTATTTTCCATTACAAAAAGATTTACGTATATGTAAAAAAATACGTACACCTATAAAGTTTTAATTTATCAAAAGGGGTTGCAATTAAAGCAGCTTATAGAATCAGTTGAAAGAAAAATTAGAATAAAACTCAAATTTTCACTGCAAAGTGAGTTAAAAACAGATAGGCCAGTGAAATAACCAGTGAATAATTAATTTTTTAAGGCGGTTTTATAGAAGAAATAGCTAAATGAAATTTAAAGATGATTTCATCCTTTCTTTTGACCAAGTAAGCAACTTCAAGAGGTCATATCTTCTATAATTGCCCCCGGCAGATTAAGATGCAAACTTCACATCAAACAGTGATAGTATCGGGCTCTATTAAGCAGTGGTGTCAAAGGAATAGATGGAAAAGTTTTATCAAATCTTAGCGTTAGCTGGCGTAATTAGTTACTGGCTATTAGTCGCGATTGTCACTATCCGTGTCGTATTCAAACGCCGCGCGGTAAGTGTGTCGCTTGCTTGGTTAATGATCATTTACATCATTCCTTTTGTGGGCGTGTTATTTTACCTTTTATTCGGTGAACTGAATTTAGGTCGCACGCGTGCTGAACGCTCTAAAAATATGTTTACCCCTTATGGTGAATGGTTCACTCAATTGCACGAATGCCAAGCCCACCAGCCGAATTTACTTAATTTACAATTGGCGCAGATCCATGATCTATGCACTAACCGCACCGCTATTCCTGCACTTTGCGGTAATAGTTTGTCGCTACAAGACACACCCGATAAAATCTTACGTTCGATCATCCATGATATTGAAGATGCTCAGCATACTATTCGTATGGAGTTTTATATTTGGCAAAATGGAGGATTAATTGATGCCATCAACTCGGCACTCATCCAAGCGGCCAAGCGAGGCGTAAACGTACGCATCTTGATCGACTCAGCCGGAAGTCCCAAATTTTTCCGTAGCCATTGGTATAAATTGATGCTCAAGGCTGGGATCGATATCCGTCAAGCTTTGGAAGTGAATGCATTTCGAATGTTCTTCCGTCGCTTAGATCTACGCTTGCATCGTAAAATCATTACCATTGATGACGAAGTCGGCTATACCGGCTCAATGAATATGGTCGATCCTGAATTCTTTAAAAAAGATGCTGGCGTGGGTGAATGGATTGATATTATGGTGAGAATGACCGGCCCTACCGTCAATGTATTGGCAGCCATTCATGCTTGGGATTGGGAAGTGGAAACGGGAATACGTGAGCTACCTACCTTCCCTGTCTGCGCTCTTGAGAATAACGGCGCATTGCATCCTATCCAAGTTGTCCCGTCTGGGCCAGGGATGCCAGAAAACCTAATTCAGCAAGTGCTGTCATTGGCCATTAACCAAGCTAAAAAGTCGGTTCGTATCACAACCCCTTATTTTGTGCCGAGCGATACTCTAATCCAAGTGATTAAAATGACCGCACAACGTGGTGTGGTGGTTGAACTGATCATCCCCAAGAAAAACGATTCCTTGTTAGTGAGTTGGGCGTCTAAATCCTACTTTAGTGAACTCATGGAAGCCGGGGTAAAAATTTATGAGTTTGATGCGGGGTTACTGCATACTAAGTCGGTCGTGATTGACCAACAATATTGTCTGGTTGGCAGTGTTAACTTAGATATGAGAAGCTTATGGCTCAATTTTGAATTAACATTAGCCGTTGATGACTATGAATTCACTAAAGAACTGTATTGGGTTCAAGAAAATTATTTGCAACAATCCACCCCTATCTCACACGAAAGATGGAAGCAACGTACTTTTGGCCATCGCATGTTAGAGCGGATTTTCTACTTATTTAATCCCTTGCTTTAATCTCATCACACACGTTGCTATCAATATAAGGATATACAATGTCAAAAAAATTCGAAACCAAACTCGTCACCGCAGGACGCAATAAAAAATGGACACACGGTGTGGTTAACCCACCTGTACAACGTGCTTCTACGATTGTTTTTGATACTGTCGCTGAGAAAAATGAAGCGACCATGAAGCGTCAAGGTCACACCTTATTTTATGGTCGCCGAGGAACAGAAACTCATTTTGCTTTTCAAGAAGCAATGACGCAAATCGAAGGTGGTGCAGGTTGTGCGCTCTACCCTTGTGGTGCGGCGGCGATTACCAACGCTATCCTCTCGTTTGTCGAACAAGGCGATCATGTATTAATGGTCGATAGTTGCTATGAACCAACTCGTGATTTTTGTAATATCATTTTGAAGAAAATGGGGATCGAAACAACCTATTATGAGCCCACCATTGGTGAAGGGATCCGTGAATTGATCCGCCCCAATACCAAAATTTTATTTACGGAATCTCCTGGTTCTTACACGATGGAAGTACAAGATGTTCCGACCTTAGCTCGCATTGCTCATGAACAAGATATTATTGTTATGCTCGACAATACTTGGGGCGCAGGGGTGAACTTTTCTCCTTTTGAGCACGGCGTGGATATCTCTATTCAAGCGGCGACCAAATACATCGTGGGGCACTCTGATGTCATGCTCGGCACGGCGGTTGCCAACGAAAAATATTGGCCTCAATTACGCGAACAGAGCTATTTATTAGGTCAATGTGTCTCACCGGATGATGCCTATACCGCTTTACGAGGCTTACGTACCTTAGGCGTCCGCTTAAAACAACATGAGCAAAATAGCATTGCGATTGCGAAATGGCTCGCAACTAGACCTGAAGTCGATCATGTTCGTCACCCAGCCCTTGCCTCTTGCCCGGGCCATGAGTATTTTGTCCGTGATTTTAAAGGGGCAAATGGCTTGTTCTCTTTTGTCTTAAAAACCACAAAAAAACAAGCTACCACAGCGCTTCTTGATACCGTTGAACACTTTAGCATGGGGTATTCTTGGGGAGGCTATGAGAGTTTAATTTTAGCCAATGAACCAAGCAGTTTTGACCATATGCGTACTATTTCTAACCCACATTTTTCAGGGACATTAATACGCCTTCATATTGGCTTAGAAAATGTTGATGACTTGATTGCAGATTTAAAGCGCGGCTTTCAAGCGTATAATGCCGTGTGTCATAACCAATCTGAGTCTTAACACCATTTGCTTACCTAAGGCTTAGTCAAAAGGTCATAACAACTAGCACCTTATGAAAGTGACCCTCAATAATTGGAATCCAACTATTGAGGGTCACTTGATTTTGGTCTTTTCTGTTTTTACTTCAATAATATAAATGAATATTACTCTCATTTAATGAATGGATTAGGTTATAATCATGCCTTTATAGTTCCCCTTTAAGGATTGATGATTATGCCATCTACTTCATGGTTATTTTGGGCCTTGTTATCGGCAGGGTTTGCTGCCATGACCGCCATTTTTACTAAGCTCGGAGTGAATAATATCAATTCCGATTTCGCAACCTTTATCCGTACTTGTGTGATTTTAGTGTTGGTAGGCGGCATCGCATTTTTTACTAAACAGTTTCAACCTATCAGCTCTATTTCATCTAAAGGCTTACTTTTTCTTATTTTATCCGGACTCGCTACTGGAGCATCTTGGCTTTGTTATTTCCGTGCCATGAGCTTAGGACAGGTCTCTCAAGTCGCACCGGTTGACAAATTAAGTGTGATTTTAGTGGCGATATTTGGGGTGTTATTATTAGGAGAACACTTGAGCGCTATGAACTGGCTAGGTGTTGCCTTGATCACAGTCGGTGTGGTAATGATTTCTTGGCAAGGTTAACAGACGAATCAACATAACGAATAAAAAATATAAGGCGAGCCATTATGATTGACTCGCCTTTCACTCTTTTTATTTCTAAATCAAATACTTTACTGGGTTAGGCTTTCCGCATCTTCTCGCTTGATCACTTTATGCCCATCTTCTGTGATACCTTGTTTCCAGTAACTACTGAAATAGCTTTTTTCTCGTTGCACGCAGTCATGCTCAGTAAAGTAATTACGGATAGACTTCATCGCGGAAAACTCACAAGCACACCAAATCGCTATGTCGTTTTTCTCGCCAACGTTAATCACCTTAAGCGCGGTAACGGCGTCAGCCAATTGCTCTGACTCAGTGCCCACTACCGTAATAAGTTGCACACCTTGAGGTAAGGCTAATTCCGGCTTATCAGCTTCTGTTGCTATTTGAACTACCACATAGCCTTGCGCGCTATCATTCAAGGTATCTAGCTTAGCTTTCATCGCTGGAATGGCCGTCATATCCGCCACCAAAACGACTTGCTCGGCATGAAAATCAATATCTTGGCTTTTCCCTGGGCCTCCAATATAAATTTCATCTCCAGCTTGTGCCGCCATGGCCCAATTAACGGCATAACCACCTTGTTCAGGATTCACTGCATGTGAAGACTCATGAATCACGAAATCCACGCTGATTTTACCAAGCTCGATATCCAATTCACTGATGGTATAAGTTCGCATCAGTGGACGCTCATTATCAGACAATAAGTCAATATTGGTGTGCCCTTGCGGATGGAACATCAGTTTAATGTAGTTACCTAGATCCGACTTTTGTAGTGTCTTCAAATCTTCACCTTGTAGAACAATACGTTGCATAGTCGGTGACACTTTAAACACTTCAACTACACAAGTGTGTTTTGGCTTACGATTTGGTTTCATGGTTATTCCTTCTCTTGTGTATTAGGTTGTGCCGTCATTGGTTTTCCATGACGATGTTGACCTTGTTTGCCATGTGTTCTGTGACCATGACCATGCTTACCTTTACCATGATGAGGCCTCATGCCCCCTTGATCTTGGCATTGTTTACGGTATTGTAATTTCGCTTTCACTCGTTTTACGGTGGAAAGGCTACTGCCAGTTTCGTCAGCAATGGCTTGGAGTGTTTTATCGGTTGCCAATAAATGGGCAATTTTTTGATGCACTTCATGATTAGCGCGACGCCCCTGAAACTTGGACTCCCATTCTTCAGGATTGGTTCTTAATTTTCTGCGCCCTAATTCAGCCGCCATCAACCGTTGTTGAGTTTCCACTTCCTCATAACCCTTAATTAAACGCAATAAAGCATCGCTTTGGGGATCATTAGGTGTAAATAATAAATCTTGATGATAGGTTTTGACATGAATATTATCAGCTAGCAACTTAGCGATCACCTCATAAGCGCCTTTAAACCCTAAGCCGAAATCCGTCATCCACCAGATCAATAAAGTATCTCCAGCTTGCAAATGCTCATAGGCTTTTTGAAATTCTGGTCTTTCTTCTAAAGGCACATTACCACGTACCCCACGCTCAACAAATAAGGCATCTTGACTTGCCGCTTGCATTACTTCAATTCGATGATCGATATCCGCCACTTTAGGTGACACTCTTAAATAAGCAACAGTTTTAGGATTATTCATAAATCCTCCTTCGATAGATGAAACCACATTGGTTCATTTAGTGTTGTTGAAGTTATAATGAACCCAAAAAGCTCAAAAGTCAACACCACACTAAATGAACCAAAAAGCCAGATTCAACGATAAAAAAAGCCTTACCAATTTCTTGATAAGGCTTACTCTTTTTATAGGCTATGTGTAGTTATCCGCAGCTGAGGTTAGTTAGATGGTTGCTCTGGCGGAGTATCATCATCATGCTCTTCCATATTCCAAGGTAAGATACCTGGTGAAATATGAATAAAGTGAAGATAACGTTCAAACTGATTCAAAATATCATTGATGATATCTTGCTGTTCATAGTTATACACGTCGTAAGCCTGCCCACCACGACGCAAGAAAACTTCAGCGCGGTAGTAATATTCATCTTCTGGCTCTTCACCTTCATAAGCAAACTCTGGCATCTCATAACCCCGCAAGCGAATCTCATAAATAAATTCAACTTGCCCTTCTTTAAATACCTCAAAGTGTGCACGACATAACTCTTCATCGAAAGTCACTTCAGCTTGCCATTCTTGTGCTTCAAGCTCTTGCTCTACTTTCCGCATACTCTCTAGCGCCGTTACCTTAATGAATTTCTCGACATCACTACGAGCAGGGAAATCCACTAAGTTAGCCAGACGTTTTTTCCACATTCCCTTACCACTCGGGCCTGACGTAGTTTGTTGAGTCTGCATATATTGTTGCTGACTACTTTCATGATGTCCTTCAATACGCAAAGCTTTAATCATGCCAACCATAGCAATCAGCATAATGATCGCAAATGGTAAGGCACTCACGACACTCGCGGTTTGAAGTGCACCTAAACCACCAGCCAGTAACAATACAGAAGCAACAATCCCCTCCGTTGCTACCCAGAATGTACGTTGCCATACCGGTGTATGTTGTGCGCCACCAGAAGCCAGTGAGTCAATCACTAAAGACCCCGAGTCAGAGGAGGTAACAAAGAACGTAATGATCAAAATAACCGTGATAAAAGAAATGATCGAGGTCATAGGTAAGCGTTCAAACAACTTAAACAGCGCAATCGCATTGTTGTCTTAAAACAGGAATTAAAACCGTCGATGACCTTTTTTGCGTCTCTCCTTTGAAAAAATAAAAATCTATTATTGTTATGCTATTCGTGTTCAATCACCTAATCACGTCCAGTCACCTAACCAACAATAAAATACAATAACAACAATGTAGTAACATTTAATTCAGAATACAAAACGGTGACTTTAATATCCATAAGTTTTGCAAGGATAAAGCCTTAAACTGACACAGATGAACAAAAATCAAACAACACATTCAAATAGCAAACTCGGTAAGATCGATTTCCATTTATGTACCAAAGAATTATGAAGCAATTGATTCACCTGATATTCGTTTTATTTTTCTATTTCACGGGTAAATAACACTTTTCAAAACATGGACAATCAACAACATGATCATTCACCATCCCCACCGCTTGCATAAAGGCATAACAAATGGTTTCGCCCATAAATTTAAAGCCGCGTTTTTTTAAGAACTTGCTCATAGCTTGTGCTTGGGCACTGGTTGTCGGAATCTCGGACATCGATTGTCTTTTCGGTTGCAAAGGAACGCCATCGACAAATTGCCACAATGCTGCTTGTAAGGAACCAAACTCTTGTTGTAATGCTAGTGCTGCCCTAGCATTAGAGAAGACTGAGGCAATTTTGCCTTTGTGCTTAACTACATCAAAATTTTCAATAATATAAGGCACACGATCTTCGTGATATTGGGCTAAAGTAGCGATATCAAATCCTTCAAAAGCAGCATGATAACCCGCTCGTTTATTTAAAATCGTACGCCAACTGAGGCCCGCTTGTGCGCCTTCTAAACATATAAATTCAAATAAAATTGTGTCATCAAAGACCGGCACGCCCCATTCTTGATCATGATACTCACGTTCATTGTCATGCTTCATTGCCCAGCCACAGGTTGTATCGTTCATGTTGCTATCTCATATAAAAAAACCTCTGTACAGCATAACTGATACAGAGGCATTCTCATTCATTTTTGTCAGCTTAATGATTAAAGCTGACGAAATTCTTTATTCACTTTATACGCATCTGAAGTGACATAGGCTTCCATTTGGCGCACTTTGGTTTCTATTTGTGAATATTCTTTATTCAAATCAGCCAACAATTCCGATGGTAGTTGTCCGGTTTGCCACGGCTTACTTTTTAACGTGTGGTCAAAATCAAATTCGTCAGCGGCCACTAGATCATCTGGGCGTTTCTCAAGCATTAGCCATAAGCCAACATAGGCAAAAACAATCAAAATACCACCGCCGAGTAAGAAAGCGGAGACCACAATAATACGTACCCACCAGACTTCCATGGAAAAATAGCGCCCTAAGCCAGCACAGACACCGGCGATTTTGCCATTTTTCGGTTCACGGTACAGCGCTTTACGATTCATCCCATTAGCCATGCTCATTTCTCCAATTCGGTGATTCGACATCAAGGATTTTCTCTAATGTTTTGACCCGCTGTTGCACGCTTTCTGCTCGCTCTGCTAACGTTTTAAGTTGCTCAAGTTCTTCATTGGATAATCCATGAGCTACCTTACGTTTACTACGGTAATGCAGCAGCAGCCACAATGGCGCGACAAAAATCAAGAACACAATTAAAGGTGCGACAAATAAAGTACTCATTAACAGCTCCTAACCTACCCATTACAACGCTGTGATAGCTACCTTGATACGGTTACCTTGACCTTCAGCGTTGTAATTATTATTAAATTTTTAATTAATGACTATCTTGCAGGCTTTTTTTAAGCTTGGCTAATTCTTTTTCAATTTCATCATCGGCTTGCAACTCTGCAAATTCTTGGTTGAGATCTTTGCCTTTATTGCCCAAATCATAACTGTCCGCTTCAGCTTCAAGTTCATCAATTTTTCGCTCATATTGGGCAAACTTCGACATCGCTTCTTCAGTTTTTCCAGTATGCAACTGCTTTTTGATATCACGGCGGTGAGTCGCAGTTTGTTTGCGCATCACAATCGATTGCTGCTTAGCGCGCGTTTCCGTAATTTTGGTTTCCAGCTTCGTAACTTCACTAGACAATTTTTCAATTGACTCATCCAATAAGGTTTTTTCTGTGCGTAAGTGTTTTAATTGTTCTTCCAGTTTTTGTTTTTCAATTAAAGCTGCGCGCGCCAGATCTTCACGCTGTTTTTGAATCGCCAGTGATGCTTTGGCTTGCCACTCATGAATATGCTCTTCAAGAAATTCAATACGACGAACCAGCTCTTTATTATCAGCCAAAGCTTTTGCTGAATGCGTGCGAACTTCCACTAAAGTGTCTTCCATTTCTTGGATGATCAAACGAATCATCTTTTCAGGATCTTCCGCCTTATCCAATAATGAGCTGATATTTGAATTAACGATATCGGCAAAACGTGAAAAAATACCCATGTTGTGTTCCTTCTGTTATCGCAGTCTATAAAGTGATGGCAATCTATTTTTAGTGCCGTTGTTATCTACAATACACAAAGCGTGCCAATTCTTAATCTATTGTTTTTAATGCACTATTTTTATTTTCATTAATATCTCTTGCATTCATGTAAGCATTTTGACTAACTATTAGTAAATTTAGCCGCAAGGTAGGTCATTAATGAAAACGCAAAACATTATTGGTGAATCTGCGTCTTTCTTAGCCGCACTCGATAAAACCTCGCAACTCGCTGCCATCGAAAGGCCAGTCTTGATCATGGGTGAACGTGGCACGGGTAAAGAACTGATTGCGCAACGCTTACATTATTTATCCAAACGCTGGCAACACCCTTTGGTGAGTTTAAATTGCTCAGCTTTGAATGATGGCTTGATCGATTCTGAGTTATTCGGCCATGAATCCGGCTCGTTTACTGGCTCGAAAGGTCAACATAAAGGACGTTTTGAAAGAGCGGAAAATGGCACGCTCTTTCTCGATGAACTGGCAACCGCCCCTTTCTCGGTACAAGAAAAGCTTTTACGTGTGATTGAATATGGCGAATACGAACGCGTTGGTGGCTACCGCACTTTACAAGCGAACGTACGCATCGTCTGTGCTACCAATGCTGATCTGCCCTCATTAGCACAACAAGGACAGTTCCGAGCAGACTTACTCGATCGCCTTGCCTTTGATGTGATTCACTTACCGCCATTACGAGAGCGACAGGAAGACATTCTGTTATTAGCCGAGCATTACGCCATTTTAATGTGTCAAGAGCTAAGTTTATCTATGTTTCACGGCTTTAGCCCACGAGTAAAAGCCGCCTTAATTGACTATGCATGGCCTGGTAATGTGCGAGAGCTCAAAAATGTGGTCGAACGAGCGGTGTACCGGCATGGTAATAAAGAGGGTTACATTGACGCTATTGAGTTTAATCCGTTTCAAACCGGAATGTCTAATCACACTACGGCCAATCACAATACTTCCAATTGCAATACTTCCAACCACAAAAAAAGTGACACTGTAACTGAAAAGCCAATTAATAACAGCCCTTTGGATGTATCGAGCCTTAAGTTGCCCATTGATTACAAACAATGGCAACAAGAACAAGATATTAGTCTCATTCAACACAGCCTACATCAAGCCAAATATCATCAGAGAAATGCAGCTAAACTCCTTGGCTTGAGCTACCATCAATTTAGGGGAATGTTACGAAAATACGACTTAATCGGTAAATTGTAATAGGCAATAATGTCCATCCGAAATCATCGACTCGGCAGCAACACGCCAGTTCTGAATTGAGCACTTGGAAAGAGGTTCTATGTTGACAAGATTATGCCGTCATTTAACACTCTGCTTAATGGGGGCACTACTCATTGGCTGTGATGACTCACAACAAGAAAACACTATTGAGCAAACGGGGTTTGTGTATTGTGGCACCAACCACCCACTGTTTCTTAACCCCCAACTCTCGGATGGCAGTGATAATATTAAATCGATTGGTCCGCAATTATTTAATTCATTATTGACTCTTGATCCGCAAAGCTTTCAACCGCTCCCCAGTCTTGCCACATCTTGGCAGGTTGACGACAACAAAACCGCCTATACTTTTACCTTACGTCAGAACGTACAATTTCATCACACCTCATGGTTCACACCAACTCGCGCGATGAATGCATCGGATGTGGTATTCAGTTTTAAGCGTCTGACTGACTCCAGTTCGCCTTACTATTATGTCAATGGCGGCCGTTATCCTTGGTTTGAGCGTATCGCCTTCCAATCTTTAATTAAGGATATTATCGCTATAGATGACTACCATGTGCGCTTTACCTTGCACCAACCAGACAATACTTTTTTAGATAATATTGCCACGGTTTTTGCCGCAATTCATTCTCAAGAATACGCTCAACAATTAGCGGCCAGAGGGGCTAAATCGCAACTGGATAACCGCCCAATTGGTACTGGGCCCTTTCAGCTCACCAGCAGCTACAAAAACACTTTAGTTCGGCTGGAGAAGAATCCTCATTATTGGCAAAGCTCACCCCATATGTCGCAAGTGGTGTTTGATTTTTCACACCGAGGTACTGGCACTTTAGCTAAACTACTGACTCGCGAGTGTGATGTCATGAGCGATCCCATCACCAGTCAGCTACTTTCTCTCGATAACAATACCGATATTCAATCTATCAGTAGCCAAGCCATGAACGTTGCTTTTATCTCTTTTAATACCCAACATTTTGCTCTTAATGATGTACGTGTTCGTCAGGCTTTGAGCTTTGCGATTAATCGTCAAAATATCATTGATGCGGTGTATTTTGGCCAAGGCCAGGTTGCGAGTTCATTATTACCTGAAGATTCATGGGCATATCAAGACAATCGTCTTCAAATTCGTTATGATCCGCAGTATGCTCAAGCGCTGCTACGGCAAGCAGGATATGATGACGGATTAAAGTTGACTATGTGGGTACCACTTTCAGCACAATCGTATAATCCGAGCCCTCATAAAACCGCCGAATTAATACAGTCAGACTTAGCCCAAATAGGGGTCGAACTCTCTATTTTAAGAGAACGTTATGTGGCGCGAGATTTTATGATTCAACCGCCTGAAGCTGAGCTGATCTTAACGGGTTGGGCGGCCAATACCGGTGAACCCGACAGCTTGTTACGACCGCAGTTATCATGCGGAGCACGCAGAGCAAATTTAAATGTATCGATGTGGTGTGATCCCGACTTCGATTTTTTATTGACGTTAGCCCGTGAAAGCGAGCAAACTCGTCACCGATTAAACTTATATCACCAAGCGCAAACGATGTTGACACAACAATTACCAATCATTCCGCTTGCTCATGGTGTACAGTACCAAGTTCATCACAGCTCGCTGAGCGGATTTAGATTAAATCCATATAATTCAGGCAGCTTTGAACACGTTGTAAGGGAAAAATAATGCTGGTTTATACCCTGCGCCGCATAAACTTATTCATCATCACTTTATTAATGTTGACCTTGGTTGGCTACAGTATCTTACGTTTGGACCCCCTTTCTCCATGGGCAATTCAAGACTTCTTTACCGGCTGGTTCAGCTATTTAAGTCAATTAGCGCAACTGAATTTTGGTGTCAATTTATACGGTGATCCAGTTATTGACGAAATCCAATCCGTGTTTCCTGCCACATTAGAGCTGTGCTTTTTTGCGATGATTTTATCTTTGCTCATAGGCATTCCAATTGGCACAATTGCCGGCATGCGCCAAGGTAAAATCGTCGATACCTTTATCTCATTTACCTCAATGGTTGGCTACTCTATCCCTATTTTTTGGATAGCCTTAATGCTGATCATGTTTTTCTCTTTAAAACTTGGTTATACCCCGATTTCAGGCAGACACGGTTTATTATTAGAAATTCCAACCATCACAGGTTTTGCCACCATTGATACCTTCTTATCGGATGCGCCTAATCGCAGCCAAATGATGCACAGTGTAGCGATGCACTTAATCTTACCTTGTCTGGTCCTTGCCTTAGCGCCAACCACAGAAGTGATCCGCATCATGCGCTCTTCAGTTTCAGAAGTGCGGAAACAAAACTATATTCGCGCAGCTCGTATTCGTGGTTTATCGACTTTTGAAATCATCTTCCAACACGTTCTTCGTAATGCCATTCCTCCTATTATTCCCAAAATAGGCGTGCAGTTATCGACCATGTTGACCTATGCCATCATCACTGAATCCATTTTTAACTGGCCGGGTATTGGCCGCTGGTTATTAGATGCACTGGCCAATAAAGACTTTGTTTCGATACAAGCGGGCGTCATGACCGTCGCCACATTGGTATTGTTCGTAAATATTCTGTCAGAGCTTATTGGCGCAATGGTTAACCCTTTAGTAAGGAAGCAGTGGTATGCTGTCAAATAACATCTATCAAGAAGATCGCATCCCAGGTCAATTTGAGCGTTTTTGGCGCAGTTATCGCACCAATAGCCTCGCCATGTTTGGATTATGGTGCTTTGCAGGGCTGTTGCTCATCACTATTTTTGCTCAATGGATTGCGCCACACGACCCTTTAATTCAAGCCAGCGAACGATTACAGCCACCTTCTTGGAACCCTGAAGGGAATGTCGATTATTTCTTAGGAACCGATGATATTGGCCGCGATATTCTTTCTCGCCTCATTATTGGCAGTCAATTAACCTTTGGCTCAGGATTGATCATTATGCTGATTGCGACCGTCATTGGTTGCACCATTGGTATTTTTGCCGGCATGACTAAAGGCATGTTGTCGAGCGTATTAAATCACCTTTTAGATACAGTAATGTCGATTCCATCTATTCTGCTGGCGATTATTTTTGTCGCCTTTTTAGGAACCGGTGAATTCAATATCTTATTGGCGATCGGCTTATCTTTGATCCCGCGTTTTATTCGTTCAGTTTACGTGGCAGTGAGTAGCGAAATGGAAAAAGATTACAATATCGCGGCGCGTCTCGATGGTGCGAACTCTTTCCACGTTTTATGGAGCTCCATCTTACCCAACTTATCAACCGTCATTGCCGCAGAAATGACGGTAGCCGCTTCTATGGCGATTTTAGACATCAGTGCCTTAGGATTTTTAGAACTGGGGGCACAATCTCCTTCTCCTGAATGGGGAACCATGTTGGGAGATTCGGTGGATCTGATTTATCTTGCGCCGTGGACCGTCACTCTGCCGGGAATTTTTATTATGTTTTCTGTCATCATCATCAATTTAGTTGGCGAAGGTGTTCGTAATGCGCTCAGTGCGGGGACAGAATAATGCCACTACTGGATATTAGAAATTTAACCATCGAAATTGAAACCCCACACGGCACCGTGAAAGCTGTTGAGCGAATGAGCTTAACCTTAAACGAAGGCGAGATCCGTGGTTTAGTGGGCGAATCAGGTTCCGGTAAAAGCTTGGTGGCTAAAGCCATTGTAGGACTGACTAAAGACACATGGAAAATCTCAGCCGACCGTATGAGGCTTGGGAATATTGACTTATTGCAGTTGACGGCAAAAGAACGACGTCGCGTGATCGCACGAGATATTGCGGTAATTTTCCAAGAGCCGGGCAGTTGTTTAGATCCTTCAGAACAAATTGGTCATCAGCTACGTGAAGCGATCCCCTCTTCTGCCTTTGAAGGCAAATGGTGGCAGCGTTGGCATTGGCGACATAAATCAGCTAAAGCGTTATTACACAAAGTTGGGATTAAAGATCACCGACAAGTCATGAATTGCTATCCATACGAGCTGACCGATGGTCAATGTCAAAAAATCATGATTGCTATGGCGATTGCCTCTAAACCCAAGCTCTTGATTGCCGACGAACCGACCAATGACCTTGATCCCATCACGCAATCACAAATACTGCGTCTATTGAGCCGTTTAAATCAAGTCAACAACACTACTATCATGTTGATCGGCCATGACTTGACTACGATTACCCAATGGGCAACACGGATTACGGTAATGTATTGTGGTCAATCGGTAGAATCGGCAGATACCAAATCGATTTTAGAAGAACCCAAGCACCCTTATACGGTTGCCTTGTTGCATGCGATGCCTGACTTTAATGATTGGATCCCTCATAAAAGCCGCTTACCGTCGCTGCCCGGTTCGATTCCTCCTCTACAGCACTTACCAATAGGTTGCCGTTTGGGGCCTCGCTGTCCTTATGCGCAAACTAAATGCGTCCATGTGCCGATCAGACGTAAAATCAAAAATCACAAATTCAGTTGCCACTTTCCGCTTAATATGGAAAAGCACACCCTGGCTGAGAAAAAAGTCATTATGGAGAAACAAGTATGAGTTCGCTGTTAGAAGTCATCGATTTATCGAAAAACTTTGTAACTCGTTCTGGCTTTTTCACCAAGCGAGTTCATCAGGCGGTAAAGCCAATTTCTTTTACATTAGATGCCGGACAAACTCTCGGCATTATTGGGCAGAATGGTTCAGGAAAATCGACCTTAGCCAAAATGCTCGCCGGCGTTATTGAACCCACTCATGGCAAAATTTTTGTCAATGGTGAACAATTATTTGATAAAGATTATTCAACGCGTTGTAAATTAATTCGCATGATTTTCCAAGATCCGAATACCTCGCTTAATCCACGTATTCAAATTGGAAAAATCCTCGAAGAGCCGTTAAAACGTAATACTCAAATGACACCAGAAGCGCGAACCATGCGGGTAAAAGAAACCCTCACGCGCGTTGGTTTGTTACCAGAACACGCTTATTTTTACCCACAAATGCTGGCAACCGGTCAAAAGCAGCGGGTTTGTTTAGCAAGAGCCTTGGTATTGCAACCCTCCGTCATTGTGGCAGATGAAGCTCTAAATGGGTTGGATATGGCGATGCGTTCACAGATCATCAATTTGTTTTTGGAATTACAAGAAGAAATGGGAGTGTCATTCGTGTATGTGTCTCAACACATTGGCGTGGTGAAACACATTACCGATAAAATCATGGTGATGCATGAAGGTGAAGTCGTTGAAACCGGAGATACACAAAAAATTATCGCCTCACCACAGCATTCAATTAGTCAAAAGCTGATAGAAAACCATTTCAATAAAACACCAAGTCATTTGAAATAAGGTTATCCAGTCTTATCTTTGAGCACCGCCTCAAGTTAGGCACTTAAAGGTGAGACTTCTCTCTAGGTCAATGTTACAGAACACGTTCGCATCAATTCCACATTGATTCTACAGAACAAGGTTATGACGTCACCCCTTGCAAATATTTAAAGATGGTTTCAGGGTCTAAAAAGGCTTGCCAAGGCTCGTATTCGATTCCTTTTTCAAAAATATATTCCGTCAGTAAAATACGAACTTCGGTAACCAAACATTCACTGTCCCACGGTTTACAAAAGAATCGGTCGATATGCGCTTTATTGATCGCATCGATGAGCATTTGATTATTGGGATTTTGAGACAGCATTACAGTTTTGGTATGGCAAAATCGCCTATCGTTGGCTAACTCTTGAAGCCAATCGACACCATCCAATCCAGGCATGTGTTGATCCGATACAATGACACAGGCATAGCAACCTTCTTGATCCAATTTATCTATCCATGACTGAGCATTAAAAGCATCTGAGCACAGTTTAATTTTGACCCAATCCGAAAATTCCGCTAAATCATGCGCTAATTGAAAAAGCACTTCTGGTTGGTCATCCACACAAATTATATGAAACTTTTCCATTTCTCATTCCCCTATTGACCCCAACCTTGACCCAAAATAAATTCTGTTCATTGAGGTCGATTGTTTACTGTTTCGCAAATCGTTTACTGTTTCACAGGTTGGTTAATGTTTCACAATATGCAAAATGGCAACCAGAACAAAACTCAAGGCAATCCCTAATAAACCAATAAAGATACCTACTTTTGCCATTTGGCTGGTTTGAATATGGCCTGTTGCATGTGCCAACGCATTAGGTGGTGTACTGATGGGCAAAGCCATCCCTAACGAAGCGGCAAAGGTAACTAATAAGATTAGCGTCGTTTGCCCGCCCATCCCTTCTAAACTGCTCATTGACGCCCCTAGTGCCGCCATGATCGGCATTAATAAGTTGGCAGTCGCTGTGTTTGACATAAAGTTTGCCATCAACAAGCTTAATAAAGCGGCCCCAACCAACACCACATACGGTGAGAAGTTACCAAATGGAATGCTATACACCAATAAGGCCGCTAAGCCACTTTTATCAAGCGCTAACCCTAAAGCAATCCCACCGGAAACCAGCCATAACACATCCCATGAGATTTGTTTTAAGTCTTCCTTATTAATGATCCCTGTCATTAAAAATACTGTGACCGGAATCATAGCAACGGTATAAGAGTTCATTCCATGTGCGCCGCCCATCAACCATAAAACAATCGTCGTAATGAACGTGATGTACACTACAAAAGCTTGTGGCGTTTTTAAGAATTGGCCTTTGATATCGAGTGAAATACTTTTTTGTTTCGCTGGAAAAAGAACAATAATAAACAACCAGGCGAACGCCATTAAAATCACCACAAATGGCACCCCAAACGCCATCCATTCACCAAATGAAATATTGCTTGAACCTTGCAAGTATTTTAAAGCAATCGCATTCGGAGGGGTGCCGATTGGGGTTCCGATCCCTCCAATATTCGCCGCTAAAGGAATGCATAATGCAAACGCTGTACGGCTTGGATCGCCCGGCTTTAATAGTGCCATCACCGGCGCTAAAATCGATAACATCATCGCGGTAGTAGCGGTGTTAGACATGAACATCGAGAACATCGCCGTAATC
Organism: Vibrio aphrogenes; assembly: GCF_002157735.2. Taxonomy (NCBI): domain Bacteria; kingdom Pseudomonadati; phylum Pseudomonadota; class Gammaproteobacteria; order Vibrionales; family Vibrionaceae; genus Vibrio; species Vibrio aphrogenes. Next base: position 1,426,641 of record NZ_AP018689.1, read on the forward strand.
AACATCAAACCTAAAATCATATATTTAGGTTGCTCACCAAAGGGTTTTAACAAAACTCGCGCTAAGTTGATATCTAAGCGATATTTTGTTGCGGCAATAGCCAGAAAAAAACCACCTAGAAACAACATAATGATGGGGTTGGCGAAGGTTGCCATGATTTCAGTATGACTCATGACGGTGCCGTACCACGCTTCACCTTGTTGCCCAGTAAACCACACTAACGACTTATCTGAAATTAACAGAAGCTCAAAACAAATAATGGCGACTGAGGTGGCATAGATAGGAATAGGCTCTAAGACCCAGCTTAACGCAGCAAATAAAAAGATCGCCGCCACGCGTTGTTGAACAATGGTCATACCATCAAATGGGAACACTGACAGTGGCATAAAAAGCACAATCAATGGGATAACAATGGGAAAAATATAACGAAAATAATGGCGCATAGAAGGAGCTCTTAGAATAATTTCTTTCATTATTTATTCAATTTCACCCTCACTATTTAGAGGTAGATCAATAAACTCGTCACCAGCAAAAATCCTGTGCTCGCTTTGTGATTACCTACAAAAAAAGGCAACCTTATGATTGCCTTTTAAATGAGAATAGTGCTTTTTTCTTAACGTTTTTGCGCTTGCTTCTTAAGCTCAAAATCAAATTCATCAGGAAAAACAATCACTCCCTCTTGTTCTGCATTTGGGAAAACCACAATCGATAAATCATCATCTTCCAGGCCATGTGTCCAGCGACTGTGCCATTTGTTCAAAGAGATAGGCTCGGGTTGACAGTCTTCCCATTCGCCATTTGCCCACGCTTGTGCAAACTCTTGATTCGGCCACACTGGCACACAATCTTCGTCTTCAGTATTCAGCATGACACAACCATCTTCATCGACCAAAATCCAGATCTGACGATTGGCAACCACTTCTTTAATGCAGTATTGAAAACGCTTTTCACTGTCATAACCATTAATGGCTTCGATCGTTGTGGCGTCTAATGTTTGTGACATTGTTTTTCTCCTTCAGGTCGTGCTAAATAGCCTAACCGCGCTCTTGTATGAAGCGTTAAAATAATACCAAACGCTATCGGTATATTGGCAATAAAAAAGGCGAGTATCAACCCGCCTTTCATTTCAATTTCTATTTAGAGTTTAACTTGATTCAATGTGCAGACTATAACGCTGCAACCTCTAAAAGAATAATTAAACTAATTCAGCTTGCAACCAAGGCCAGCCTTGCTTTTTACGGCTTAACGTATTTTCCATTACTAGAGAGCCATCTTTCACGTGCTTCTCAAGTTTTGTCGCCCACTCACCTTTGAACAAAAGTTCCGTCGTACTTGTGGTGATATCGGTTAGCATTAACGCAGCAAAAGCTAAGCCTTCTTCTTGACAACGACGCTCAAGATCCGCATTAAGATCATCGATCATGCCATCAACTTGTTCCATCGTCGCCAACTCAACTTGACCAACGACCACATCACGACCATTGAATGGGTAAGCTTTCAGATCTTTCTCAACCAATTGAGCCGCTGTTAGCCCTTCAATATCGGTTTTCGCGATCAATAAGTTTTTGATAAATTCGTCTAGGTTGTCAATGCCCGCAATTTCAGCAAGCTCTTTCACTGCTGCTTCATCTTTTGCTGTGCAAGTTGGTGATGCAAAGCCTACGGTGTCAGACAAAATTGCAGACATCATTAAAATCGCTAGAGGCTTAGTGATTTCAGCTTGTTCCATTTTGAATAGGTTAAACAAAATCGTACAAGTACAACCTACAGGCCAAATCCATGCTTCTAGTGGGTTGACTGTCATCACATCACCTAAACGGTGGTGGTCAACAATACCTACAATTTCAGCTTCTGCAATATCATCAGGTGCTTGAGACACATCCGTGTAGTCCACTAACCAAATTTTTTGACCCGCAACGCCAGTACACATTTCTGGTTGCTCAACACCAGCTTGCTCAAGAATGTATTGAGTTTCACGGTTTAGCTCACCTTGGCGAACTGGTTTTGCTTCTAGGCCACGTGCTTTCAAAAGCTCAGTGGCAACCAATGCACTACAAATGCTATCACTATCTGGGTTTTTGTGACCGACTACTTGGATCATGTTTTTTCCTATTACGACTATTATTACTCAGGGAAATTTTGCCCGTTACTTTACCTTATTTTCAAAATTTGTCATCGCCCAAGTCACAATTTGCCGGATATAAATACAATTAAGCCGCAGAATCTTAGTATCTCACACTGATGTTGTTGCTTTTAACATCAGTTAATTTGAAGGAAAGTGAACAGACCACCAAAAACCATTTTTACTGCTTGCCAAAGGTAAAGTTTGCAACCTATTGTAGGGTTAACAATAAAAATAAGGATTGAGTATGAAATTTACCGTTGAACACATCGCTGAGTTAAATCTGTTGCTTCAATTTGATTCTGCTAGTCTACAAACAGGCATCAAAGTGCACACAGATGCCGCACCAGAGCTACAAGCCGCTGCAAAAAGTTTATTCGATAAAAATCTCTGTACCCTACCGGATGGGGGGTATCTCACTAATGAAGGAATTCAACTCGCCGAACGTGCCCACAAATTGCTGAACGTCCTGTCGTCTAAAGCTTAATACTTGGCGTGTTTTTAGTGCTGCCATGAGGGAGCTCTAATAATGACAGAACCTCTCCGCTTGGGTGAGGTTCTGTTTTTCAATGATAGATTGTCTGTCAACACAAGCTTGCAACGTTGCATTAAATAACGTTGCATTAGATAACGCTGTACTAAATTAAGCCAGCTAACCAGGTTTCCCACTGCTCTAGTCGGCCATAGAACTCCGTATGTGGTAATCTCATCAATTGCCCGTTCTGTTCCAGAATGAGCGTTGGATAGCCTTGTATATTCAACTGATTCATCCGCTGTTGGCTCTGCTCAATGGCCACAATTTCTGCCCCTTCCATTGCTTGCATCTTTTGTCGCCATAAGGTTGGATCTAACTTTAATTGAACCGCTAAGGCTTCCAAAGTTTCAAGCTCATTCACTCTTCGGCCTTCCATGTAATGGGCTTGTTGTATCGCTTTTAACATCACAAATGGAGGTAACCCTAATGACTCTCCAGTTAAAACCGCTCGAGTAGGCAGGTAAGAATCCAGAACCAACGCCTCATGACTCCTCACCCTTTCGATATAATCTTGCCCAAACTGAGCTCCTGTTATATCACTGATCCGTTGATCACTGCTTATAATATGCTGACGAAATGAAGCTTCAATGGCCTTTGCTGGTAACATACCACCAGGATGAAGCATTAACTTAAATTGATGGTTACGCACAATCGCTTCGATTAAAGGTGTGGCACCATAACACCAGCCACACATAGGATCATAGAAATAATGAATTGTTACCATTTCATCTCACCCATTTGAACTTTCGCGCCAAGATTTAACCCCACTGGAAACCCTGAATCTGGGTATTGTGCGGTCATTTTTTCAATCAACTGCTCACTATTTTTACTGCTCTTTTTGGCCGTGTTGTAATCATTAAGGTACTGGATAGAATAACGGATCGTCTCAACGTTGAGCGCTGTGCCTGACTTCATGTGTCCTGGGATCACAAGCTCTGGTTGCAACGCTTGCATCTCTTTTAGTTGATCACTCCACGCTTTTTGAGATTGCGCGCTTTGTGTATCAGCCATCCAAAGGTGCAATTGACCAAAGATAGCAACGTTACCTAAAATAGCTTTACTTGAAGGAATCCATAAATAAGGACGATAAGCTAATAGCCCGGTTGTACCTTTAATTTCTATTTTGTGACCTTCCAAAGTAAGACTGGTCGCGTCAATGGCTTTTGGTACATAAGGACTAACCGGGCCATTTTTACCCAATTGAGGCCCCCATACTTTCAATTTAGAAGCCAATTTATTTTCTATGACTGCTCGCACCGCAGGCGTGGTCACAATATCGGCGTCTGGGAACAAAGTATGTAACACTTCTGCCCCAAAATAATAATCCGGATCGGCTTGGCTAATAAAAATAGTTTTGAGCTCTTTTCCACTATCCAAGACCTTAGCGGCAATGCGCAATGCATCCGCTTTGGTAAATCCGGTATCGACCAACATCAGATCATGCTCACCCATAATCAACGTTGAATTGACATGGAAGCTACCTTCATCGGCATTATAAACATCAAATGTCAGTGGGGTTTGTTCTGTCGCAAACGCGCTTCCTGCAACTAAGATAGAGGCGGCTAATAGGCTTATTCTTTTCATGATTTTCTCCGTAAATAAGGTGGTTTGTTCTGATGGGATAAATCATAAAAGATTGACATGATCTGAAAAACATACAAAATCAAACATCTTTGTTTCTTAAATCGAGCAAATAAATGGATAAATTCATTGCCGCCCAAGTCTTTGTTGATGTGGCTAAGTCTGGCAGTTTTACTGCAACAGCAGAGCGTCTTGATATGTCTCGCCCAATGGTAACTCGTTATATTGATGCGATGGAAAAGTGGTTAAATGTGCGTTTATTACATCGGACAACTCGCAAGGTCTCTCTTACTACCCTTGGCGAACGATGTTTAAAAGAAACCGAAGTGTGGCTAGAGCAAGCCGAGAATTTAGTTGCTTTGAGTGACATTAATAATGAGCTTTCTGGCACCGTGAGAGTAGCCACCAGTATGTCATTTGGCTTTTCGCAACTGGTTCCTGCCGTCCTCGATTTTATGGCGCTCCACCCTAAAGTGAATATTGATATCGATTTACAAGATTCCGTCGCCGATTTAACAGACAAACAAATTGATCTTGCGATTCGACTCGCCTCAAACCCGGAGCCGTCTTTGATAGGTAAACCAATCGCGGTTTGTGAATCAGTGTTAGTGGCTTCTCCTGATTATTTAGCCAAGCAAGAAAATATTGTGGAACCTCAACAATTGGCTAAACATCGTTGCCTTGGGTATAAAAATTTTCAACAGCACGTTTGGCATCTCAGCAAAGACGGCCAACAACAATCCATCGCCGTTCATTGCCAACTGACCGCCAATGAAGCCACCACCCTCTTGCATGCCGCACTTCTCGGCGGCGGCGTGGCTATTCAACCTACCTATTTAGTTAACCAATACATTGAAAATGGAACCTTGCAATCGGTTCTTTCTGAATGGAAACCAGCTAACCTTACGATCTATGCGCTCTATTCATCAAGAAAGTATCAATCTTCAACCGTCAGAGCGTTGATTGATTATTTACAAGCGTATTTTAAAGCGAACCCTTGGTAGAGCCTCTGAATTAAGCGTTTCTGTTTTGAGTGTTAAAGCAAAGCTTGATCCATCATGATTTTTAAACACGTTACGAGCCATTTTGTATAACCTTTAATTGAAGAACATGTGGTAGGAGATTCTGAACTGCGCTCGTTCCTCACTTTTCAGAATGACGGAAATGTGTCACTTCTTTACCCCATCCTTTTAAACCGTCATTCCGTACATGAGCCTAAGCGAAGAAGATACGGAATCTCCCACAGCGTGTTGAGCGCCACTTACCTAAATAATATCAATCTTGAATTCAAAAAAACGCCCCACTTCATAACAAAGTGGGGCGTTTCTTATCTGGCTTATTGAGTAAATTTACTCTACCGTTTCAAGCTCTTGCGCTTGGTCAGTTTTCTCTTTCGGCCCATTACCGAAACCACGTAAACCAACAACATGTACGTGTTCATGATCTTTAAACACTTTACGCACCAGTTTGTAAGTAGTGCCTTTTTCTGGGCTGATGTTTTCTGGCGCTGCAATCAATAACTGCATGTCTAAGCGATCACACAGCTCAAACAAGGTATTGATGGACTTGGTATCCAGACGCGCGGCTTCATCTAAGAACAATAAGCGACACGGCACAATATCTTTACTGCGCAAGCGACGTGATTCTTCTTCCCAGCTTTGAATCACCATTAACAAAATGGACTGACCGGTACCAATGGCTTCACCAGTAGACAGTGCGCCGGATTCAGCTTGTAACCAGCCTTCTGAGCCACGGTTAACCTCAATACTCAATTCCAAGTAGTTACGGTAATCTAATAGCTCTTCACCCAAGATTTGCGGTGAGCGTTGACCCATATCAATATGTGGATTCACACGTTGGAACAATTTCGCCATCGCTTCAGAGAAAGTAAGACGAGCATTATCAAACAAGTCTTGATGCTTACCTTGATCTTCCGCCAAACCAGCTAATAGCACTTCATGGCTTTCACGGATACCCACATTCAAACGTACGCCACGCACTTGACCAAAGGCAATGTTCGATAAACCTTGGTTAAGCATACGAATACGGTTTTGTTCACGCTGAATGGTTTTCTTGATGATGTTCGCCACCGAACCAGAACTGATGGCTAAACGATTTTCACGCTGAGTCAACTCTTCGGTTAAGCGTGCCAGCTCCACTTCCATCTCTTCAATCGCTTCGACAGGGTCGTTGGTGTGGATAATGTCTTGGCGAATACGCTCACGTAAATGCTGATAAACTGCAATGTAAAACAATACCTTGCCTTCAGGACGAGCGCTGTCTTCTGAGCCGCGGAGTGCATCACGTAAAGTTTCATTGTTAGCCACCGCAAGACGCAACGCACCCAATGATTTATCCGACATGGAGCGCAGTTCGTTATCCGAAAGATAAGCTAACTCACGACGGTGTAAGCGACGCTCGACATCATTAAGACGCGCTAAACGCAACACTGAACACCAACCGGCTTTGGCAGTAACCACAAACTTGCGTAAGTCTTTGTAGTCTTTTTCGACTTTCTTCACGCGTTTAGTCAGCGCTTTCATTTCCATCTCGGTCGCCGTAAGGGTTCGTTCAAATTCACTCTTACGTTGACGCGAAGTATGTAAACGTTCATGCAGTTCATTTTTACGAATTTCTGCACGCTCTACCGCACCAAGATCAGGCGTAACACCGTATTCTTGTAGCTCTTGTTTGAACTCTTGTACCGTTTCTAACTTCGCTTGATGTGACGATTTAAGCGAGGCCAACAATTGGTTGTATTGGTTCAACTGCCCTTGCGCTTGTTTTAAGCTTTCACGGCTGCGTAGTTTGGCTTGTTCTGCTTGCTCTAGTTTACGTTTTAGCTGCTCACTAAGTTCACTACTTTGATCTAACAGTGATACCGAATCCGAGTAAGAAAAATAATGGCGACGTTCGTGTAAATCTGCCAAAGCAAACAATTGTTTTTTAAGCGTTTGCAGACTTTGGTCCGCTTGCTCGTAGTGCTGTTGTAAGGCATCAAATTGCTCAGGATCGGCTTCTAATGCCGACACCATGGTCGCTAATTTTTGCGCCGCTTTACCGTGTTGTTGAGCAAACGACTTATATTCAGCCAATTGTTCTAGCTTATCATTCAACTCCTCTAAACGCTCAGCCAAGCTCTCGTCTGCAATTAAATGCATTACGTTCGCCAGTTTGTCCAATTGAGCAAGCGCTTGTTTCGCACTTTGCATTTGGCTGCGTTGTTGCTGCTCTTTTTCATCCAATTGCGTTAATTGACGCGTGATTTGATTTAACTCATCACGAGCTTGTGCCAGTTTCGCTTCAGGGTCGGCATTGAACGCAATATGAATGTGTTTTGACACAAACTCGTTATACGCTTGGTACAAACGTTGCAGTTTTTGAGAATCAAATGCCGCTTTCGCGTACTCTTCTGCCACTTCTTCACGTTGTGCACGCAACAACTCAAGACGTTGTTCACGAGCCGCACGGCCAAATAAGGGAATGGCTGGTAAGCGAGAATAACGCAATTGACGATCATTCAATTGTACGCACACTGCGCCATCGAGTTCATCAGCGTTAAAGGTGCTGTCATCAAAGGCATCCACATCCCCTTCGATGATGTAAAGATCGTCTGGACAATCGTCAAGATCCACCAGCTTCTCTTTTATGCCTTCCAGATCCGAGACTACAATCGCATGACGCGCAGGACCATACATAGCGCTGAAATAAGGCGCATCTTCAATGGTGATATCGTCATAAATTTCAGAAAGCAACACACCGCCAAGGCTATCGGCTAAGCCTTTCAAACGAGGATCATTAGAGCCAGATGGTGAGGCTAAACGCTCAATATCCGCTTCCAATTCATCACGACGCGCCGCCAGACGCTCTTTGGCCATTGATTGTTGTTTGTCTTGCTCCAACACTTGCTGCATTTGCGCCATAACGGCATGGCTGTCAGTGAGCTCAGCGTCGGTTTGTAATTGCAATTTCTCCAGTGCATCGCTGGCCGCAATCCAAGATGGAGCTTGCTTTTGTAAGGTCTCAATTTGGCTTTGAACATCTTGTTGGTTGTGACGCAAATCCCCACGCACATCTCGCAGTTCTTCTTGTTCACCAGCCAAAATATCCAATTGCTCAAGATGACGTTCACGCTCTTGCTCTAACACCATGTCATCATCAAGCGTGACTTGGTATTGCGCTTGATATTTCTCAACTAATTCAGAAGCTTGACGTTGATCATTCAGGTTGCGCTCTAAGTCACGTTGCTGAGCACGCCATTGTGATTCGTTTTGTAACCATTGTTCGGCTTGTTGCGCTTTTTGAATTGCTTGTTTGGCCTGCGGCAATGCTTCGTTACGTGCTACTTCACCTACAATGCTTTTGACCAAACCGAGTGCTTGTTCAAACTGCTCAGCCGCCGCAGACGACATGTCTAACTTATGTTTCAGTGACAGCAATTCTGATGTGCTTGATGATTCTTGCAGCTTCAATTGTGATAATTGCGCTTGTGCGTTGTCTGCACTGAGATCGTCATTACCTGTAAGTTGCTGAGCTTTCTCTAACGCTTGTACTGCTTGTTGATATTGCAAAGCACGAGTTTGCTGGACATCCAGCGCTTGTTGGTAATCCGCTAGCTGGGACTTTAAGCTATCGACTTCTTGTTCAGACACTTCGGCCTGCTCTTCCGCCATGGCTACTTGTTCTGCCGCTTCTTCAACAATCATGATTTGTTCTTCTAAACGTTCGCTTAGCTCTTCCAAATCTTCTTGATAGCGTTCAATTTTCTCTTGTTGGCGGATCGCCGTTTGCACCAATTGCAAGTGATCGGTCGCGGCTTGGTGATCTTGCTCAAGACCAGATTCTTGCTCAATCAATTGTTCTAATTGCGCTTGAACTTGAGTGATCAAATTCATTTGTGAATGCAGCGTGGTGATCGATTGATTCATTTCACTGCGCAGTGCTAATGCTTGATCTAATTTAAGACGACGGTCATTGGCGTGGCGCATGTAATCGGCGGCCACATAATTGGTCGATTCTGTGATCAAATGTTTGAATAAATCGCGGTCGGCTTGAGTAGTTTTAATCGCTTCTAGCGTCATGCGGTTTTCGCGCAGTGCCGATTCCATATCCTGGAAGGCTTTTTTCACACCACCGTTTTGCGGTAATAGGTAATCACGCAATGAACGAGTAATGGCACTAGAAATACCGCCGTATAGCGAGGCTTCAATCAAACGATAGAACTTAGAACGGTCGCCAGTATTACGCAGCTTCTTCGGCAACACGCCCATTTCAAACATCATGCTGTGATAATCAGACACCGATGAGAAGGCTTTTAATTGTACGCCTTCGTATTCCGCAATTTTATCTTTCAGTTCATTATAAGAACGTACACGTGCTTGACCGTTTTCTAAATTTTCGATCAAGACATCGGTAGGCTTCACGTCGCTTGGTAATCCTTGGATCAACAGGGGCTTAATGTCGACTTTCTTATCGCGACCCGCCACTTGTTGCAATTTAACCGTAAACAGTAAACGTTGGTGACGTGAATTCACAACATCTAATACCGAATAACAAGTCCCCGGTTGTAGTTTACCGAACAAACCTTTATCACGTGAGGCTTGTGAACTACCCGCTTCGGTGGTGTTACGAAAATGCAGTAAGCTTTGATCGGGAATTAACGCGGTAATGAAGGCCGCCATGGTGGTCGATTTACCGGCACCATTACCACCAGACAACGTCGTCACTAAACCATCGATATCAAAGGTACGCGCAAAGAAACCGTTCCAGTTGATCATGGTCAGTGACTGATACTTACCTCGTTCAATCATGTTCGCTTTCTCACTCATAAATCACCTGCTTGTTGTTCTTCTGATTCTTCTGTTTGCTCATCAGAAGACTCATTGTTCTCTTGAGCTTCATTGGCACTTTTTGCATTCACTGCGCTAGGGTCCAGCACCGCTTCACCGTCGCGGATAAGACGCAACTGCGCTTCACGGATATCATCGCCAACACGTACATCGGCGCCAAAACGGAACACCGCTTCACTGATACGGAATTTTTCATCATCACCCACCGGTAATACCATGCCGATGCGGCGCAAACGGCGTAAAGAGGTACGTACTTTCTCAAATAGTTTTTCTTTATCTAAATCAGAACCGGTAGCGCGGTTGGTGACAAGACGCATTAATTTCTTTTCATCCGCTAACGCAAGCAGCTCTTCATACAATTCTTGATTGGTAAAAATTCCTTCATGAGCCAAACGTTCAGGGCTGAGATATAAGAAGCATAAGATTTTACCCACCAGCATATCCAGTTCGGACAGGACACTACGACCAATAAATGAGGTTGAACGTGGGCGTAAATAAAAGAATCCTTCCGGCGCGCGGACCAATTCCGCATTATAGCGTTGGTAAAATGCTGCCAATTCACTGTCGAAATCACTCAAGAAGGCGTAATTATCCATATCATCACTGGAGATATGGCGACCAGCACGCAATTGGCTATCCAATGCAGGAAAAAGTGGATTGGCTAATGCTTTAATCAGCTGTTTAGGCATATAAGCATCATTTGAGGTCTCGGTGTTATAAGACAGTTCTGCGTTGTCTGACGCGTCGTAATTAGTATTTATCGATGACATTTGCTTGTACCTTTGCTCCAAAATCGTTAATCGCTTTCCAGTCGGGTTGAATCGCTCGGTAATCCGATTCGGAATACCCCATTCTTACCGCTTGATCGATAACCATTCGAGCTAAATCAAAATGTTGCGCATAAGCGTGTTGCGCAAGGTAATCTCGTAATACCGCGCCTAAATCAATAGGTGCGCCAGTGTCTTTATGTTGTTGCAACATCGCCGCCACACGTTCGCTCAGTTCATCATCAACAACCGATAACTCTTCGTATTCCACTTCATCTGGCACTTGCCCCACCACTTCGTCATCACGCAGCATCATGGCTTCATCGCGCATATCACGTAAGCGTTCGGCATCAGAAAAAGTTAAATACCAAGGAGTCTCAAAGTAATCGGTGACCGATTGACGCAAGCGTTGGCTGAATGCGCGGTTTTGGTCCATATCAATCGCAGTACGAATAAACTTATGTACATGGCGGTCATAACCAATCCATAAGTCAATGGCTTGTTGGCCCCAACTGACAATGCGATCAAGTTTGGTTTGCAACGAGAACAAAATGGCATCAATGAAATCGAGCCCTTCTTGTCCATAAATGATTTGTTGAATGTCTAACAACTGCGTTTGCAGCTCATCCCCTGCCGCTTGCAAGGTGTCTTGTAATTCATTCAAGGTGGTCGACGTTTCCGTTAATAAGCTTTCACAACTATTGATTGCGTCTCGCCAATCTTGATTCAATAACTCAGCGATTTGTTGTTTAATTTCTATTTGCTGGTCATCCATCACACGTTGGTTGAGATCAATTCGGTCAAAAATTTCACTGACTGAGTATTTTAATACCCCATAAACGTGTTTTTGCCATTGCGCCAAATCACTCGCTTGCTCCGCCGCTTGTACTGCTTTCGACATTTCATCTGCCACCATAGACAGCTGAATGGACAGTTTAAGCTTAGAAAACTCACGGTGACGCACATAGTAATCACTGATCGACATGCCCAGTGGTGAAATACGATAAATACTCGCACCTTCGTTTAATTCGCTGACAAAGCGGCTTAATAATCGCTGTGATACTAATTCATTCACCGCGTTATTGGCTCTAAAAGCGGAGGCTTCACCAGTGTCTTCAAACATGCGGGTGACAATTTTGAACGCATCATGCAATTCACCTTCGCCCAATTCCTCATCCAATTTTTCATGGCTGAGTACCGCAACCGCAATCAAAAAAGCCAAACGTTCAGAAGTTAGATTCAACGAAAAGTCGTGTTGTTTGACCCAAGTGACCAATTCATCAATAGGTTGCTCACTAATTGATTGTTCGCTGATTGATTGCTCGTTAATTGACTGCGCCTTAGGGGGCTGCTCAAGTGAAGATTGAGTTATTTCACTCATTATCATTCCTGTTTTTACTATTTAGCTCTCCATCGCTCTGTTCATGCCATGGCTTTTGCGCCCACACATGAATATAGCGACCAAGAGAAAGATAAGGCTCCGTTCGGCATAACTGTTGCTCTAATGCCAACACATCTTCTGGACGATAATCGCCCATATATTGTTGATTACCTATGTAATCGTTAAAGCAGCGAATGCCTGATTTACCACAAATTTGAAAGCCTTTGGATTCTATCCAGTAATAAACCTCGTGGGGTATCAAGCCTTTTTGTGGCTGAAGTTTAAAACGCTTTCGGTGCGGCATCCCTTGTAAAATGTGGGGAATATTACCACAAGTTACATTTTTCATAACCAAACCATGATGGTTATAAAACATCACTGAAGCAATCCCTCCTGGCTTCACTTTATCCAAGATTTGATCCAACACTTCTTTTGGATGTTCCAACCATTCCATCACGGCATGAAATAACACCAAATCAGCAGATTGGGCTAACTTGGCATCCAGATCTTGTATGGCAGAATGAATAAATTGAAACTGCGCAGAGAGCTGATTCTTCTCAATCTCTTGTTGCGCTAACCCGAGCATTTCAGAAGAAATATCACACAAGGTTATACGATGTCCTTGCTGGGCAATCTTTTGTGACAATTGGGCCAGCCCTCCTCCAGCATCTAACACGGATAAGGGAGCATCCCCTTGCTGAATGCGAGCTAAAGCTTGTTCAATGTCTTGCCAGACGATGATTTGCCGTATATCTCCTTTATCGGAGCCATAAATATTTTTCGCGAATTTATGGGCAATATCATCGAAATTTCGATCTTCTGCCATTTTTTTTCATTTAAGATAACTGGAAATTACGTGTATTCTGTCACAGCAATTACAGGAATAAAGTAAATACTCTATTTTATCCGCTGAATGATGAATTTTTGGACTATTTAAATGTTTGAACTTAAAAAAATAATCGGCGCACTGATCATGCCGTTGCCAGCCTTGCTGATAATCGGATTCATAGGCTTGTTTCTGATTATGTTTACCTACAAACGAGGGATTGGTTGTCTGCTCACTTTTGTTTCACTAATGGGGATATTTCTTTTTTCATTTCAACCCGTTGCCACTTCATTATTGAAACCTACTGAAAGAACCTATAAAGCCTTTTTACCCGTCGATGGTACACTTGATTACGTCATGGTGTTAGGCTCAGGACATATTGTCGATAACGATATTCCTCCAACCTCTGAGTTATCACGTAATGGGCTGATGCGTCTTGCAGAAGGGATGCGTATTTTGCGTCTTTATCCAGGGGCTAAATTAATTTTGTCTGGTTACGATGGTGGCAGTTCGATCAGTAATGCCAGAGTGATGGCGAATGTTGCGGTCTCTCTTGGGGTCAGTAAGTCAGATATTATCTTATTAGAAACAGCACAAGACACTTGGGATGAAGCCCATCAAGCAGCAGGTTTTGTGGGTAATAAACGCTTAGTTCTGGTCACCTCGGCCAGTCACATGGCGCGCGCAATCTTAGAGTTTCAAAAAGCAGGTTTACAGCCTATTCCCGCACCAACCAACTACCTTGCTTTTGATAACATTCAACAAGCTTGGGAAAAATATACCCCACAAGCGAAATACTTAGAGCAAAGTGAGCGTTATTGGCATGAATTAGTTGGACGTTGGTGGTCATTGTTGCGCGATAAACTGTCTAATACACAAACCGATTCTGCCGCGATACAACCAGAATAACGACAAACTATGCCGATTAAGAGCAACGTTATCGTTTGCTCACTACAATCTTTAGTCATAAAAATGCCATATCTGATTGTCAGAGATGGTATTTAAGACTAAAATCCTAATTACATAAATCCTGAATTATATTAAGTCGCTGATTAAAGGCGACTTTTATTTTTTTATTTCTCCTGTTAACTATAATAATCCGACGACAGTATCGGTATAAAGGAAATTCACTATGGCTACAATAAAAGATGTCGCGCGCATTGCTGGGGTTTCGACCACCACAGTGTCGCACGTGATAAATAAGACTCGCTTTGTTGCGGAGGCAACCCAAGAAAAAGTCATGGCCGCAGTGAAGGAACTCAATTATGCCCCAAGTGCGGTTGCGCGTAGCTTAAAATGTAATACCACCAGCACCATTGGTATGCTAGTTACTCAATCCACCAACCCATTTTTTGCTGAAGTCGTTGACGGTGTGGAGAGTTACTGCTATCGCAAAGGCTATACCTTAATCTTGTGTAATACCGGTGGTCGTGCCGACAAACAGCGTGATTATATTCGTATGCTGGCAGGTAAGCGTGTTGATGGACTCTTGGTGATCTGTTCAGATCTTGATGATGATTTAAGAGAAATGCTAGATGGTCACCCTGATATTCCAAAAGTGGTCATGGATTGGGGCCCTGAAACCTCAAAAGCAGATAAGATCATTGATAACTCAGAAGAAGGTGGTTACTTAGCCACTCGTTACTTACTTGATCACGGCCATACCGATATTGCTTGCCTAAGCGGGCATTTTGAAAAAGTCGCCTGTATTGAGCGAATTGCCGGTTGTAAACGTGCTTTAGCCGAAAACGGTTTAACTTTACCTGATGAGTGGTTACTAGAAGGTAACTTTGAATGTGATACTGCCCTGATTGCCGCTGATAAAATTCTCGCTATGGATAAAAAACCTACCGCGGTATTTTGCTTTAACGATGTGATGGCACTTGGCTTGATCAGTCGTCTGCAAGAAAAAGGTCTGAATGTACCTGAAGATATTTCAGTGATTGGTTACGATAATATTGATATTTCTCCATATTTCTCACCACCGCTAACGACAGTTCACCAACCTAAACGCCGTTTGGGTAAAAATGCGGTCGAGATTTTGCTCGAACGTATTAAAGACAAAAACCACGCAAAACAAACGTTTGAGATGTTCCCTGAAATCGTCGAACGTGCTTCTGTTAAAACGCTGAAATAATCAACTACCGCACATTCAGATCACTCTGAATGTGCTTTTTTCTTCTTATTTTCCTCGCTTATTTCATTTCAACACAAAAAGATGAAAGTTTTTGTGTATCTTATCTGTCTAATACAGCATGCCGCCTATTTTCAAAAAACATAAGGATATGTATGAAACGTACATTCTTACTCATCATCAGCACCTTATTGCCTTTTTTCTCTTATGCAGCGGAGCAGGATTGGCAGGCAACTCAACAACAAGCCAAAGGACAAGACGTTTACTTTAATGCTTGGGGAGGCAGCCAAGAAATCAATCAATATTTACGCTGGGTAGCTCGTGAAGTTAAGCAGCAATATGGTATTCAATTACATCACGTCAAAGTCTCCGATACATCAGAGATCACCGCCCGCTTATTGGCGGAAAAAGCCGCAGCTCAACACACCAATGGCAGCGTCGATATCGTGTGGATCAATGGTGAAAACTTCAAATCGATGAAAGATCATCAACTGTTATTTGGCCCGTTTACTCAACAATTACCCAATTGGGATAAAGTGGACGCTTCACTGCCTATTGATAAAGATTTTTCAGAGCCAACGGACGGTTTAGAAGCCCCCTGGGGAGTCGGCCAATTGGTATTTATTTATGATCACAAAAAGCTGCCAATGCCTCCCACTTCAGCTCAAGCCTTCCTTGACTACGCTAAAGCCCATCCCGGACGCATTACCTACCCTAAGCCACCACAATTTCACGGTAGCAGCTTTTTAAAAGCCCTATTAATTGAGTTGACCAAACAACCTGCAGAACTTGGCAAACCCGTTGATACCGACACCTTTGCTTCTATCACCGCACCATTATGGCGCTATCTTGATACCATCCAGCCTTATTTATGGCAACAAGGAAAACAATTCCCATCGACTCAACCGGAAATGTTACAGTTACTTGATGATGGCCAAATTGATATTGCCATTACCTTTAACCCCAATGAAGTCTCTTCTGCTCAAGCCAGTGGTAAGTTAGCGCCGAGTACCGATACCTATGCTTGGGATAAAGGCGCATTATCCAATATCCATTTTTTAGCGATTCCTTGGAATGCCAAATCCAAACCCGCGGCCTTGGTGGTAATTAACTTTTTGTTGAGCCCAGAAGCCCAATCACGTAAAGGCGATAATACGGTTTGGGGCGACCCTTCGGTATTACGCACTCAGTATTTGACCGGCAGCGCCGCTAAAACTCAGTTATTTTCTTCTGTCGAAGAGCCTCATCCGAGCTGGCAAGATGCGCTAGAACAAGCTTGGCTAGCTCGCTATAGCCGTTAAGTCACTACAACAATGAGAACTATTATGCAGAGCAAGCCAAGTCGTCTGCTGCGCCTTAGCTACATCATCGTTATCTTGATTTGTATCCTCCCTCTTCTGCCTGGAATTGCAGGAATGATATTGCCTGCGTTTGGGATCATTCCTCCCTTAGGCTTCTATCAGCTTTCAAGCCAAGGTTTTAGCGAGGTGTTGGCTTGGCCTGGCGTCGAACGTTCTTTACTGCAAAGCGTGTTTTCTGCGCTATTAAGTTGCTTTATGGCTTGTATGATGACCTTTGCGATTTTACAGGCTTATTGGAATACTCGCCGTTGGCAGTGGATTGAAAAGCTACTTTCTCCGTTATTAGCATTGCCTCACGTGGCCTTTGCGGTCGGTTTTTTATTTCTCTTTTCCGACACCGGTTGGTTGGCTCGTCTTCTGCATACCTTCATTACCTCCTCTTGGTTCAACTCGATTTATTCCTTGCAAGATAATTCCGGACTGGCTCTGACTTTGGCGCTGGCGATCAAAGAAACGCCTTTTTTGATCTTAATGAGTGTGCCGATTTTAAATAACCTCAATATCACGCCGACACTACAAATGACACAAAGTCTCGGTTATTCTTATTCTCAAGCCTGGTGGAAAGCGATTTTCCCACAATGGCTGCAGCATATTCGTTTCCCATTGTTTGCCATTATGGCCTATTCAGCTTCGGTGGTGGATGTCAGCTTAATTTTAGGCCCCACTCACCCACCTACCTTTGCGGTATTGGTCTGGCAGTGGTTCAATGATCCCGATTTAACCTTATTGCCACGTGCTGCGGCAGGCGCTTTTATATTATTTCTATTATGCTCAGCCTTAATTGGTGTCATTGCTTTAAGTGAAACGCTGCTTCTTCATCATCATCGCGCTTGGTTAGTCTCTGGCCGTCGCCACGCTATGACGATTAAACCGTATTTTTTGCACTTTCTCATTGCCGTCAGCTTATGTACCTTACCCATTTTGTTAATTTGGAGCTTTTCTTTACGTTGGTCATTTCCTAACTTATTACCCACACTGTGGAGCACTCGATTTTGGGTCAGCGAATGGCCATATATCCAACAGACGATTATCACCAGTTTGTCTTTAGCCTTGATCAGTAGTCTATTCGCGTTAATCCTGGCAATTATTGCTCAAGAATACCGCCATCGTTTCCAACTTCACTTACCTATGTATGTAATTGCCTTGCCTATGCTTATTCCGCAATTATCCATCTTATTTGGTTTACAAATTACCAGCTTATGGATCGACCAAGAGCAATATTGGTTATGGGTGATTTGGGCACATCTGTTTTTTGCATTTCCTTATGTGTATTTAAGCTTAGATGGACCATGGAAAAGTTATAACGACTCTTTATCTAAAATTGCCATCAGTTTAGGGAAAACGCCTTTAAAGGTATTTTTCACGATCAAATTGCGTTTATTAGCTGGGGCAATGTTATTTGCTTTTGCGATGGGGATGAGCGTAAGTCTGGCACAATACTTACCGACAATTTCTTTAGGTTCTGGCCGTATTGTAACGCTCACTACTGAAGCCGTTGCGCTCTCGAGTGGGCATGACCGACGCATTGTTTCTCTTTATGCATTATGGCAAGCCCTATTACCTTTCGCCTTTTTCATGATCGCTATGATAGGAAATCGAATGCTCAGCCCGACTTATCGCAATCCAACACACTCCCAAAAGGATTAACGCTATGACGCTATCAATAAAAGCATTATCCATTTTTGAAGCGACAAGGTTACAGAAAACGGCGACAGAATTGTCGAGCACACCTTGGCTACTCAAAGAGCTAGACCTCACAATTCAAAGCGGAGAAATTGTCACCTTAATGGGCCCAAGTGGCTGTGGCAAATCCACTTTATTAAGCCTCATTTCTGGCCATCTTAATCCGCACTTTGCTTTTTCAGGTAGTGTCGAATTACAAGGTGTTCCGATCCAAACACAGCCACCGCATTTACGAGGTGTGGGTATTTTATTTCAAGGCGACTTGCTGTTTCCTCACTTAACCGTTTGGGAAAATATTGCCTTTGCTCTGCCTAACCAACTTAATGGGAAACAAAGAAAACAGCATGCCCTTGCAACATTAAAAAAGGTACATTTAGACGACTTAAGTGAATCGATGCCACATCAGATCTCTGGGGGACAAAAAGCGCGTATCAGTTTATTACGAATGCTCAGCGCACAGCCTAAAGCGATTTTACTTGATGAACCTTTCAGCCAATTAGACCCAGAGCTGAGAGCGTCTTTCCGCCAATGGGTATTTGAACAAATCACTCAAGCCAAGATCCCGACCTTGATGGTGACACACGATCAAGAAGATGCCCCTCAAAATAGTCGCATCCTTCATTGGCAAAATTTAAACACTGGCAAGATTTAAATACTAGTAAGATTTAAAGACAGGAGAAGTGTGATGCTCGATAAATACGTCATCCCCCTCATTAAAAAACCGTTAAATAGCGCGGCAAGCTATTGCCTTCATTACCATATCAAAGCCGACCAGGTCACGGTGATAAGCTTTGTCATTGGACTATTCGCACTACCCGCCTTGTGGCTGCAACATTATCATTTAGCGCTACTATTAATTATTTTAAACCGTATCGGAGATGGTTTAGATGGGGCAATTGCCAGAAAAACCCAACCTTCTGACGCTGGGGGCTTTTTAGACATCAGTTTAGACTTTTTATTTTATGCGTTAATCCCTTTTGGATTCTTACTCGCCAACCCCGAACAAAATGCCTTCTATGCAGCCTTATTAATCGTCTCATTTGTTGGTACTGGCAGTAGCTTTCTTGCCTTTGCCTCCATTGCTGGCAAGCGTAATATTGCTAACCCTGTCTATCAAAACAAATCTTTGTATTACATGTCAGGGATAGCGGAAGGTACTGAAACCATCGCCTTCTTTATTGCTTTTTGTTTATGGCCACACGCTTTTCCTCAATTAGCAACCATTTTTGCAGTCTTATGTTTACTCACCACCTTCAATCGCATTTGGGCAGGATATCGCACCATACAAGTATCTGAAATGACAGAGGATGACCACAATGAAAATCTTTAGTGCCAGTAACCCTGTTGAAGCTCATATCGTTTGTGAATTACTTAAAAGTCATCACATTAATGCCAAGGTTCATGCTGAGCACACCTTTAGCCTAAAAGGTGAACTGCCTCTAACTCAAGACAGCGATCCTTATGTTTGGTTAATGGATGAAAGAGATCAGCAACAAGCTCGTCAACTCATTGCAGAATATGAACAAGAGAACAACGGCCCTAGTTGGCAGTGTCCTTCATGCCAAGAAACCATCGAAAATCAATTTGCAGTTTGTTGGAATTGTGGAGCGGTCAATCCAAAACAACACTCATCCACTTAGGCTTAGCTGTGCTGCTGTATAAAAGCCAACGAGTACTGATTAAACTCAATTGGCTTTTCTATATTACATACATGCCCACAGTCTGGGATTTCCAATAATTGACTAAACTTATGTTTTTTCACCATTTCTTTTACTGGACGCAAAAACATATAGTCCATCTCACCCATTAAATATAAGGTTGGAATATTCAACTCGCGGTCACGAAAGTAACGCATCATTGGATTGACATCCGCTGACAACTTAAACCATTTTTTAAACTCTTTTTGGCACAACTTTTTCGCTTCACGGATAAACAAGTGTCGGGATTGCTTTTGTCCCTTTTGTGGCATCACGATGTAAGCAAATAATTGGTATAGCCACATATAAGGAATAATATTTTTACTCCAATCACCAATCTTCACCAATATCTTTGAGCGTGCATCTAATCGTGTGATAGCGCCTCCTAAGACCATGGTTTGAACACGCTGCGGTGCTAACTCCGCTAAATTACGAACTAAAATAGTGCCTAAAGACAAAGCAACAAAGTGGGCTTTCGCAATGTTTAAATGGTTCAAGACATTAATGATATCAAGGGTGACATCTTGAAAAGAATACTGCTTCGAAATCAGGCCTTTGAGTAATTGATTAGAGCGACCGTGGCCTCTTAAATCAATCAACAGCAAATTATAATGTTGACGATAATCTTTAATTTGCTTAAACCACAGTGAGGAGCTTCCTCCTGCACCATGTACGAAAACCACCCACTCTTGGCTAGTAGGATGTTGATAGGTTTTATGAAACAAAATATCTGGCGTCATGTTTAGCAACTTATTGATTATTCATCGATTAACTAAAGTATACCATAGCCTTTTTTTGCTCCTTCCATCAGACAATCAAACACTGACCAAAGTCTAAATTTTATAAAAAACTTTGGCCAAAATAGTGTTTATTTTCTAATAAGTGATGAAGATTAAGGCGATTTCAATTTATCAAATACGCACAGGCTATCGCCGCCTACTCAGCACAAGTGAGTGAAGCATTGATATCCAGCAAGACTTGGTTGGGATTGCTCGCTTGAGTGATAGGACGACCAATCACGAGATAATCTGAGCCCGCGCTCATGGCTTGAGGTGGGGTCATGATTCTACGTTGATCGCCGACGTCACTGCCAATAGGACGAATGCCTGGGGTCACTAATTTGAATTCTTGGCCCAATTCGGATTTAAGCATTGTTGACTCATGAGCTGAGCACACCACACCGTCTAAGCCACTTTGCTGCGTTAGTTTGGCTAAGCGTTTAACTTGTTGTTGAGGCGCAATGTCTAACCCAATGCCCGCCAAATCAGATTGTTCCATACTGGTAAGTACTGTCACACCAATCAATAGTGGACGCTCTTTTCCATAAGGCTCTAAGATCTCACGAGATGCCGTCATCATACGCTCACCACCACTGGCATGAACATTGACCATCCACACGCCCATCTCAGCCGCCGCTCTGACTGCTTTCGAACAAGTGTTAGGAATATCATGAAATTTGAGATCAAGGAAAACGGAAAAGCCTTTTTGATGTAATTGATGTACAAACTCAGGCCCAAAGAAGGTAAACATTTCTTTACCGACTTTTAATCGGCATTGTGCCGGATCTATATTATCAACAAAAGCAAGCGCTTCATTTTGGTTATCATAATCAAGGGCAACAATTACTTTTGGGTCTAACATCCGTCTTCCTTTTGTGTGTTTTAGAGTGTGAATAAAAGCATCAATTCACACACTCTTTATCAACGATTATTCACCATCTAAACCACGAATAGGTTTGATGGTGCCCCATCCTTTACATGATGGACAATGCCAATAAATAGAGTGTGTCGCAAAGCCACATTGTCGACATTGATAATGTGGTTTGGCTTTCATTTGTACCCCTACCATCTCTTGTAGGGTGGTTAAACTGTCTTTCGCCCGACCTTCTTCTGCTTCTGCAATATGGTAATCAATCAAGCGATAGAAGCCTTTCATGGTTGGGTTCTTCACTAACTGTTGAGTCAGCAAAGTCTGAGCTGCTGCTATCCCGTCATGCTGGGCTACCATTTGTGCCAACATCAGTTCAGCCGAAACTCCCGCTTTCTTAGCTATACACTGCTTTAAAAAGTTCAGCATGCCTTCTTCATAACCAATTTGGCTATAACAGTCGGCAAGGGTTGGTAATACTTCGGAAATAAAATCGATGTCTTGCTCTAAGATTTTTTCAAGGCACTTAATAGTTTGCTTATAATTTTCAGCTTCTAGATAAATATTGCCTAACGCAATCGTTGCACGCACACATTTAGGGTCTTCGGTTAAGGCCCGCTTGAAATACAAAATTGCTTTCGAGGTATCCGATTGAGCAAGTTCCGCCATGGCAATTTCACACCAATAGTGGGCAATGCCTTGACGCATTTTTTTGCGCCCCATCGCGACTAAGGCATCACCATATTTGATTGCTTTATACCATTCACGAGTTTGCTGATAGATAGTTACCAGTTGTTGAAGGGCTTGTTCTCGATGCTCTGGTTCATCTAATAATTGTTCAAAGATTTTTTCTGCACGGTCAAAAAAGCCAGAAACCATGTAGTCTTTGGCTAACTGTTGTAGCGCCAAGTTTTTTTGATCAATGGTCAGCCCTTCTCGGGTGATCAAGTTCTGGTGAATACGAATGGCGCGATCGACCTCGCCTCGGGAACGAAATAAATTACCGAGAGCAAGATGGGTATCTATGGTTTCATCATCGACTTGTAAAAGTTCAATGAAATGCTCGACCGCTTTGTCAGATTGTTCTGACAATAAGAGGTTTAGACCTCTCACATATTGGCGAGAAATCTGATGGGAGTGTTCTTGTTTATCTTGACGAGCACTGCGATTACCCATATACCAGCCATAAGCCGCTGCAATAGGTAATAACAAGAATAATAGCTCTAGCATTAACGAATAAACCTAACCTTTGATCTCAGGTAACTGCTCTGATGACTTGGTAGACTTTTGAGCTTTATTTAATTGCTTGCGTAAACGACGCACCGTCAGATTCGATTTTAAATACAAACCACCAAAGATTAACCAGGCGATAGCAAAAGCAACAACAAACACAATACCAAGCAATAATGAGAGTGGTAGCTCGCTTTGGGCAATAAGATAGTTAAATGTCACTGTTTCTTGATTTTGTGCACCAAGCGCTAGGGCGACAAGAAAAAGTGCGATAACTAATATGATTTTTATAATTTTCATCAGTACCACCTTCAACAGCGTATTATTAATTAGATTATGCAGCAAATTTGCCTGACACTCCATTGCCAATCAATTGAAAGATGGAAATATTCAGAATTAACGCACAATACGGTTGAATTTTAGCCACAAAAAAGCGGCAATCGCAATGAGTGCCGCTTTTTAAAAATTCTCGTTACTTCAGCAATAAAAAAATGCTTAAGCAATCGCACTGTTAACACGTTCGCGTAACTCTTTACCTGGTTTAAAGTGAGGAACGTATTTACCGTCTAACTCTACTTTTTCACCCGATTTTGGATTACGACCAATACGTGGTTCTCGATAATGCAAAGAAAAGCTTCCGAAACCACGAATTTCAATACGGTCCCCATCTTCAAGTTTAGATGCCATATGCTCAAGAATATCTTTCACAGCATCTTCAACTTCTTTTGCTGATAAATGGGTTTGCTGAGCACAAAGTCTTTCAATTAATTCTGACTTAGTCATAGGTGATTCCCTCACTTTACTCTTCTTGTTATCGAAAAAAGGGAGCCATTACGGCTCCCTTCTATAGGCAAAAATTATTCGCCTTTAGCAGCCTTAAATGCGTCAGCCATAGCGTTACCAAACGCAGCTTCATCAGCTTTGTTTAGTGTAGCCATTGCTTCTTGCTCTTCAGCTTCATCTTTAGCTTTGATAGATAGGTTGATTACGCGGTTTTTACGGTCAACACCAGTAAATTTCGCTTCAACACTGTCACCAACACTGAATACTAGAGATGCGTCTTCGATACGGTCACGAGATGCTTCAGAAGCACGGATGTAACCTTCAACGCCTTCAACTAGTTCAATTGTAGCACCTTTTGCATCAACTGCAGTAACTGTACCAGTTACAAGAGTACCTTTCTTGTTATCTGCAACATAGCTGTTGAACGGGTCGTTTTCCATTTGCTTAACGCCAAGAGAAATACGCTCACGGTCAGCATCTACTGCTAGAACTACTGCAGAGATTTCGTCGCCTTTTTTGTAGTCACGAACAGCTTCTTCACCTTGAGCATTCCAAGAAATGTCAGATAGGTGAACTAGACCGTCGATACCACCGTCAAGACCGATGAAGATACCGAAATCAGTGATTGATTTGATCTTACCAGTAACTTTGTCGCCTTTAGCTTGTGCTTCAGCGAAAGTCTGCCAAGGGTTAGCTTTACATTGTTTTAGGCCTAGAGAGATACGACGACGTTCTTCGTCGATATCAAGAACCATAACTTCAACTTCATCACCAACATTAACCACTTTAGATGGGTGGATGTTTTTGTTAGTCCAATCCATTTCTGAAACGTGTACAAGACCTTCAACGCCTTCTTCGATTTCAACGAAGCAGCCGTAATCAGTTAGGTTAGTAACACGACCAGTTAGTTTGTGACCTTCTGGGTAACGCTTAGCGATTGCTACCCATGGATCTTCGCCAAGTTGCTTAAGACCTAGAGAAACACGAGTGCGCTCACGGTCGAACTTAAGAACTTTAACTAGGATTTCGTCACCAACATTTACGATCTCAGATGGGTGTTTAACACGTTTCCAAGCCATATCTGTGATGTGAAGTAGGCCGTCAACACCGCCAAGATCAACGAATGCACCGTAGTCAGTAAGGTTCTTAACGATACCTTTAACTTCAGTACCTTCTTGAAGAGTTTCAAGAAGCTCGTCACGCTCAACGCTGTTTTCTGATTCGATAACAGCACGACGAGAAACAACAACGTTGTTACGTTTCTGGTCTAGCTTGATTACTTTGAACTCTAGCTCTTTGTTTTCTAGGTGAGCAGTGTCACGAATTGGACGTACGTCTACTAGAGAACCAGGTAGGAATGCACGGATACCGTTTAGTTCAACAGTGAAACCGCCTTTAACTTTACCGTTGATGATACCAACAACAGTTTCAGCTTCTTCACATGCTTTCTCAAGTACGATCCAAGCTTCGTGGCGTTTCGCTTTCTCACGAGAAAGTTGAGTTTCACCGAAGCCATCTTCTACCGCGTCAAGTGCTACATCTACTTCAGCACCAACTTCAACTTCAAGTTCGCCAGCAGCGTTCTTGAATTGTTCAGCTGGAATAGCAGATTCAGATTTTAGGCCTGCGTCAACAAGAACAAAACCGTTCTCGATAGCAACAACAGTACCTTTAACAATAGTACCTGGGCGGAATTCTAGTTCGTTTAGCGACTCTTCAAAGAGTTGAGCAAAAGATTCAGTCATTATATATGATCTTCAATTAATTAAACGTCCATGGGTATCCTACCGCATGGGGTTGATAAATTTGCCAGTCATCTTCCTTGCGACCGACAGTCTAACCACCAAATAAAAGTATAAAATAACCGTTATTTAGCGAGTTTAGATTCGATAAATTGTAGTGCTTTCTCCACCACTTCTTCAATAGAAAGTTTAGTAGAATCAATCACTAATGCGTCTTCAGCAGGACGTAAAGGGGCAACCGCTCGATTGCGATCACGATAGTCACGCTCTTGAATATCGCATAAAAGTTGGTCGAATTTACCACTTAAACCCTTCTGTTGCAACTGATTCAAGCGTCTCTGTGCCCTTTCTTCTGCGCTGGCATCGAGGAAAATTTTCGCTTGAGCATTAGGAAAAACTACCGTTCCCATATCTCGACCGTCGGCAACCAAACCAGGCTCGGCACTGAATGCACGTTGACGACGTAATAACGCTTCTCTTACTCGAGGTAGAGAGGCCACTTTCGATGCTGCCGTGCCCGTTTCTTCTTTACGTAATTCTTTCGAAACGTCTTCCCCTTCTAGAATCACTCGGACCAGATCGCCTTCAGCAATAAATTGGACATCAAGGTGAGTCGCTAAAAGAACAAGCGCATCTTCTGATTCAATATCAACACCATGGTGAAGTGCGGCCAATGCTAATACTCGATAAATCGCTCCGGAATCCAGTAAATGGAAATTCAGTTTATCCGCAAGCATCATACATAATGTACCTTTGCCTGCGCCGCTAGGCCCATCGACCGTGATTATCGGGCTTTGAGATGACATACACTTTCTCCGGTGTTTGAGTGAGCATCAAGCTCAATGAAATAGGATGATTTTCGGCGCGCAATTATATCGAAATCATGGCCATCATGCATGAACTATTAATGAAAAATCTTGTTACCGCTTATTTTCCCAACAGTTAGAACTCAAAGGCCCCACGTAATGCGAGGCCTTTGAGGTATGATATCGGTAGCTCAGCTTATTGGCTTAGCTGCTTAAATTTATCGAAATACCCTGGAAATGTCTTCGAAGTACAATTGGGGTCATTAATGGTCACAGGCGTATCACTTAATGCTACCAATGAAAAACACATTGCCATTCTATGGTCATCATAAGTATCAATTTCAGCATGATTTAGCTGTTGTGGCGGAGTAATCGTAATATAATCCTCTCCCTCTTCCACTAGCGCTCCCACTTTTCTCAGTTCTGTTGCCATCGCAGCTAAACGGTCTGTTTCTTTCACTCGCCAGTTATAGACATTACGAATTGAGGTAGTCCCTTGCGCAAACAATGCGGTAGTGGCAATAGTCATCGCGGCGTCTGGAATATGGTTAAAATCCATATCAATGGCATTAAGCTTACCTTTACGGCACAGTACATAGTCATCCCCCCATTCAATCTCAGCCCCCATTTTTTCTAATGCATAAGCAAATTGAATGTCGCCTTGAATACTATTTTTACCAATCCCTGTTACTTTAATCTCGCCACCTTTGATAGCGGCGGCAGCTAAAAAATACGAAGCTGAAGAGGCATCACCTTCAACCAAATATTGACCAGGGCTTAGGTATTGCTGTCCGGTAGGAATAACAAACGTTTGATAATCATGATTAATCACCTTCACTCCAAACTTCGCCATAATATCAAGCGTAATATCAATGTATGGTTTGGACACTAAATCGCCTTCGATATGGATAGTGATATCACCAGAAGCAAAAGGCGCTGCCATCAGAAATGCGGTCAAAAACTGGCTGGATATCGAGCCATCAATCGTCACTTCTCCCGAGGTTAATCCTGTCCCCACAATCTTTAAGGGTGGATAATGCTCGTTTTCTAAATAAGTGATGTCAGCCCCCGCAGAGCGTAATGCATCCACTAGATGGCCGATTGGACGCTCTTTCATACGTGGCTCACCTGTTAAGACAAATTCCCCTTGCCCTAAACAAAGCGCCGCCGCCAAAGGTCTCATCGCAGTGCCTGCATTCCCTAAAAACAATTCCAATGGTTGCAAAGATTGAAAAGTTCCGCCGAGGCCCTCCACCTCACACACTGATTTATCTTCAGATAATGAATACTTTACCCCAAGTTGAGTCAAGGCATTAAGCATGTGGCGAATGTCATCACTATCGAGCAAATTGGTGAGGCGTGTTGTGCCTTTTGATAAAGCAGCAAGCAGTAATGCACGGTTTGACACACTCTTAGAGCCGGGTAAATTGATGTCACCGGATATTTTGTCAATCGGTTGAAGAGTAAGGCTTTCCATTATTTTTGATATTCCTTGCGATGATCTTACTAAAACAAACAGTCTGGCTTCGAGATTAACGAAAATCGGGATACAGTGCCAGTGTAAATATTGCTATCATTTCGTCATTAAACTGAAAAGAATCCAAGACCATGACCTTCTCTCTTCCTTGCTTAGATAACCAATTTACTTTTCCAGATGTCCATCTCGCTCTCGATGAACCAAATGGATTACTGGCTTATGGCGGCGATCTTTCTCCACAAAGGATTCTGACCGCGTACCAACACGGAATTTTTCCTTGGTTTTCAGATGACGACCCTATTTTATGGTGGAGTCCAACTCCTCGTGCGGTCATCGCCCCTCAAGATTTCTCCCCATCAAAAAGTTTGCGCAAACACGTCAAACGTTCGTCTTGGCGAGTCACGCTGAATCAATGCACTGACAAAATCATTCAATTATGCGCCAGCACTCGGCCCAAAGAAGAAACTTGGATCACCGACGAGATGATTAATGCTTATATTCAACTGGCTCAACTAGGCCATTGTCATTCAGTTGAGGTTTGGCACGATGAGCAATTAATCGGTGGCTTATATGGAATTAAATTAGGACGCGTTTTTTGCGGCGAGTCGATGTTTTCTTTAGAAAGTAATGCATCAAAAGTCGCCTTCTGGCATCTTTGCGATTATTTTTCGTCCGTCGGTGGACAATTAATTGATTGCCAGATGATGAACCCACATTTACAACGTTTAGGCGTCATCGAGATACCGAGAAAAGCATTTATCCAGCAACTAGAACAATTACAGCAACACCCCATAGCGATTAATGCTTTTGCACCGAAAACCTTGAGCTTAACGACCACCGCTTAATTTACCCTTATTAATACAATGCTTTAAGCAGGATGACTCATGCATCAAATAAAAATCGGTTTAAGTCCTGAACATTCATGTAGCTACTTAGCCGAGCAACAAGAACGCGTTGCCGTGGTACTCGAACAGGAACTGCATACTGAAGCAAATTATGAAGTGTTTCTTGCTAATGGGTTTCGGCGCAGTGGCAATATGATTTATCGCCCGCACTGTCGCTCTTGCCAAGCATGCCAACCCATTCGCCTCTGTATTGCGGATATCCATTGGTCTAAAAGCCAAAGGCGACTACTTAATAAAGCCCGCCACCTAACTTGGGAGCTTAAAGAAACATTAGATGAAAATTGGTTTGTACTTTATGAGCGTTATATTAATGCACGACATCAAAGTGGTAGCATGTATCCAGCCAATCCAGATCTTTTTACCGATTTCATCTTTGCCCAATGGATGCCACCTAAACTCCTCCATCTTTATGATAACGATAAACTCATTGCCGTTGCGGTGACGGATTGTGTGCCCAATGCTCTCAGTGCTTTTTATACTTTTTACGACCCAGATTACCCATTATCACTTGGGACACTCTGTGTGCTACTGCAAATTCAACAGTGCCAAAAGATGCAAAAAGATTGGCTTTATCTGGGTTATCAAATTGATGAATGCCCGGCCATGAATTACAAAGTTCGATTTCAACGCCATCAAAAGCTAGTAAATCAGCGTTGGCAAGGGTAGAATACGCAACAACTTTAAACTCGAGCATATATTTATTCACTGCTTGAGCATATTACCCCCTAACTTTACTGCTCAATCTAGCGGTTAAGAATAAGCCAAATTTCGGTAAGAGGATTAAATGGCAAAAGAAGACGTAATTGAGATGCAAGGAACTGTCCTTGACACATTACCAAACACTATGTTCCGCGTTGAATTAGAAAATGGTCACGTAGTTACTGCTCATATTTCAGGAAAAATGCGCAAAAACTACATCCGTATCCTGACTGGTGACAAAGTGACTGTAGAAATGACTCCATACGATTTATCTAAAGGCCGTATCGTTTTCCGCGCACGCTAATATTTTTCATTAAGTGGTAGTAATCACCATTTAATATTCAATGTATTATTGATTCTTAATTCAAAGCCGAAACCACCTTGTTTCGGCTTTTTTATATTTATCTGCCTTGCTTATTAAGCGACTCCATAAAAAAACTCCCACCATAATAAATACAGCAGGAGTTAATGTTTAATGTCGTATCAATCGCTTATTGATAAATCTTAATGTACCGCTTCTTCTTCATTAAGGTAGGTAAATGCCAATTCATCACTACTTTCGTCTAAACGAACTTTGACGGTGCCTCCATCCACCAATGAACCAAAGAGCAGTTCATTCGCAAGCGGTTTTTTCAGTTTATCTTGAATGACTCGTCCCATCGGCCTTGCGCCCATTGTTTTATCGTAGCCTTTTTTCGCTAACCAATGACGAGCTTCTTCTGACACTTCCATTGATACACCACGCCCATCAAGCTGTGCTTGTAATTCAACAATGAATTTATCGACGACTTGGTGGATCATTTCTTCGCTCAAGCTATTAAACCAAATAATATTATCTAAGCGGTTTCTAAACTCTGGCGTAAAAACTTTCTTAATTTCAGCCATCGCATCATGACTATTATCTTGTTGAATCAGCCCCATTGAGTGCTTCTCAGTTTCTTGCACCCCTGCGTTAGTCGTCATCACTAAAATAACATTACGGAAATCGGCTTTTCGACCATTATTGTCAGTCAATGTCCCGTTATCCATAACTTGCAATAGTAGATTGAAAATATCGCTATGGGCTTTTTCAATCTCATCAAGCAACACCACTGAGTGAGGGTGCTTAATCACGGCATCGGTCAATAAGCCGCCTTGGTCATACCCTACATAACCTGGAGGTGCCCCAATCAATCGGCTAACCGAGTGACGTTCACCATATTCAGACATGTCAAAGCGTAATAACTCAACGCCCAATAATTTGGATAATTGAACCGTAACTTCAGTTTTACCTACCCCGGTTGGACCGGCAAACAAGAAGGAACCTACTGGTTTATTCTCTTGCCCTAAGCCTGCGCGAGTTAATTTAATCGCCTCACACAGCACTTCAATGGCGGGATCTTGTCCAAAGACCAATAATTTCAAGCGGCTATCCAAACGAGATAACACTTCTTTATCCGACGAGGAGACCGACTTTTCAGGAATACGTGCAATCTTCGCGACAATGGCTTCGATATCAGCAACATTCACGGTTTTCTTTCGCTTACCGACTGGCGCTAAACGACAATGAGCTCCCGCTTCATCAATGACATCAATTGCTTTATCTGGCAGATGACGTTCATTAATGTATTTGGCCGATAATTCCACTGCCGCACGTAATGCTTTATTGCTGAATTTTACTTGATGGTGCTCTTCGTACTTGCTCTTTAAGCCAATTAAGATCTTGGTTGTGTCATCAATTGAAGGTTCTAAAATATCAATTTTTTGGAAACGTCGAGCCAGCGCACGCTCTTTTTCAAAGATACTGCTGTATTCTTGATAAGTCGTTGAGCCAATACAGCGCAGCTTACCATTACTTAATAACGGTTTAATTAAGTTCGCAGCGTCAACTTGACCGCCCGATGCCGCACCTGCACCGATAATTGTATGAATTTCGTCAATAAAAAGAATGGTGTCTTTTTCTTTTTCCAATTGCTTTAAAATGGTTTTAAAACGCTTTTCAAAATCACCACGATATTTAGTGCCAGCTAATAGCGAACCGATATCCAATGAATAGATAACACTATCTTTAATCACATCCGGTACTTGACCTTCCACAATGCGCCAAGCTAAGCCTTCCGCTATCGCAGTCTTACCTACGCCTGCCTCACCAACAAGTAGAGGGTTATTTTTACGGCGACGGCAAAGAACTTGGATGGTGCGCTCCAGTTCAACATCACGCCCAATCAGTGGATCAATCTGACCTTTCTTCGCTACTTCATTAAGGTTGGTGGCAAAGCTATCAAGTCGTTCTTCAGAATTATTATCGGCTGTGCTGTCATTACTTAAACCACTCGCTCCGGTAATATCATCTTCTCCAAACTTACGAATACCATGAGAAATGAAGTTCACAATATCTAAACGACTAATGTCATTTTTCTTAAGAAGGTAAGCGGCGTGTGATTCTTGTTCACTGAAAATAGCCACCAGCACATTAGCACCAGCAACTTCACTGCGGCCTGATGACTGCACATGAAAGACTGCTCGCTGCAGTACTCGCTGAAAGCTTAAGGTAGGTTGAGTTTCGCGTTCTTCATCCGTTGTTGGAATTAGTGGGGTCGTTTGCTCGATGAACGCTTCGAGTTCCTGACGTAATGTCTCTATATCAGCTTGGCAAGCGGATAAGGCTTCATGAGCAGAATCATTATCAAGCAACGCCAATAATAAGTGCTCAACCGTCATAAATTCATGACGTTTTTCCCTAGCTCGCATAAATGCGCCATTCAAGCTCATTTCAAGTTCTTTATTTAGCATAGCTACCTCCCCAAAGAACAACTCATTTGTTCATATTTAGCTAAAGCTTAAGCTGTTTTTATTTATACTTGCTCCATAGTACATAACAAAGGATGTTCATTTTCACGGGCACACATAGTCACTTGCATCACTTTTGTTTCCGCTACTTCTGCTGTAAAGGTGCCACAAATGGCCTTTCCCTCGTAATGCACTTTGAGCATCACCTGAGTCGCACTCTCCAAATCCATAGAGAAAAAACGCCCCAGTATTTCAATTACAAAATCCATTGGTGTGTAATCATCATTATTTAATATGACATTATACATCGCCGGTGGTTTCAATTTGGTCTTCTCATCTTCCAGAAGATCGATATCTGGCGAAGTCCATTGGTATTGCTTATTCATGTTTAATTCAACTTTCATTAACAAGAGAGATAGAAAACATAACTATCAACCTGTCTTCTTAATTAGAGACTAATGCACCAATTGTATCCCTGCAAATAAAAGATTACCATTCAATAAAACTTACACATCAACCGCCTAAAAAGAAAGCAATAGTTCTCAAACTGCCCCATACAAATGTAACTCCACTTCATTTACTAACAAAAAGTTAAATCCACCTCTCTATTTCACCTTTTGAACGACAATTATCAACAACAACTATTGACTGTCCGTCATGATTGTCTAAATTGTGTTCTGAAGTGGTTAAAAAACTAACCGTTATATCGTTAAAAAGCATGAGGGATGTAAAGCATGGCTACAGGAACAGTTAAATGGTTTAACAATGCCAAAGGATTTGGCTTCATTTGTCCAGAGGGTGAAGAAGGAGATATTTTTGCACACTATTCGACAATTCAAATGGATGGATACCGGACGTTAAAAGCAGGCCAACAAGTCTCCTATGAAGTAGAAAAAGGTCCTAAAGGCTCTCATGCAAGCCTCGTTATGCCACTTGATAACGATCAAAGTAAATAGGTAACACCTCTTTCAAACCTCTTTTCGTTATCTAAATTATCGTATCTAAACAACTCTACCTAAACAACAGTGTTAACTAACACTGTTGTTTATCCTGTTTATATTGCCTTTTATCACGACTCATATCTTTTTAACGTAACGCGAGTTTTGTTTCGAACCCTGCTTTCCATTAAGCTACTTTGCCCTTTCTTACCATTCAAGTTGCCCGCCTCCTATGAATCAACCTCAGTTGCGGATACTCCATACAGATTTGTCTCAACACAACTATTCCCAATGATCAGGCACAAAAAAGCCAGTCACTTCACAGTAACTGGCTTTTATTAACAACCTTGCGTGATTAAATCGAGAACGTCTCGCTCGAGAATCTATTCACTTAATGTTGAAAGTACTTTATTTAAGGTGGCACTTGGACGCATTAGATTCGACACTTTTTCATCATCAAATGAATAGTAACCACCTAAGTCACCCACGATACCTTGCGCCCCATTCAATTCAGCCACAATTTGCTGCTCATTTTCAGCCAACTGCGCTGCAATGGTTGAAAATTGTTGAGCAAGTTCCGCATCTTGAGTCTGCTCGGCTAAGGCTTTCGCCCAGAATGCCGCTAAATAGAAATGGCTACCACGGTTATCCAACTCACCCACTTTTCGTGATGGTGACTTGTTCTCGTCTAAAAACTGGCCTGTTGCCTTATCTAGGGTCTCAGCAAGAACTTTGGCTTTCGCATTACCGGCAACCGTACTTAAATGTTCAAGTGACGCGGCTAAAGCTAAAAACTCACCTAATGAATCCCAACGTAAGTGGTTTTCTTTTTCCACTTGCTGTACGTGTTTTGGCGCTGAACCACCAGCACCGGTTTCAAACAAGCCACCGCCATTCATTAGCGGTACAATCGACAGCATTTTCGCCGACGTACCCAGTTCCAAAATAGGGAATAAATCCGTTAGGTAGTCACGCAATACGTTACCTGTTACCGAAATCGTATCTAAACCTTCTTTAATGCGCTCTAGTGAATAGTTAGTGGCATCAACAGGTGACAAGATCTTAATCTCTAATCCAGAAGTGTCATGCAAAGGAAGATAAGCATTCACTTTTTTGATCAATTCAGCGTCATGGGCACGATTTTCATCTAACCAGAATATTGCTGGAACGTTAGTGGCGCGCGCACGTGTAACTGCCAGTTTAACCCAATCTTGAATAGGAGCATCTTTTACTTGGCACATACGGAAAATATCACCTTCTTGGACATCTTGTTCAAGAAGTACTTGATCATTTTCATCAATCACACGAACCGTACCAGCTTTTTTAGTAATGAAAGTTTTATCGTGTGAACCGTATTCTTCTGCTTTTTGCGCCATTAAGCCAACGTTGGGTACGCTGCCCATTGTCGTAGGGTCAAAAGCGCCGTGTTTTTTACAAAAATCAATAACCGCTTGATACACGCCGGCGTAAGAACGATCAGGAATCATCGCTTTGGTATCTTGCAATTGACCTTCGCTATTCCACATTTTGCCCGATGAGCGAAGCATCGCAGGCATCGATGCATCGACAATCACATCACTAGGTACGTGAAGGTTAGTAATGCCTCGATCTGAATCTACCATTGCCAATGCAGGACGAGTCGTATAAACCGCTGCTAATGCGGCTTCAATTTCTTGTTTTTGTTCAGCTGGGAGCGTTTCAATCTTGCTGTAAACATCACCAATACCATTGTTGACATCTACACCAAGCTCTTCAAATAGTTCACCGTATTTAGCAAACACATCTTTGTAATACACTTTGACGGCATGACCAAAGATCACAGGATCTGAGACTTTCATCATGGTCGCTTTCAAGTGTAAAGAAAGCAAAATGTCTTGCTCTTTAGCTTGTTGAATTTCATGTTCAAAAAACTCAACTAGGGCCGCTTTATTAAGTACTGCAGCGTCAATAATTTCTTTATCTTGCAAAGCAAATGGCGCTTTTAATATTTCAACTGAACCTGTGGTATCGACATGTTCAATGCGAACTTGACGAGCACCGTCTACGGTTACCGACTTTTCGCTACCGTAAAAATCTTGTTGCGTCATGCTCGCGACGTGTGAAGTGGAATTAGCATCCCACGCTCCCATTGAATGAGGATTTTTCTTCGCGTAATTTTTCACGGATAACGGAGCACGACGGTCAGAGTTACCTTCACGCAATACTGGGTTTACTGCGCTGCCTTTAATTTTATCGTACGTTTCTTTAATCGCACGCTCTTCATCTGTTTTAGGTTCATCAGGATAATTCGGTAATGCATAACCTTTTGCTTGCAGCTCTTTAATTGCCGCGCGCAATTGCGGAATCGAAGCCGAAATGTTGGGTAATTTGATGATATTTGCCTCAGGTGTGTTGGCAAGGTTACCCAGCTCCGTTAGAGCATCACCAATGCGCTGCTCTTCGGTTAAGTATTCAGGAAAGTTTGCAATAATACGTCCTGCCAAGGAAATATCACGGGTTTCTACATTAATACCAGAAGATGCTGTGTATGCGCGAATGATAGGCAATAAAGAATAAGTAGCCAGAGCTGGCGCTTCATCGGTAATAGTGTAAATAATTGTTGGCTTGTGTGTAGACATTGAATTTCCCTATATAGATCGAACAGCCTTATAGATGAAAGACTGTGTGGCTCAAGAAAATGGTCAATAACCACTTTCTATAGTGTTAGATAATAAAATCTTCAGACACACTGTATCAATACCAGCATGTCATACCATGAGTCGCTCCAATTTGTCGTGATATTGGTTTGTCATCATGGTGACAAGCCATCTTATCGGCTTACTCATCCAACAATGCTAAATCAATAAACAACGTCTTTATTTCAGTTCAAAGGAATCTTTTATGGGGAAAAATTCCCGAATGAATTAAACAAATTAGAGTTATTGGTCTATTATCTTGTTCTTTTAGCGGCACCATACTAGATCAATTCTTAGTTTATTAAAACTTAGCCACTCCGTTTGTTTACATTTTTGCAAGGTAGTTAACATGTCAACCCCAAAACCGTCTTCTAAAAAGCCCCAAGCTCGTCGTAAGTTTAAAACAAACTCGACTCAAAACGGCGGCGAAAACTACTCAGCACAAAACAAAAGAAAACCTCACCATGCAGCCAAAAAAACCACAGCACCAATTCGCGATAGTGAACGTATCGTTTTATTATTTAACAAACCTTACGACACGCTAAGCCAATTTACTGATGGTGAGCAACGCAAAACGTTGGCCGATTATATTGATGTCAAACATGTGTATGCTGCCGGACGCCTCGACCGTGACAGCGAAGGACTCATGGTGCTGACCAATGATGGCATCTTACAAGCTCGAATTACCCAGCCACAATCTAAAGCACCTAAAACCTATTGGGTACAAGTCGATGGTGCTCCAAGCGAAGCCGATTTAGACAAGCTTCGTCAAGGAGTTGAGCTAAAAGACGGGATGACACTACCGGCGCAAGTTAACATTATGCCGGAGCCACAACTTTGGCCACGCAACCCTCCGGTTCGCTTTCGCGCTAACATTCCAACCACTTGGCTATCAATTACCATTATTGAAGGCCGAAATCGTCAAGTAAGACGTATGACGGCTCATATTGGTTTTCCAACTTTACGATTGATTCGCTATGCCATCGGTGATTGGAATTTAGGTCAATTGCAACCGGGTGAATACCAACACATTCAATTATAAAAGCAGGATCGTTTTTTTATCTGTAGAAATGAATGTGAACTCCTTCACGGATCTGTCACCGCCGATAACTTTCTGTTAGAATCCGCTCCAGATTCATTTTGTGGTATTTAACGCATGTCAGATAACAGCCAAAAACTCAACAACGGCAACAAAAAAGTCATCGTCGGTATGTCCGGTGGTGTTGACTCTTCGGTTTCAGCTTACTTGTTACAACAGCAAGGATATCAAGTTGAAGGTCTTTTCATGAAAAACTGGGAAGAAGATGATAATGAAGAATATTGTACAGCAGCAGAAGATCTTGCTGATGCACAGGCCGTTTGTGACAAGCTAGGTATCCACTTACACACCATCAATTTCGCCTCTGAATATTGGGATAATGTGTTTGAATACTTCCTTGCCGAATATAAAGCTGGCCGTACTCCAAACCCAGATATCTTGTGTAATAAAGAAATCAAATTTAAAGCTTTCTTGGAATTTGCCGATGAAGTTCTCGATGCTGACTTCATTGCTATGGGTCACTACGTTCGCCGCACTTTCCCAACCGTTGAACAAATGGCTGCCGGTGAAGTGCCACAAATGTTACGTGGTTTAGATAACAATAAAGATCAAAGTTACTTCTTATATACACTAAGTCATCAACAAGTCGCTCGTAGCCTATTTCCTGTGGGTGATTTAGAAAAGCCAGAAGTGCGCCGTATTGCCGAAGAGCAAGGCCTAATCACCGCGAAGAAAAAAGATTCAACCGGTATCTGCTTTATCGGCGAGCGTAAATTTACCGACTTTTTATCACGCTACTTACCTGCTCAACCGGGTAAAATCGAAACGCCTGAAGGAAAAGTCATTGGTGAACACCAAGGTTTGATGTATCACACTTTAGGCCAACGTAAAGGTTTACATATTGGTGGTCAAAAAGGCGGCGGCGGTAATGAAGACCCATGGTATGTTGCTGATAAAGACTTAAAACGTAATGTGCTAATTGCTGTTCAAGGTGGCGATCATCCATTATTGAAATCATCTGGCCTGATGGCTTCTCAACTACATTGGGTTGACCGTAAGACCATGACCGAACCACTTCGCTGCACAGTGAAAACTCGTTATCGTCAACAAGATATTGCTTGTACCATTGAGCCAATCGATGCAGACACCATCAAAGTCATTTTTGATGAACCTCAAGTTGCCGTAACACCAGGACAATCAGCCGTATTCTATTCAGGCGATGTCTGTCTAGGCGGTGGTATCATCGAAGAAAGAATTTAATAATTTTAAGGGCTCTTTGTAGCCCTTTCGTTTATAGTATCAAGTCTACATTTTATTGTTTTTGGTCAGTATTCTAGGAGAATTAAACGTGGCAAACACTCTTTATGACCGTACTATCGCTTTTGCTGGCATCTGCCAGGCCGTTGCTCTGGTTCAACAAATTGCGCGTGACGGAGATTGTAATCATTCAGACTTAGAAGCTACGTTAAATACCATCATCAATATGAACCCACGTAATACCCTGGATGTTTTTGGTGATGAATCTAACCTCAAGCTTGGCCTTGAAACTTTAGTCAAAGGCATTGACAGTACGCCTAAAGGCAGCGAACTCACACGTTATATCATTAGTATCATGTCATTAGAACGCAAGCTAAGCGCTCGTTCAGATTCCATGTCTCAATTAGCCGATCGTCTCACTACCATTGAACGACAAGTGGAACACTATGACCTACTTGATGAGCAAATGATCAGTAACCTAGCCAGTGTCTATCTAGATGTTATCAGCCCAGTAGGTCCACGCATTCAAGTTTCAGGCACACCCGCAGTACTGCAACAAACACTCAATCAGCACAAAGTTCGCGCCCTGCTACTAGCCGGTGTTCGATGTGCTGTATTATGGCGTCAAGTTGGCGGCCGACGTCGTCATTTATTACTCAGCCGCAAAAAAATGCTCGAACAAGCTAAAATTTTATTAGCTCGTGCTTGGTAATCACTGCCACCCTATTTCACCCTTATTTAATTAAACTCAATTCAATTCAGGAGATACACATGGAACTGTCAGGATTGACTGCTGTTTCACCGGTAGACGGCCGCTATGGAAGTAAAACGATTGCGTTACGCAGCATCTTTAGTGAATATGGCCTCCTAAAATACCGTACTATCGTTGAAATTCGTTGGTTACAGAAGCTTTCAGAGACCGCAGCTATTACAGAAGTCCCTGCATTTAGTGCCGAAGCCAACCAATACTTAAACGAACTTGCAGCCAACTTTAGTGAAGAAGATGCAAACCGTATTAAAACGATTGAGCGCACCACTAACCATGATGTAAAAGCGGTTGAATATTTCCTAAAAGAAAAAGTAGAAGCGGTTCCTGAGCTACATGCCGTTAGCGAATTTCTTCACTTTGCTTGTACTTCTGAAGATATCAATAACACTTCTCACGCATTAATGCTTAAAGAAGCCCGTGATGAGGTCATTCTGCCTGCTATTCGCGAAATCATTGATGCGATTAAAGGTCTTGCGGTTGAATATCGTGATATCCCACTATTATCGCGTACTCACGGCCAACCTGCTTCTCCATCGACCATGGGTAAAGAAATGGCAAACGTGGCGTACCGTATGGAACGTCAATACAAGCAAATTGAGAACGTTGAAATTCTAGCGAAAATCAATGGTGCAGTAGGTAACTACAACGCGCACCTTTCAGCGTACCCAGAATTAGATTGGCACAAATTCAGTGAAGAGTTTATTACTGAGTCACTAGGCGTAGATTGGAACCCGTACACCACTCAAATCGAACCGCATGATTACATTGCAGAGCTATTTGATGCGATTGCACGTTTCAATACTATCTTAATCGACTTCGACCGTGATGTTTGGGGCTATATCGCTCTAGGTCACTTTAAGCAAAAAACCATTGCTGGCGAAATCGGCTCTTCAACCATGCCGCATAAAGTTAACCCAATTGACTTTGAAAACTCAGAAGGTAACTTGGGCTTAGCCAATGCTATCTTCACTCACCTTGCGCAAAAACTGCCAATTTCTCGCTGGCAACGTGACCTTACTGACTCAACCGTATTACGTAACCTAGGCGTGGGTTGTGGCTATGCCATCATCGCTTACTCTTCTGTTATGCGTGGTATCAGTAAACTTGAAGTCAACCAAGCCGCACTAGAAGCTGAACTAGACAAAAACTGGGAAGTATTGGCTGAGCCGGTACAAACAGTCATGCGTCGTTACGGCATTGAAAAACCATACGAGAAACTTAAAGAGTTAACTCGTGGCAAACGTGTTGATGGTGAAGGTATGCGTGCGTTTATCGACGGTCTGGAAATCCCACAAGAAGAAAAAGATCGCTTAAAACAAATGACACCAGCTAACTACATCGGTGATGCGGTTAAACTGACGGATTTATTGAAATAAGGACACTATACTCAACGCGAGATCATTATTATGGGCTCGCGTTTTTGTATTTAAAATACAAACCAAAGTAAATCAATCAATCATCAATAACGAAATAAACCATAATTAATATAAACCTCATACAGTCTTGTATGAGGTTTAAAGATCAATAGTAT
This sequence comes from Vibrio aphrogenes, assembly GCF_002157735.2. NCBI lineage: Bacteria > Pseudomonadati > Pseudomonadota > Gammaproteobacteria > Vibrionales > Vibrionaceae > Vibrio > Vibrio aphrogenes. Next base: position 1,466,844 of record NZ_AP018689.1, read on the forward strand.
TAAAGGTATAGACTCTTTAATTAATAATTTACATTTCGTTATTTTCTAGTATTGATAGTTGATTATACACTTCTTGAACATCAGTCCCTTTATATCCAGTAATGATTTGTAGTTCTTTAGCAAAGTTATCATTTGGATTGTATTGATTGTATTTTACTAATGCAGGAATCAGATACTCTAGCTTGATACCAGGAGTAGCATAATTCCATTTTTCACCATGGACAACAGGCAGTATAAAGTTAAACCCTGCTTTAATACTTTTTCCTTTTTCTGGTTGATATTGCCAAATAGAATCGCCAAATTTATCGGCAACAATGGCAACACGACTAAGTGCATTTAAGTTAAAACCACTGTAAAAGAAACTTCTTGTACGGGCTAACTCTTCTGGTTGAGAACCATCAGTGGCAAACTGTGTTTTCATACTGTCTTTGGTTTCATTGATAGTTTGCTTAACAATATCATCCTCACCTAAGAAGTAAGCTAAAGAACTCACTTGGAAACGATACCAAGTTCCATGATTATTCGTTTGCTTAGCTCCCGCAATACCAATATCACTTTTAGTTAACCAATCTAAATGTTGTTCAAGCCAGGTATTCATCTGCTCTTGATCTTCTTTTGTCCATGACTTTGAATTTTCAAGAATCTTAATGGAATCTAAAATTTGAGTTTGAATAAAACGCCCATCTAGAATTCCAGCTCGTCTGCCCTCATTGTATCCCGGTACCGATTGAGCATAATTCAAATTAGGATTCATTTTAGTTTCAGGATCAATAAACCAGGTTTTAACCATACTGACTGCTTTCTCTGCATATTCTTCATTTCCAGAAAGATAATAAGCTAAGGATAAATTATAAACAGCATGACTCATTCTACTAATTCGTGGTCGGTCAACATCATCACTTTGGGTATCAGGATTAGTAATCCCATCTTTACGAATCCACGGAAGCCCATCAGCTTTACTACTATCAGGCCACCAATAACGGCTAATACTCAGATAATCATGCTTATCATTACTCGGTGGCATGATCGTTTTATCCATAACTGATGGATTCTTTTTGGTTAAATTTTTATCTGCATCTTTTAATAAATCTTGATATCGGTCACTGATTAATGGTACTGCTTTATTCTCTTTTAACTCTACTTTCAAATCATTCAGAGCAACAGGATCTATTTGAACAAATTCACTTGCCATTGCATACTGGCCAGAAAGAGCGACAACAATCGTATTTAATAATAATTTTGACTTTATTTTCATAACAATATCTCAGAGGTTATAGGATTCAAAATGAATATTATAATAATACAAATAATGCAGATTAGATTTTGCTCACACATTAATAACGAAGTTAGACTCTAAAAATGACAAATTTAATTCCACATTTAACCAATCAATACACCGTCTAACTTATTGTCCTCTTCAAATCCCCTTGATCTGCTAATAAATAATCATCAAATCTTTACTTTGACTTAGAATGATTCGTTGCATGGACATCTTCTGGTACACTCTGCGCCTGTTTCTAAATTAACATATCGATAAATACGATATGTCCTCATATAGGCCTTAGTCCCATGTATCAACTTTCATTTAGCTTAGAGACTTTCCTCAAAGAATTCTGGCAAAAAAAGCCCACGGTCATCAAAGGTGGTTTTTTCACTGAGTCACCACAAAGTGGCTTTGTTGATCCGATCTCTCCAGACGAATTAGCGGGATTGGCAATGGAAGAAGTCATTGATTCACGCTTTGTTTCCAACCATAACAATCAATGGACCGCTGAACATGGCCCATTTTCTGAAGACAAATTTTCCGACCTACCTGAAAGCCATTGGTCTTTATTAGTTCAGGCAGCGAATCACTGGCACTCTGACGTTGCGCAATTAGTTACGCCTTTTCAATCTATGCCAGGCTGGTTATTTGATGATGTGATGATCAGTTTTGCTGTCGAAAATGGTGGGGTTGGACCACATATCGATCAATACGATGTTTTCATTTGCCAAGGCATGGGTAAGCGTCGCTGGCGTGTGGGTGCAAAAGATGAAGGTCAATATGAAGAAGTGATTCAAGCACAGGCCTTACGTCAAATTAAACAGTTTGATGCAATCATTGATGAGGTTCTAGAGCCGGGTGATATTTTATATATTCCACCGGGTTTCCCACATGATGGCTACGCTTTAGAGCCATCAATGAGCTATTCTGTAGGTTTCCGTTCGCCAAAAGAACAAGAGCTCTTAAGCAACTTTGCCGATTATATTTTGGCCCATGATATTGGCGATGTTCATCTGCACAACCCAGAACAACAAACTCAAACTGGTTTTGGCATGATCCAAGCGCAAGATACGCAACATTTAACCCGTATGTTAACCAGTGCGTTAGAAGACCCTAATCGTATTGAAGATTTCTTAGGTTGCATGTTAAGCCAGTCACGCCACCAGTTGAACATTATTGTGCCAGAAGAAGAATTTGATGCCGATGAACTCATGCAACATATCCAAACTGAGCAACCACTCTACAAAGTGGCCGGCTTACGTGCGGTCTATCATGAGCATAAGCCCAATACTTTATACATTAATGGCGAAGTCTTTGAACTGGAAGAAGGCCTTGAACCACTAGCGCAAATCCTATGTGATTATGATGATATCGAGCCACAAACTTTACGCTCTTTAACCAGCATTCCCGCTGCAATTAACTTATTGACGACCTTAGTCAACAAAGGCTATTGGTTCAACGAATAATCCCGCTCATTGACGGTAACACTAAACAGGAAACGCTTAGTGTTACCGATCATTTCCCACCTTTTTTGTACATAAATCCAACAAACAAAATCTTCACCATACCCTATCGTCACAATGGTCTGTATGATGGGATCACTCTCAATACTCACGGATTGGATTGACCGACTATGAAAGTAATCAGTTTCAATATTAATGGCCTTCGCGCCCGTCTTCACCAACTGCAAGCCATCATTGATAAACATCAACCTGATGTGATTGGCCTACAAGAAATTAAAGTACACGATGAAGCCTTCCCACTCGCGGATGTTGAGGCCATGGGCTATCACGTTTATTTCCACGGTCAAAAAGCGCATTACGGTGTGGCGATGCTGTGTAAGCAAGAGCCCATTTCGGTGCAAAAAGGCTTTTCAACCGATACTGATGAACACCAACGCCGCATGATCATGGCTACCTTTGAAGATGAAAGCGGTCAGAAGACGACCGTGATGAATGGTTACTTCCCGCAAGGTGACAACATCAAGCATGAAACCAAATTCCCATACAAACGTCAGTTTTATAAAGACTTGATGACCCATTTGAATACTCACCATACTAGCGATGAACAAATCATCGTCATGGGCGATATCAATATTAGCCCGATTGATTTAGATATTGGTATTGGTGAACCGAATGCAAAACGCTGGCTAAAAACGGGCAAATGTTCATTCCAACCCGAAGAGCGTGAATGGCTGAAAACCTTATTAGATTGGGGCTTTGAAGATACTTTCCGTAATCTACATCCTAAGGTTGATGACCAATTCTCATGGTTTGATTATCGCTCACGTGGTTTTGACGATAACCGCGGCCTGCGTATTGATGTAATTTTAGCAACGCCAACTCTTGCTGAAAAATGTGTTGAGGCCGGTATCGATTACGAGTTGCGTGGCATTGAAAAACCTTCCGATCACGCCCCTATTTGGTCGGTTTTTAAATAATTCAAAAACGCTATATAAAATAAAGAATGCCAGCAATATTCGGTTTGCTGGCATTCTTATCTCTCTGCGATTTAACGTCTCTTAACGTAAGCTAACACACCTTAATTCAGCTCGGTGATAATAATTCAACTCAAAGGTCTCGCGTAAGCCAGCATCTTTTTCTCGGCTTGTTTAAACGCGTAAATAATCGACATACTTAAGATCATATAGAATACGCCGGCGGTAAAGAAAGCTTCAAACGGCGCATACGTTCTTGAGTTCACTAAGCGAGCCACACCCGTGATGTCCATCACAGTCACAATACCAGCCACCGCTGAACCGTGAAGCATAAAGATCACTTCATTACTGTAAGCAGGTAAGGCTCGCCTTAAGGCACTGGGTAAAATAATACGTTGGTAAATTTTCCACTTCGGCATACCGTAAGCTTTTGCTGCTTCAATTTCCCCTTTATGCAAACCTTTAATTGCCCCTGCAAAGATTTCTGCGGTATAAGCCCCTGTATTTAAGACAAAAGCCACTAATGCACAAAACCAAGCATGCTCCCATAACGTGTCACGAACTTGCATGAACTGATTACTACCGTAATAAATTAAATACAGCTGCACTAATAACGGTGTGCCACGAAAGAAATAGCTATAACACCACACGGGAAAGTTGATCAAAGGATTCGAACTGGTTCTAGCCACTCCGGCTGGAATAGCAATCAATAAACCGATTATTAAAGAGAGCCCCACTAACCAAAATGTGGTCCATAAACCTTGAAAATACAGAGGTAAGCTGTCAATCACAACTGAAAAATCCATGTTATGCCTACCTTATATGAATCGTATATTTGCGCTCTAATAACCTTAATAAGCCAATAGATACACTGGTAAAAAATAAGAAGATCACGGAAACTGTCATATAAAAAGTAAATGGCATTTTAGTAGAGCCCGCGGCCAACGCCCCAACTCGAACCATATCATCCAAACCAATAATCGACACCAGAGCCGTGGTTTTTAATAAAACTAACCAATTATTCCCAAACCCTGGGATAGCATGACGCACCATTTGCGGTAATAAAATACGACGAAAAGACATCGTAGCGCTCATGCCATAAGCTTTAGCGGCCTCTAATTCACCATGATCGACTGCCATGATGGCTCCGCGAAAAGTTTCAGCCATATAAGCACCGAAAATAAAGCCAATGGTTAACACTCCAGCGGTAAAAGGACTGACATCAATATAATCGGGTAAATAAGACATCCACTCATGACTAGGATCATATTGGGTCATCCAACTGTTGATCTGCTCATTGAGTGAATATAAAGAATTATTCAGCAGGATTTGCCCACCAAAGAAGATCAGCATCATGAGCACAAGGTCAGGAATGCCTCGTATAATAGTGGTGTAAATGGTCGCGAGCGTACGTAATCCACGATAAGGCGATAACTTTGCCAGTGCTCCTAAAATACCAAGCAACACCGCCACAACCAAAGATAGCAACGCGACTTCGATCGTAACCAAAGCGCCTTGTAAAATGGTGTGTTCATAACCTTGTAAAAAATCTAACATCATAAAGGTCTAATTTTGTGAGAGGCAGTCTTCGTTGTTTAAACCAGTACTGCCTCTAATTTTAAAGTGGCTTATTCACCGTAAACGTCATAAGAGAAATATTTCGCGGCAATTTTCTGATAAATACCTTTTGCACGCAGAGAATCGATCGCTGTATTTAATTGAGTCGCTAAGTCTTGATCTTGCTTACGCACCGCAATACCAAAGCCGTCACCGAACCACTGAGCGTCAGTCAATGATGGGCCTGTAAACTCATAGCCTTCTTTTTTATCTAGCATGCCACTTTGCAAAGCAGAAGCATCACCAAATACCGCATCGATTCGCCCACCTTCTAAATCTAGGTAAGCTTCATCAAATGTGCCATAGCGAGAAACATCTACAATGCCTTTGTAATTATCTTCGATATATTGATCATGAGTGGTTGAACGTTGAACGCCAATCTTAACTCCTTTTAGACCTTCTTTAGTAAACTGGAGATTGGCACCTTTTTTCGCAATAAACTTATTAGGGATCAAAGCGTATTTATGTGTAAACGCGACTTTTTTCTTACGTTCTTCGGTAATCGACATGCCCGCGATAATCGCATCATATTTACGAGCAAGTAGTGCTGGAATAATGCCATCCCAATCTTGAGCGACAATCTGACACTTAGCCTGCATCTCTTCACAAAGTGCATTAGCAAGGTCAACATCAAATCCAGCTAACGTGCCATCGGCATTGGTATAGTTAAAGGGAGGATAAGCGCCTTCTGTCGCAAAACGAACCGTCTTCCAATCCTTGGCTTGTGCTGCCCCTGATAATGCTGTTGCAGCCAATGTCGCTGCTAAAAACCACTTTTTCATTTCCATACTCCTGTGATTATGTTTTTGTTGTGTTGCTTTCTTTATGCTCTGCTTTGTTATCGCAAAGTTCGTTATTTAAGCAATGGCTCAGCAATAACTTGCCCTACACCACTGGTTCAATATTTATCGTAATCCATTACGACGCATTGGATTAATACACCGAAGAAATAAATTGCTTGAAGCGCTCCGATTCCGGATGATTAAATAATTTCTCTGGTGCGCCTTGTTCTTCTACTTTTCCTTGGTGTAAAAACATCACATGACTTGAAACATCACGTGCAAAGGCCATTTCGTGCGTCACCACCAGCATGGTGCGCCCCTCTTCGGCTAAATCACGCATAACCCCTAACACTTCTCCGACCAACTCAGGGTCAAGAGCCGAGGTCGGTTCATCAAATAGCATCACTTCTGGCTCAACGGCTAACGCTCTCGCAATTGCTGCCCGTTGTTGCTGACCACCGGATAAATGGCCCGGGTAATAATCTTTACGATCATACAACCCCACTTTCTTTAGCAGCAGTTTTGCATTTTCAATCGCTTGAGCTTTCGGGACACCTAATACATGAACTGGAGCCTCGATCACATTTTCAAGTACGGTCAAGTGTGACCAAAGATTAAAGCTTTGGAAAACCATCGCTAAACGTGAGCGAATACGTTGAACTTGTTTATCATCGGCGGGAAAAACTTCATTTTTACGGTTAGTTTTCATCTGAATTAATTCATCATTAACCCAGATATCACCTGAGGTTGGCGTTTCTAATAGATTGATACAACGAAGAAAAGTACTTTTACCTGACCCAGAAGATCCGATAATAGAAATCACGTCGCCTTTATTGGCAGATAATGAAATACCTTTGAGAACTTCATTTTTCCCAAAAGTCTTATGTAAGTCTTTGATACGTAGCGCGGGTACATCCGTCATGCGCTATTACTCCCTATTTGTTAACACCCATCTTCCTAATGGTTTAAACAAACTAGCATTGCTTTTTATGGCATGCAAACTTAGCTCGGTGTTAACTCCATTGTTGGTAGGCTGATATTTTGAATTTTTATGCATAATATAGGCATTTTAACTTACTTCAAGACTTAGGTAAGCATAAAGTTAATGACTGCTTACTTTTTCTTCAACATTCTGTTCAACCAAATAAAACAAATTTAACTGCCCTTCAATTCAAAAAAAATTATATAATTTATAAAATAATTTGTAATTTTGCGTAAATTGTTTACATAAAGTGATCGAGATCAACACATGAAGTCATGTCTATTGTTAAGTTTTGACGACAGTAAATCACAGAGTTCAAATTCGATTATACTGAACAAAGAAACGAAAATGATGTTGCTAACTGGCATGAACACACTAGTCTTTATGTAGTTAAATCTAAGCCTAGCGCTGAAGTAAAATATCGGTTTCCTTTGTCATTTTATTTGGGTAGCGTACGATAGCGTTACTTGAATACTAATACTAATGGGTTATTTTTAGCTCATCAGTATTATTTATCAGAGTGTACTGTGCTCCAGGGCAGTGATTACTCATTGTAGTAGTTTCACAGCAGTATGTATTTTTTCTACTAATAAAGGTAGGTATGTCATGGCAGAGCAATTTGCTAAAGCTTGGGAAGGTTTTGCTGAAGGTGATTGGCAAAACGAAGTAAACGTTCGTGATTTCATTCAAAAGAACTATACACCATATGAAGGTGATGAATCTTTCCTAGTTTCTGAGGGTACTGAAGCAACTAACAAGCTTTGGGCTCAAGTAATGGAAGGTATCAAGGTTGAGAACAAGACTCTTGCTCCACTTGATTTTGACACTTCTGTTATTTCTACCATCACTGCACACGATGCAGGTTACATCAACAAAGATCTTGAAACTATCGTTGGTCTTCAAACTGAAGCTCCACTAAAACGCGCTATCATCCCTAACGGTGGTATTCGCATGGTTGAAGGTTCTTGTAAAGCTTACGGTCGTGAATTAGACCCAGAAGTTAAGAAGATCTACACAGAATATCGTAAAACTCATAACCAAGGTGTTTTCGATATCTATACTCCAGACATCATGAAATGTCGTAAATCTGGCGTATTAACTGGTCTTCCAGATGCATACGGTCGTGGTCGTATCATTGGTGACTACCGTCGCGTAGCGCTATACGGTATTGATTACCTAATGAAAGACAAATTCGCTCAATTCACGTCTCTACAAGAGCGTTTTGAAAATGGCGAAGACCTAACTGCAACAATGCAATTACGTGAAGAAATCGCAGAGCAACACCGTGCACTAGGCCAAATCAAAGAAATGGCTGCAAAATACGGTTGTGATATCTCTCGCCCAGCAGAAACTGCACAAGAAGCAATCCAATGGACTTACTTCGGTTACCTAGCAGCAGTTAAATCTCAAAACGGCGCGGCAATGTCTCTTGGTCGTACTTCAAGCTTCCTAGATATCTACGTAGAACGTGATATCGCTGCAGGTCGCATCACTGAAGAACAAGCTCAAGAAATGATCGACCACTTCGTAATGAAACTACGTATGGTTCGTTTCCTACGTACTCCTGAATACGATGAATTGTTCTCTGGTGACCCAATCTGGGCAACAGAATCAATGGGTGGTATGGGTCTTGACGGACGTACACTAGTTACTCGTACTAACTTCCGTTTCCTAAACAGCCTATACACAATGGGTCCAAGCCCAGAGCCAAACATCACTGTTCTTTGGTCTGAGCAACTACCTGCTGGCTTTAAGCACTTCTGTGCAAAAGTATCTATCGATACTTCTTCTATCCAGTATGAAAACGATGACCTAATGCGTCCTGACCTACAATCTGATGACTACGCAATCGCATGTTGTGTATCTCCAATGGTTGTTGGTAAACAAATGCAGTTCTTCGGTGCTCGTGCAAACCTTGCGAAAACTATGCTTTACACCATCAACGGTGGTGTGGATGAGAAGCTAAAAATCCAAGTTGGTCCAAAAATGGACAAAATCACTGGTGAATACCTTGATTACGACGAGTTGTGGGACAAAATGGACCACTTCATGGATTGGTTAGCAAAACAATACGTAACAGCATTGAACTCTATCCACTACATGCACGACAAATACAGCTACGAAGCGTCTCTAATGGCTCTTCATGACCGTGACGTTCGTCGTACAATGGCTTGTGGTATTGCGGGTCTATCTGTTGCAGCTGACTCACTATCTGCAATCAAATACGCAAAAGTTAAACCAATCCGTGATGAAGATGGTCTAGCTCTCGATTTCGAAATCGAAGGTGATTATCCTAAATTCGGTAACAACGACCCACGCGTTGATGACATCGCATGTGAACTTGTTTCTGTATTCATGGGCAAAATCCGTAAGCTTAAGACTTACCGCAACGCGACTCCTACTCAGTCAATTCTTACTATCACTTCAAACGTGGTATACGGTAAGAAAACTGGTAACACTCCAGACGGTCGTCGCGCTGGTACTCCATTCGCTCCAGGTGCTAACCCAATGCACGGCCGCGATGAGAAAGGTGCTGTAGCCTCTCTAACTTCAGTAGCGAAACTACCGTTTGCTGATGCACAAGATGGTATCTCTTACACCTTCTCTATCGTACCTAATGCACTAGGTAAAACTGACGATGCGAAGAAAGCGAACCTTGCTGGTCTAATGGATGGTTACTTCCACCATGAAGCAGGCGTTGAAGGTGGCCAACACCTAAACGTGAACGTTCTTAACCGTGAAACTCTTGAAGACGCTGTTAAGCACCCAGAGAAATACCCTCAGCTAACTATCCGTGTATCGGGTTACGCTGTACGTTTCAACTCTCTGACTTCAGAGCAACAACAAGACGTTATCGCACGTACTTTCACTGAATCTCTATAATTTTTTAGAGAAATCAGAATAATGAAGCCCTACTCTTCGGAGTGGGGCTTTCTTTATCTCTATTTTTACTTTTAGTCTGATTTATACCCAACACATTAATTAGTGACACATCCTTAGGTTGGGATTAAACATTCTTCCTACAAAAATCTCCCTTTTAACCTAGGTTAACCCTATTTTTTGTAATAAAATAAAAACATTATAAAGCTAAGGAATTTTCCTATGTCTACTATCGGTCGTATTCACTCTTATGAATCCTGTGGCACAGTTGATGGCCCTGGAATTCGTTTCATCGTTTTTATGCAGGGCTGCTTAATGCGTTGCATGTATTGCCATAACCGCGATACATGGGACACTCATGGTGGTAAAGAAGTCTCTGTCGATGAAATTATTAAGGAGGCCAAATCTTACCGTCACTTTATGAATGCTTCAGGCGGCGGCATTACCTGTTCAGGTGGTGAAGCTATGTTACAACCTGAGTTTGTGCGTGACTTATTCCGTGCCGCGCAAGCAGAAGGCATTCACACTTGTCTTGATACTAATGGCTATATCCGTAAACACACCGAGGTTGTCGATGAAGTTCTGGATGCCACCGATCTTGTAATGCTAGATATCAAGCATATGAAAGATGAAATCCATCATGATTTTATTGGGGTATCTAATCGTCGTACGTTAGATTTTGCGCGCTATTTACATAAAATCGGCCAAAAAACATGGTTACGTTACGTTATCGTTCCAGGTTATACCGATGACTTAGAAGCGGCAGAAATGCTGGGTGAGTTCATTAAAGACATGGACAATATTGAAAAAATTGAATTGCTCCCTTATCACAAACTTGGTGCGCATAAGTGGGAAGCATTAGGGCATGATTATCCACTTGAAGGTGTTGAACCACCCTCAAAGGAAACAATGGAAAACGTCGTTGCGATATTGAGTAAATATCATAACAACGTGATGTTCTAATTCACGACATCGTGAGACTTATTCACTCAAAATTACATCTAAACTACTGAGGTCAAAAATGGAAATGACACATGCACAGCGTTTGATTCTTTCAAACCAATATCGCCTAATGGCAAGTCTTGAGCCTAGCGAAGCAAAGAAATTTAAACGCTTACAAACCATTGTAGAGCGTGGATACGGTTTGCAAATGCGTGAGTTAGATAAAAACTTTGGTTACATGGAAGAAGAATCTTGTCGTGAAATCATCGATATCATGGAAATGTACCATGCGATGCAAGAATCCTATAACATGCTATCGGATTCTGATAAGTCCAAAGTTGACCAACGTCGCTTACAATTCTTAGGTTTTGATATTGCTACTGAGCATCAAGCCGTTAACTATGTTCGCTTCCTAGTCGACTCTGAAGGTATGTACCCTCATTTCGATAAAGCCGATCACCATTTTAACGCTCAAATGCCAATGCAAGATAAGTATCGCCGCATGTTAAACGTATGGCGTAACTGTCCTCGTCAATATCATTTATCGGCGACAGAGTTAAGTCAGATTTTTAACGCTTAATTTGCTCGTGAACTAAGTAATATATCGCGCGCTCCTTCACCTGGGCGCGCTTTTTTACGTTCTTTTTTTATATATTTGCCATTTTCCCACCATAAAATCGCCTAATAATGGTCTCTGATTTCCCTTCTCTTATTTGAACTTTTCAGCCTAATAGATGTGATGAACTGCAAATGCTTCAATAAATAAGTGCATAATTGTTAAGCAAAATCCAAAAATAGGACTAGTCTTATTGATAGGGGCTTTCTACCCAAATAACCGTAGGATGCGAGATTCATGAGCGCTTTTCCTAATGATGAGTTAAGAAATAGGTCAAAACGGAAAATTGTCCTCTTTCTAGCAAGCGAAACTCAGTGAATCATTTGGATATCGCTCACAGACAGTGAGTAAAAAACTGTTTTATTCTCACCGCAAATCACATCTTACAGTGACATAGGTATAAGAATTTTTGTCATCTCATCATTCGACATATTCAAGTTCAAGGGGATTTCGCTATGAGTATTTTTGACCACTACCAATCACGCTATGAAGCCGCGAAAGATGAAGAACTTTCTCTACAAGACTTTCTTTCGTTATGTCAACAGGACAAAAGTGCTTATGCCAACGCTGCAGAGCGGCTGTTGTTAGCCATCGGGGAACCTGAAATCATTGATACCTCAAAAGATCCTAGATTGAGTCGTATTTTTTCTAACCGAGTGATTTCTCGCTATAAAACCTTTGAACATTTTTATGGCATGGAAGAAGCCATAGAGCAAATTGTGTCTTACTTAAAGCATGCTGCTCAAGGGCTAGAAGAGCGTAAACAAATTCTTTACCTACTCGGTCCTGTTGGCGGGGGGAAATCTTCTCTGGCAGAGAAATTAAAAGCGTTAATGCAACAAATGCCTATCTATGTACTCTCTGCTAATGGAGTCCGTAGCCCGGTAAATGATCACCCATTTTGCTTATTTAATGTCGATGAAGATGGCGCGTTATTAAAAAGTGAATATGGCATCGATTCTCGTTATTTACGTTCCATTATGTCACCGTGGGCCGCCAAAAGGTTGCAAGAATTTGGTGGCGATATTACTCAGTTTAAAGTCGTCAAAGTTCGCCCTTCGATTCTTAATCAAATAGCCATCGCGAAAACCGAACCAGGTGATGAAAACAACCAAGATATTTCCTCTTTAGTCGGTAAAGTGGATATTCGTAAGCTTGAGCATTATTCTCAAGATGATCCTGATGCCTATAGCTATTCTGGCGCATTGTGTAAAGCCAACCAAGGCGTGATGGAGTTTGTTGAGATGTTCAAGGCTCCGATCAAAGTGCTACATCCGCTTTTAACGGCGACACAAGAAGGCAACTACAACGGCACTGAAGGGTTATCTGCATTACCGTTTGAAGGGATGATCCTCGCTCACTCCAATGAATCCGAATGGCAAACCTTCCGCCATAATAAAAACAACGAAGCCTTTTTAGACCGTGTGTATATCGTCAAAGTGCCTTATTGTTTACGAGTGTCGGAAGAAATTAAGATCTATAAAAAACTACTGACACATAGTGAATTGCATCATGCGCCCTGCTCACCCAGTACGCTCGATATCTTGGCGCAATTTAGTATCTTGTCACGTCTAAAAGATCCAGAAAATTCCTCCATTTTCTCCAAAATGCGCGTCTACGATGGTGAAACCCTCAAAGACACTGATCCAAAAGCTAAGAGCTATCAAGAGTATCGTGACTACGCGGGTGTCGATGAGGGGATGTCTGGATTATCGACTCGTTTTGCCTTTAAAATTCTCTCTCGCGTATTCAACTTTGATCAAACTGAAGTGGCCGCCAACCCAGTTCATTTGTTCTATGTGATTGAGCAACAAGTTGAACGTGAGCAGTTCCCTCAAGAAACCGCAGACCGATATTTAGAGTTTTTAAAAGGCTATCTTGTCCCTAAATATGTGGAATTTATTGGTAAAGAGATCCAAACCGCTTATTTAGAATCTTATTCAGAATATGGACAAAACATCTTTGACCGTTATGTCACTTATGCTGACTTCTGGATTCAAGATCAAGAGTATCGTGATCCTGAAACCGGGCAGCTATTTGACCGCTCGGCGCTAAACGATGAGCTAGAAAAAATTGAAAAAACTGCCGGTATCAGTAACCCGAAAGATTTCCGTAATGAAATTGTCAACTTTGTGCTTCGTGCTCGCGCCAATAATAACGGACAAAATCCGGTTTGGACTAGCTATGAAAAACTGCGTACGGTGATTGAGAAAAAAATGTTCTCCAATACCGAAGAGTTACTTCCGGTGATTTCATTTAATGCGAAAACCTCAACCGATGATCAGAAAAAACACGACAACTTTGTTGCTCGCATGATGGAGAAAGGCTACACCAAAAAACAAGTTCGCTTATTAGCAGAATGGTACCTACGTGTACGTAAATCCTCTTAATCGACGCTAAGAGCAACGAAGTACTGATTAACTTAACTTTGTTGCTCTTTTCAACATTAAGCGGAAAGCGGTTTTGGGGAGGAGCTATGGCACAATTTATTGACCGACGTTTGAATGGGAAAAACAAAAGTACCGTCAATCGTCAGCGCTTTATACGTCGAAATAAAGAGCAGATTAAACAGTCTGTTGCAGAAGCTGTTAAAAAGCGCTCTATCACTAATACGGAATCGGGTGAGGATGTAACGATTCCTAATCAAGATATTCATGAACCGACCTTTCATCAAGGCACAGGCGGTATTAAAGAGCGCGTTCACCCAGGTAATGATCAATTCTCAACCGGAGATAAAATTGATCGCCCACCATCTGGCGGCGCAGGCGGTGGCTCAGGAGATGGAGATGCCAGTAACGATGGTGAAGGCAGCGATGATTTTATTTTTCAAATATCTAAAGATGAATACCTCGATATTCTGTTTGAAGATCTTGCGCTACCGAATTTAAAGAAAAACCAAGTTAATAAAATTACCGAATGGAAAACCCATCGCTCTGGATACCAAACGGCGGGTATTCCTTCTAATATTGCAATTGTCCGTTCATTACAACAATCGCTTGCCCGTCGAACCGCGATGACAGCGGCAAAACGCAAGCAACTTAAAGCATTAGAAGGCTTATTAGATGACGTACAACTCACCGAACCAGCTCAACCTTTAGAAGAAACACGCATCAAAGCTGAAATTGCTGAGTTACGAGAAAAAATCGCTCGGGTGCCTTTTATTGATACCTTTGATTTACGTTATAAAAACTATGAGCGTAAACCTATTCCGTCCAGTCAAGCCGTAATGTTCTGTTTAATGGATGTGTCAGGCTCGATGGATCAAGCAACCAAAGACATTGCCAAGCGCTTTTATGTATTACTGTATTTATTTCTTACCCGCACCTATGAAAATGTCGAAGTGATTTTTATCCGCCATCATACTCAAGCGAAAGAAGTGGATGAACATGAATTTTTCTATTCTCAAGAAACCGGTGGCACGATTGTCTCGAGCGCTTTAAAACTCATGAATGACATAATTAAAGACCGTTTTCCAACCAATGAATGGAATATCTATGCGGCACAAGCCTCCGATGGGGATAACTGGGCAGATGACTCCCCCCGTTGCCGAGAGATTCTGGTAAAACAATTACTGCCAGCTTGTCAGTATTATTCCTACATTGAAATCACAAAACGAGCACATCAAACCTTATGGAAAGAATACGAAGCCATTGCTGAAGAATTTGATAATTTTGCGATGAAAAACATTCAATCTGTTGATGATATTTTCCCAATTTTCCGCGAGCTATTTCAAAAGCAAGCTCAATCGTAAGGGGATAAATTATGGTTACTAAGACTCAAAATACACATGATACCGAACAAGGCAATCACCCTGGATTCCCATTACCCACAGGCCCCGATTGGACTTTTGATCTATTAGAACAGTATCACACCGAAATCAAACGAGTCGCACAACACTATCGTCTAGATACTTATCCCAATCAAATCGAAGTGATCACGGCTGAACAGATGATGGATGCCTATTCCAGTATTGGGATGCCAATTAACTACCATCATTGGTCATTTGGTAAACGTTTTATACAGACCGAACAAAACTACAAGCATGGGCATATGGGGTTAGCTTATGAAATTGTGATTAATTCAAATCCATGTATTGCCTATCTAATGGAAGAAAACACCATAACCATGCAGGCTTTAGTGATGGCTCACGCTTGTTATGGCCACAACTCGTTTTTTAAAGGTAATTATTTATTCCAATCGTGGACCGATGCCAGCTCTATTATTGATTATCTTTTATTTGCTCGAACTTACATCTCACAATGTGAAGAAAAATATGGCATTTCAGAAGTGGAGAACATTCTTGATTCATGCCACGCCTTAATGAATTACGGGGTTGACCGTTATAAACGCCCTGAGAAAATTTCTATTTTAGAAGAAAAAGCACGCCAAGAATCCCGCGAGGCCTACTTACAATCGCAAGTGAATGAGTTATGGCGGACTGTGCCAAAATCCAAACAAGACGACCAACAAAGTGATCATCGTTTTCCAAGTGAACCCCAAGAAAACCTACTCTATTTTATCGAAAAGCATGCACCGCTTTTAGAACCTTGGCAGCGTGAAATTGTACGAATCGTGCGTAAGGTCAGCCAATATTTCTATCCGCAAAAACAAACGCAAGTGATGAATGAAGGCTGGGCAACTTTCTGGCATTACACCATTTTAAATCACCTTTATGATGAAGGAGTGGTCACCGATGCGTTCATTTTAGAGTTTTTACATAGCCACACCAGCGTCATTGCACAACCGGAATACAATAGTAAATACTACAATGGCATTAACCCTTACGCACTCGGCTTTGCCATGTTCCAAGATATACGACGTATCTGTGAAAATCCGACCGAAGAAGATAAAGAATGGTTTCCAGATCTCGCTGGCTCAAACTGGTTAGATGCGGTTCATTTTGCTATGCACAACTTCAAAGATGAGAGTTTTATCAGCCAATACCTCTCACCTAAATTAATCCGTGATTTTCGCTTATTCTCTGTTTTGGATGATGATAGGAAAAATTATATTGAGATCAGTGCTATTCATAATGAAACGGGTTATCAAGCCATTCGTGAGAAGCTCGCCTCTCAATATAATCTCAGTAATTTAGAGCCGAATATTCAAGTTTGGAATGTCAATGTTCGTGGCGATCGCTCACTTACCTTGCAACACGTTCCACAAGATAGAATCCCCTTACATGATGGTTACCCCGAGGTTTTGAAGCACCTGCATCGTCTCTGGGGCTTTGACGTTATTTTAGAGGAAGTGAAAGACACAGGTCGTCGTGAAATTCTCGCTACTTGTCCGCCAAGTTCGACAGTTCACGATCACGGTATTTCATAAAAGTAATGAGTTTATCTCTGGGAAATAAGGACAATAAAAAATAACCTAAATGGGGCTTATGGTAGGTGAGCATTGCGCTCATCAACACATTCATAAGATCCCATTTCAAATTCCCGACATATCCATGGGCGATTTTCATAAATCGTACACAATAACGTTTCACGATCCACCGCTGCACACCAGCCATCATTAAGCCTTAACATGGTTTCACTACCATATTGATCACGAGAAATAAAATCTTCAGGAACACCGGTATCTGAAATGATCATCACTTCAAGACGGCAACAACACGCTTTACAATTGGCGCAAGAGACTTCAACCGCCACGTCACTCGAAGTGCTTTGTGAGGTCGAAAGATTGGTAACAGGTATATTCATGGCTCAACCATTTAATCAATTGTCCATCATACCTGAAATACGATGTCGCGATGCGTTTATTTTGCCTTAAGATGATTCTTCGACACCGGTGCACACTTGAGCAATTGACTAGCAATGAATACTCTCCCAGAGCTCACTGACATATTCATCGATTAGATTTTCCATAATTAACCTAGAAATCCCTTAACCTTAAGCAGAGATAAAGGTCTCAAATCTTATCTTTTTTCTTATAAAATCGACGCTTTTTATTGACCCTCCCCTTACAGGAAGCTTTATGTTTTACATCATTATTTTATAAGAAACAGTTTCATAGGAGAAAATCATGGAACGTCGTCGATTTTTAAAATTAAGCTCTGCTGCTGGTGTGGTTGGCTTAAGCTTACCTAGTATTCCTCTTACTTTCGCGCAGTCTGTGGCTCATAAAAAACAACCCACTTTGCCTATTCCTGAGTTAATTGATACAAGCAAAGGCCAAACAGCCTTAACGATTCAAGCAGGTGAGAGTCAATTTCTGCCTGACAAAAAAACGCCAACTTGCGGAATTAATAGGGCTTTTTTAGGACCCGTATTAAAAATGCGACAAGGCCAAGATGCTCACATTAAAGTCCTTAATACACTCGATGAAGCCATGACTATTCATTGGCATGGTTTAGAGATACCGGGCAACCTTGATGGTGGACCGCATCAACTCATTCAACCCAATGAGACTTGGCAACTGACTTTACCGATTCGACAACCCGCCGCCACCTGTTGGTTCCACCCACATCAACATCCTAAAACCGCCGAATATGTGATAAAAGGCATTGCCGGCATGATGCTGATTGAAGATGAGATTACCGATAGCCTCAACTTGCCTTCACAATGGGGCGAAAACCAAATTCCCCTAGTGATCCAAGACCGTCGCTTTAAAGACAATGGCGAATTTGATTATGAACTCTTGGATATCGTTAACGTCGCCATGGGCTATGCTGGCGATCAAGTACTCGTCAATGGTGCTATTTATCCTAAAGCTCAAGTTCAATCCGGCTGGGTGCGTTTTCACGTTCTTAATGGCTCAAACGCTCGCACCTATCGCTTAACAGCATCAGATGAGCGGGCCTTTTATGTGATTGCTTCAGACGCAGGGTTACTGGATAAACCTGTCAAAATGACGCAATTGGATATCGCCTCTGGAGAACGTTACGACATAATGGTTGCAACTCATGATAAACGCTCGTTTGATTGGGTGACCTTACCTGTCATGCAAATGGGCATGATGCATGCACCGTTTGATCGTGCTTGCCCTTTAGTCACCATCGACGTCACTCAACAGCAAGGAAAAGGCGAACTCCCCGCTCAACTAACCGATTTACCTGCCGTAGAGGCCAGCATTGCCAAGATCACTCGTGAGGTGGTGCTCGGTATGCCTGAAGAACTTGACCAGCAAGCGATGCAAATCATGATGGCGAGACAGTCTAAATCATCAGGAATGGCAAAGCGGATGGACATGAAGGCCAATCATGGTGAACCTCATACAGATCACATGACGCATTCTTCGATGAAAGATATGAAGCATGGCTCAATGATGATGACAAATTCAACACCAAAGAGCACATTTACTCAAGAGCAATTACTGCATATTAATACGATTAATGGCCGCCCATTTGATATGCAGCGTATTGATTTTGATGCGAAACAAGGTGAATTTGAACATTGGATTATTAGCCAAGGCAAAGATCACATGCTGCATCCTTTTCATATTCACGGTTGTCGTTTTCGTGTCCTTGCCATTGATGGTAATCCACCACCGGCGCACTTAAGTGGCTGGAAAGATACCATTAGTGTCTTTCCAATGGGACAAACGGAATTGTTAGTTCAGTTTAACCATCTGGCTAACAAAGATTACCCGTACATGGCGCATTGCCATATTTTAGAACATGAAGATACCGGTATGATGATGCAATTCACCGTATCAAAATAACGCTAATATCAAACTAGCTCCGTTGAGAGCTAGTTTGTCCTTGGCTAATTAACCTCAGCTGCGGTTAATTATTTATTCTCGTATTGGCTTTATTGATATGGTTTGAGAAGGCCTTGACTGTATTATTCCCCCGACTCAACTCGCCCAGCCTCAGTATAATGAGCAACCACTCAATCAGTATGTTCACCCTTAAGCAATGAACTAAGATCGTCCTGATGTGCTTTTAATAGGTTTTGTATTGGTAAAAACAATGGCTCAGGCAAGGAATCTAGCTCAAACCATTGCCACTGCTTACATTTATCCACTTCCATCACTTGAGGTTCACCATCTCGAGCCTTAGCAAGCACAAACAAAGTGATATAGTGCTTACCCTCTTTCTCAAAGACATCATTAGTAAAAGTAAGCTTACGTACAAAATCAATGGCTAAACCGGTTTCTTCTTGCGTTTCTCGTATGGCACATTGCTCTATACTTTCACCCACTTCAAGATGCCCTCCTGGGGTTGCCCAAGTATTGGCCCCATGAGAACCGATTCGTTCTCCGAGTAATATTGCGCCATCACGTACAATGACTGCCGCCACTCCTACTCGTACTACTTGTTTCATTCTTTATCCTATTAATCGCAAATAATTGGTTCACAATATTCACGTTACTACGTTAAATATCCTGAGCCGTATTCTATATTGAAGTCCATTTCTTTTATGCTTGATTGATCCTTCTTTGGCTTTTATTAAACCCATAAAATACAAAGCAAAACGATAATAATTGTTGCGCCATCAAAATAGGCTTAGCTTGTAATAGCATTAAACTGGCCATACTTAAATTCATTAACATAAAAAACAACCAACCTTTAGTACTATTTTTCGCCATATAATAACTGCCTAACAAAAAGCCTAGCATCACACCAAGCTCTAACACTTGCGTCATTGAGGTTATGCCACCGTGTAAATTGACGCTATAAAGTACCCCAAAAGCTAAAGAGCCATAAGTAGACAAAGTGACTAGCAGGTTAAACCCTTTGTGGGGCTTTTTATGATCATGATAAGTGTTATATAAGCCTAATAACATGGCAGGGATCCCGCCCGCTTCTATCGAGGCAGCAATCCAATTTTGATGGCCAACCAAAATAATGACCCATGCTGGCACTCCTAAAATATAAATAATCCAACCGATAATTTTGAGTTTTTTCTTCAGGCGTTGCTGCTGACTTTCTGAAACGGCAAATAAAATCTTATTCAAAAGATAAAAACTGCCACCCCAGATTTGTAAAATAAAATCCATATTACATACTCATCCTTGAGTGCATCACATCAACAATAACCAGGCTTTAGGCCAATTCAACAACCTTAACAAAACACCGGTTAAATCTTAAATCTTGCGTTCTTACTGAATCACAGCTAATGCCTTTAAGGCCTGTATGGCGGCTTCAGCTTTACTCGATTGAACAAAAATATGGTCGTGATAATAAGCAGCAATCACATTGGCACTGATCCCTTGAGAGGCCAATTGCGTAGCAACAACCGCAGTAAGACCAACCGCATCTAAACTTGAATGAACGGTTAAGGTTATTTGGCGGTATATACCTTCAAACTTGATCCCTCGCTGTTCTGCCACAGACTTTTCAATCACCAGTGTTACCCCTTCCGATTCAACAAAAGTCGCCACCGGGTTACACTCAAGATAATCTTTTAACTCTCCCGCCACTGTACAAAAAACAAAATCACCATTCACTAAATGTGGGTTCATTGACCTTAATAATTGTTCGAGCTCGGTCACTCCTGACATAGATTCCTTTCCTTATAAAGTGCTTAAGTAATAAGAGCAACGATATTAGTTTAACCTCAACTGCGGATAAGTAGGTCGCAATAAAAACCATAACACACTGATGCATAAATGATAAAAATATCTATCAGGTTCATAGGGTTGATTGCTTTCTCCCAAGGCTGCAATTTGGGATGGATAACAAGGCAAAATCATAAGTCAATAACTGGCCTATTACATTGATTTTAACGAAGCTAGACGCCCAAAGAGCTGTATTGAGTGACTTCGAGTTATCCGCAACTGAGGTTAGTTTAAGATAGGCTCAACCAATACCGGCGGAGTACTGTCCATATAGGTTAGAAACGTTTCCCAAATTTCATGGGTTCTTTGTTTGGTGAGTTGTGTTTTGCAAGAGGCTGCCATCACACCTCGAATGGTGCCATCACGCCATTGTGTGTAGACCGAAGAGCAATGCGCTTGCATATATTGTTGCCAGTGATTCTGTGCCACTTCAATAGCCTTCACCAATTCTTTATCTTCAGCATGTTGCTCTAAACTGGCTGCAAAATATTTATCTAGCTCTTGCGTGGCTTGCTTCAATTTATCCATCGCGCATTCATTTATTTCTACCGTATTTTGAGGGGCCTGACAATCCACCTCCGCCTGCACTGAAACTGGTAGTAATAGGCATGACACTATCAACAACAATCGCTTCATTTTTACTCCTCGCAAAATCACTGATTCTAACAGTTAAAATTGTGGTTTCATGCACTTAGCATCATAGTCAAAACAAATGACAAGTGGAAATATAAGTTACATCTCTTAATGTTATGAAATCTCGATAGGAACAACATAACAAAAACACTACAACCTCAAATACAAACATACGCTCCAACTTAATTACAACACCACAAAAAGCAAACAACCAAACCAAAGGAAAAGCAACAATACCAACATGATAAATAAAAATAAAACATACTAAAAATAAACATAAAAACATTAAACAACAAATCACAAAATAAAAACAAACAAAAAACATAAATCATTTTCAATAAATCAATCAAAGCACAGTTAATTTCACTAAAAAACAATTTAATAGAAATAATATTTGACAGTTATTATTCAATAATAAACCATACAAATTATGCATGATTCATCCATGCAAAATTCTTTTATTAAAATGAAAATTAAAAAACATTTGGATATATAAATGAAAAATAAATCACTTTTAGCCTTAATCCTTTCTAGTTCATTTTTAACTGGTTGTATTTCGACTAGCGACAATGCTGTTGATATCACCTCTGTAGATTTCAACACATTAACTTGTGATCAAATCGACACTGCTTTTGATTCTTATAAAGAAAACATTGATAGCTCTGATAATTATACAAGCCTAATTGGTCTAATAAGTCCTTCTGCTGAAAGTGCCGCTAATACAGCTAAAGCAACAGCATTGGCTGCTTATGCATCAGCTAAAAAAGTTGCAACTCCAGTAATTAAAACGAAACGTTGTAAAATTACCATTTAATTTTATCCTCCTTATAATGGTTAAAAATATCACTATTAATTAACTTCATCTGTGGATAACTAGAAAAGTGGAATTTTATTTAGAAATTTCACTTTTTAATAATACGGTTAACATTCCTCTTAATATACGGTCACCAGAACGATATCCATAAATTTTCAAACCTGACGGTAGTTATAGACATAATGCCCCCAAAAAAACCCCTTGCCTACAATCTCGTGGGTCAGTGAAGCCAGAGCCATAATTAGTTTTACTAAAGAAAATCCCCGTTATAAAGGCAAAGAACCATTCAAGCTAGTGAGCTAAAGTAAGGGAGGTTCTCTATATGGCAATGATGTCAGTGATACAATGCAGCCCTGTTTTCAAAGCCACTTACCAACGGCTTGTAGAAACAGGGAAACCTAAAAGGTAGCCATCATCGCTTGTGTTTGTAAGATGGTAGTCATAGTAAATTCGATGATAAGAGATGAGGTCATGTAGGATGAAATTTTTACTAAAAATTAGTTCTTGAGACCATAGTTGTTTGTTATGTTTTTGCGCAGAGGATAATTTGCAATACTAAGCATAGTCTTTATTGATTGCTATCAAAGTTTATGCGTTAGAGAGGACTTTAAACGATATAAGCATAGCAACTGAAGCAATACTTCCTGCGAACAAAGCAGAAAGAAACTTTGGTTTAGGTCCAAGCCACAGGCCAAAAACAATAAAAATAACAACTACTAAAAAGCTGATCACTCTGTAGAGAATCCCAAGCCCTAAACATCCAAAACCTTCACAATATATAATTAATCGTAACCAATCATATTTCATAGTCAATGTGAATAAAATAGCGCTAATCATGGCCAATATAAAGACAGTTGCACCAAATTTCATAAAATCACCAGTAAAACATAACAATTTAATAGACGGAGAAAATCCGTCTAGTCTTTTCACCTATCATTCCATTCATTTTTTTACCGAGCAAGTAGCTATCTAACTTAACTCATAAAATCAAACTTATTTCATACGTTCGAGGTATGAAATACGGAAATCATCCGTCTAGTTTTCCAATATAAACTCATATCAGGCTACGGTGTAAATTATCAGCATATAGATTGATATGAATTTAAATTCTTAAGTTATATCTAAGATTGTTTTTGAGCTCTGGTAACGTAAATAGGAGATTCTAAACAGCCCTCGTACCTTGCTTTTCAGAATGACGGTGAAATATAAATGAGGTTATTTGAGTTTACTGAATGTGAAAGTATTAATACCAAAAATAAAAAGCCCAATCCGTTTCTGAATTGAGCTTTCATTTGCCTAGTGATCCTCACTGAGGTTAGTTAATAAACCTCAGTGAGGATCACTAAATTAGCGCTTATTTCGCTAAAATCTGACGTACAATTTCTAGATCTTCAGGCGTATCAACACCTGCAGCTGGGGCTTCTTTAGCTAACGCGACATGAATTTTTTCACCATACCAAAGCACGCGCAGTTGCTCTAGTGATTCAATCTGCTCAAGGGCGCTTGGTTGCCAGTTCACGTAAGTGTTAATGAAGCCAGCACGATAAGCATAAATACCAATATGACGCATCAATGGTTGACGGATTACTTTATCTTCTTGTGCCCAAGCATCGCGATCCCAAGGAATCGACGCACGGCTAAAATACAAAGCGTAACCTTGTTCATCCGTCACCACTTTAACCGCATTCGGATTAAACACTTCTTGTGGCTCATCAATGCTCACGCCAAGCGTTGCCATAGGAGCGACGCTGTTGGCTAAATTCTCTGCCACTTGCTTGATAATTGAAGGTGGAATTAATGGCTCATCGCCTTGTACATTAACAATGATATGATCATCAGCAATGCCCATTTTTTTAACTACTTCAGCTAAGCGCTCAGTGCCAGATTGATGATCCGGAGAAGTCATGCATACTTCACCACCAAAGCCTTTGACGACAGATTCAATGCGAGCATCATCGGTGGCGATAATCACGCGTTCTGCTCCCGCTTGAATGGCTTGCTCATACACCCACTGCACCATAGGCTTGCCCACGATATCAGCCAAGGGTTTCCCCGGCAGGCGTGAAGATTGATAGCGAGATGGAATAACTACGGTGAATGACATTAGCGCCCCTCATCCATCGACATTTTACGTGCTTCTACTTCAAGCATCACAGGGATACCTTCTTTGATCGGATACGCTAAACGGTCGAACTTACAAATTAGCTCTTGTTTTTCATTATCCAATACCACTTTTCCTTTACATACAGGACAAGCCACAATTTCAAGTAGACGATGATCCATATTGACTCTTAACCTCTGTGATTTTTTTAATAATGATTTGTTTATCTTGCGCAGAAATGTGTGCGGAAACCGGTAAATACCACCAGTTATCTTGTGCAAATGGATGACATTTTACTGCATCTTTTTCTGTCATGATCAGGTGTTGCCCTTGTTCCGCAAGCTGATTTAATTCAGCTTGCTCAAAGGCTTGATGATCCGCAAATGCCTGAGTTTTAATAACATCAGCGCCCAGTGTAGAGAGCGTTTTGAAAAAGCGTGGTGGGTGCCCGATCCCAGCAAAGGCCACCAATTGAGGTAAGCTATCGACAGCAACAACTTCACCTGTTTTTAAATTAATCGCCTTGCTGGGCTCCAGTGTCATTGCAATTTCATTACCCTGAGCCAGTCCACCATTGGTGATCAGAAAATCCACTTCAGATAAACGCTCTAAGCCTTCACGTAACGGCCCAAATGGGATGTATTGCTCATTACCAAAACGGCGCTGACCATCAATCACGACCAGTTCAATATCACGCTCTAACGCATAATGCTGCAGACCATCATCGGTAATAATCACATCGACATCACAATCTAATAAAGCTTTTACCGCTTGGCTGCGTACTGGGTCTACGGCAACAGGCGCACCAGTTCGACGCTTAATTAAAGCAGGCTCATCGCCCGACTCTAAGCTAGACGTATTGGCATCAACAATCAACGGATAAGCAGCCGCTTTACCACCATAACCACGAGACACAACGCCGGGCTTCATTCCTAAGGCTTGTAAGGTTTCAACTAACCAAATCACCACCGGCGTTTTACCATTACCACCTGCGGTAATGTTCCCCACAACGATCACCGGAACCGGAGCGCGATATCGAGGTTTACCACCTGATAAATAAGCATGACGACGCTGGCGAATGATGCGCTTAAACAACAAACTCAAAGGCCATAAAATCGGCGCAAGCAGGTAGCCTAAGAGATGACGATGAAACCATATTTTCTCAATCATCGTCCTACCCTAGTGCTCTTGATGTTGTTAGACAAATAACGCATTAATCACCAAACTGAATACGGTGAAGCTGCGCATAGGCACCGTCTTTAGTGATCAAATCAGAGTGACTGCCTCGTTCAATGATTTCACCTTCATCCACCACTAAAATTTCATCGGCATTTTCAATGGTCGATAAACGGTGAGCAATCACAATCACGGTTTTATTCTTTTGTAATTCATCTAATGCCGCTTGAATCGCACGCTCAGATTCAGTATCTAATGCCGAGGTTGCTTCATCTAAAATCAGCACAGGAGCATCACGTAATAATGCACGAGCAATCGCTAAACGTTGACGTTGACCACCCGATAAACTCACGCCATTTTCACCAATCATGGTATCGAAACCTTCATCCATATTTTCAATGAATTCAGTCGCATGGGCTAAATCTGCGGCGCGTTTGATTTGTTCAATGCTATAGCGCTCAGTAGCGGCATAAGCAATATTGTTGGCGATGGTATCGTTAAACAGATGAACATTTTGCGACACAATGGCAAAGTGAGTTCGTAAGTTCGATAACGTGTAGTCACGGATCTCGCTGTCATCTAAATAGATTTCACCGGAATCAACATTATAAAAACGGGTAAAGAGGTTCGCGATGGTACTCTTACCAGAGCCAGAACGGCCAACTAAAGCCACTGTTTTTCCGGCTGGAACATCAAACGACACATGACGTAACGCCGGTGCGTCTTTGGTTGGGTAAGTAAAAGTAACGTCTTTAACGCTTAATACGCCTTTCACTTTCTCAACTTCTTTTTTGCCCGTATCAACTTCGGTTTGCATTTCCATTAATTCAAACAAAGTCTGACACGCCGCCATCCCTTTTTGGAAATCAGAGGTCACGTTAGTCAATGATTTTAATGGGCGCATTAAGGCAAACATCGCTGAGAAAATCACCGAGAAAGTCCCTGGTGTTAAATCGGCTTTGATCGAATCAATACTGGCTAAATACAGCACTACCACCAAGGCGATTGAGGCAATCACTTGAATGATTGGGTTAGCCGCTGCTTGCGCTGACACCATTTTCATCGATTGTTGACGCATCTTATTACTGACCGAGTCAAAGCGTTTTTTCTCAACGTTCTGACCGCCATAACTTAATACGACTTTATGCCCTTTCAACATTTGCTCTGCTGAAGAGGTCACATTACCCATCATATCTTGCATATTTTTACTGATCTTACGAAAACGCTTCGACACAATACGAATCGCCCACGCCACCACAGGAGCAACGGCAATTAATACTAAAGATAATTGCCAGCTGTTGTAGAACATCAAGAACAGTAAACCAATGATACTGGCCCCTTCACGTACAATGCTCACCAACGCTTTACTGGTGGCTGCCGCTACTTGTTCAGAATCATAAGTAATGCGAGATAACAAAGAGCCAGTGGATTCTTTATCAAAGTAGCTCACGGGCATTTGCATAAAATGGTTAAATAGCTTGCGGCGCATTTCCATCACTACATTGCCTGAAACCCAGCTCAAGCAGTAGGTCGACACAAAGCCACTAAGACCACGTACAATCATCATCCCCATCACGATGAAAGGTAAAATGCTTAAGAAATTGGATTCTGCGCTTCCGAAACCTTCATCCAATAATGGTTTCAATAAGGAAACAAGATAAGTATCACTGGCAGCATTAATAATGAGTGCGATCGTGGCAACAAATAATCCCGCTTTATATAAGCTGATCATTGGCCATAATTTTTTAAACGTTTGAAAGGTGCCTTCATCTTTTGATGTGAGGCTGTCTGTAGGTTGAGTCATAAACACTTATTTTTAGTTAGACAATTAGCATTATTCTAACCCGTTACGGACAATCTGCCTATACCAAGGCTGATATTGGTTTCCTCTCTTTTGTTTGATATGCCAATCATTTGAGTAAATAGAGAGTGTTATTTGCCCACTGGTGCCGGTATCTAACCAATCAATATTGGCTTTTTGATATCTTTGTTTTACCGCTTGATTGGGTAATCCCCATTGATTATTGACGGCTAATGAAGCAATCGCGACGGTCGGTGTAAAAGCCTCAAGCAAGGTTGGAAAAGAAGAGGTCGCACTACCATGATGCGGCACGGTCATCACATCAACTGCGGCAATATTTTGTTCGCGAGTCAGTAAAATTTCCGAAATAGCATCAATATCACCGGTGAGTAAAATACTGAAGCTCGCATCGGAGACTCGAATCACACACGAGTGCGGATTGTACGCCCGTGCAACTGATTTAGGCGGCCATAATGCTTCAAATAATAATCCTTGCCATTGCCAACTCTGTCCTTTCTCGCAGGGTAAATAATGGGGGAGCCTTTCACTGCTTCGTCGCCATTGCGGTTGCAGTTGTTGTTCAATATCGAGACGACCACCAGCATGATCCGAATCCGTATGACTGATAATCAACCCCGACAATTGCCGCTCACCTTCTTGTTGCAATAATGGCACAATCACCGAGTTAGCCATACTGCCACCTTGCCAACTCACCCCGGTGTCATACAACACGCTCTCACCATCTTTACGAATTAAGATCGCCAACCCTTGCCCAACATCGAGAATTTGCACTCGCCAATTAGGCTGAAAGTATGGTGGGAACAACATGACTATTCCGCCCCCAACCACCAGCATATACAACAAGATATAACAACGTAATCGCCATAAAATAGAGGCAATAACCAAGCCCAACACCACTAGCATACTCTTCGCAGACGCCGCAAGCCAAGCGCCTTCCGTTTGCTGTAAAATCCACATCACTGGTGACAACAACCCATCCACAACACCCCAAATAAAGGTTTGAACATGGATAGACACCACAAAAGTTAGCAGCCATTGGCAAATTAAAGCGAATACAATACTGGGCACAACCACAAAACTAACCCAAGGAATAACCACCAAGTTGACCAACGGCGACACCCAACTCACGCCACCAAAAAAGCCAATACTTAATATAGACAAGCCACCAAATAATCCCATTTGGATCACCAACACTTTTAACACCTTATCTCGCCAGCTATGTCCTTTTTGCTGATAAAACCACATCGAGATATAAATAATTAAAATGGCGCTAAATGACAGCCAAAAGCTCATTTGCAATATCGAAAAAGGTTGCAGTGCTACAATCATCACCAAGATAAACAATAAAATTTGCCAAGCAGACCAATGAATACGTAGACATAACATGCTTAATACCAAACACCCCATCACCAACGCCCTTTGTGTTGGCAAAGAAAAGCCAGCGAGATAGGCATAAAACCAAGCAGCAATAAAACTAGAACATAACGGAAGGAATCGGATGACTTGATAGCCATTAGGTCGCAACATCAAAATGGCACTTTTAAGACTTCGACCTAGTGCCCACCCTAAGGTCATCATTAAAGCAATATGCAAACCAGAAATCGCCATCAAGTGCGACAATCCAGAGTCTCTCAATTGCGCCCATTGCTGTGAAGAGATTTCACTTCTATCACCAAATGCAAGCGCTAAAATAAATGGTTTTGCCGGTAATTTATCCAATAAAGGCAAGGTTTTTTGATGTAAATATAACCGCCAAGAGGCACTATCGATTAACTTATGATTTATAGGGGTATTTGTGACAATAACTGCTTTACCGTGCCATTGATTAGAGACATAATAGCGCTCGTTATCATAACCTGCGTCATTCAACCGACCAAACGCAGGTTTGACCTCAAGTTGTAGTTGCCATAACTCACCCAATTTTAATGCCGGCACTTCGGATGTCGCATAATACAGTTTTACTTGAGGACGCGTATAGAAAGGTAAATGATCACTTTCAATACGCGAAATAGACAGCATCGTTTGTTTCCCATGCAATGTGGGTTGATTTAATGCAACGATTCGAGCTTGTACTGTGATTGTCTTCCCATGTGAAAAGAGCGTTTCTGTCACATGGCGATAATGATTTCCATGAATAATGATTATAAGGCAACCAAGGAGTAGCCCTTGTAGCCAATAACCATGATTTCTTGAGAAAAGACAGCCAATAAGTACTACAATCGGAAGCATCCAAATGAGTGACGGCATGACGGGCCAAATTGAGCCACTCGCCATGCTGCATAAACAACCGAGCAGAACATAATTACGATTAATACGAGCCACCCTATATGCCAAAAAAATTGATTAAACGCTTCATGCCTGACCATGACAAAATCAAAAACCAAAAAGCTTTAAAAATTTTTGGTAGCGTTTTATATAACCCTAACTTATGGTGTCTTAATCGTCGTTCTGCTGCTGGCGCTTTTGCGGTCGGTCTTTTTATTGCCTTCATTCCACTCCCTAGCCAAATGTTAATGGCGTCTGGGGCGGCAATATTATGTGGTGTTAACCTCCCCTTATCGGTGGCCTTGGTTTGGGTCAGTAACCCTATCACCATGCCATTTCTCTTTTATTTTGCTTATCGCATCGGTAACTGGATTTTGCATCGACCTGAGCAGCACTTTCACTTTGAAGTGACTTGGAGCTTCTTTGTCGAACAAATCAATACCATAGGTCCACCACTTTTACTCGGCTGTTTAGTCTGCGGTGCCGTTCTTGCCGTTCTTGGGTATTTTGGTATTCATGGGCTGTGGCGCTATTCAGTGGTACGCAGTTGGAAAAAACGTCGTTCAAGATAACCAAACGAAACCATTTTTCAGCAAGTTTTTGCTCATCCCTGCGATAGAAATAAAAAAGTGCTATCAAGTTAGCGTTCTTAATGAACATTCTTGATAGCACTCTTTTTTTTAAGACAGCTTACGACGCTCGGTTCTCGGGCGTTTCACTTCTCGTGTCTCGAAGCCTAACTGTTCATCCCGATTAAAGCGACAACATCAAGCGACAAGAAACGAAAAGCGCAGCGTTCGAGTTACGTTATTTATTTCGCACTCAACACAGTCGCAGGATTCAATTTACTGGCTCTAGATGCTGGATACCAAGTGGCAAGTAAACTCAAGGTAATCGCCGTTCCTGAAACCAACATCACATCGGGCCAAGACACTTGTGACGGTAGAAAATCAATAAAGTAAATATCTCCCGATAAGAATTGATGACCGATCAGATGTTCAATCCCTTGCATCATTGGCGTTAAGTTGTATGCAACTAGCACCCCAATCACGCTCCCCACAATGCTGCCTAAGACGCCAGACAGGACGCCATACCAAACAAAAATACGCTTGATGAGCCCATCACTGGCTCCCATAGTACGTAAAATAGCAATATCAGAAGCTCGGTCTTTTACAGCCATCATCAAAGTAGAAACAATATTAAAGCTGGCGACTCCAATGACTAAGATCATCACTAAATACATGATAGTGCGGACCATTTGAATATCATGGTGCAAGAAACCATATTTATTTTTCCAGCTTTTTAAATAAGCATAAACCGGAATAGACGAGCCCACTTGGCGCACAATACGATCCGCATCAAACACTGGTGAGACTTTCATCGATACTCCACTCACCGCCGTGCCAATGTTCATGTAATTTTGCCCATCTTCTAACGGGATCATCACTAAACCATGATCAATTTGTCCGCCTAATGTCAACAAGCCAGTCACCTTAACTCGTACTCGTTTGGGTGCGCTCAATTCAGTAGTGGCATTAGCCGGTGGGATCAAAATCGTCACTGCATCCCCTACCTTCACCCCCAGTTTTTCGGCCACCCCTTTGCCTAATATAATTTGTTGTTGGCCTGCTCGGAAATTTTGCCAAGCTTGCTTATCCACAAAGCGTGACAAGCTGGACACCGCACGTTCATAATCAGCATCAACCGCTCGTACTTCAACCGCTTTTAAGTTATTACCACGCTCAAGCAAAGCCGTAAAACGAACATACGGTGCAACGGCTTTCACTTGCTGATTCTTATTCGCTATCGCCGCAATTTGCTGCCAATCTTGGATCGGCTCCCGCACCCCTTCAATTTCCGCTTGTGGGATCACCGACAGTACGCGGTTTTCAAGCTCACGTTCAAAACCATTCATCGCAGAAAGGCCAATAATGATCACCGCGACCCCGACCGCAATGCCAATGGTAGAAGAAAAAGAAATAAAAGAGACCAGCTTATTACGCTCTTTAGCACGGCTAAACTTAGAACCGATGAATAAGGATAACAACATGACGATTAGCCCTCAGCTTTAAGAGTGCTTATGGTTTGATCCCAAGCCAAAACGCCATCTTGCATGGTGTATTGCTTATCCATCTTTTGCGCGAGATGAGCATCGTGTGTCACCACTAAAAAGGCGGTGCCAAAATCACGATTGAGTTGACGCATTAAGTCGTAAATTTCCAACGCGGTTTTTTGATCAAGATTGCCGGTCGGTTCATCCGCTAACACGAGATCGGGCTGATTAACCAACGCACGAGCAATCGCGACACGTTGACGCTCACCACCAGACAATTCAGATGGTCGATGCTCTAAGCGATGCCCCAATCCCACCTTTTCTAACACTGCTTGCGCTTTTTGTTTCGCTTGTGTCGCACTTTGTTTAGCAATCAACAATGGCATCGCGACATTTTCTAATGCGGTAAAGTCGGCTAATAAATGATGAAATTGATACACAAAGCCAATGTGCTGATTTCGTAACTTAGCTTGTTTATTACCCGATAGACGCAATAAAGATTGCCCTAACACTGTCACATCCCCAGCACTGGCATCATCAAGCGCGCCCAAAATATGCAATAAGGTACTTTTCCCCGAACCTGACGAGCCGACTATGGCTAAAAAATCGCCCGGATTGATCGACAAACTCACCCCTTTCAACACTTCGGTCTCAAGGTTTCCTTCTTGATAAGTTTTACTTATGTTCTGACAGCTTAATAAAGGATTCATAATGTCTTGCCTTGTCGCTCAATATTCGTTACCGCACGCCTTGATGCGCCAACGTAAAATAAATTATTCGTAACGGAGTGCTTCTGCAGGTTTCACTGAGGCGGCACGATACGATGGAAATAAGGTCGCCAATAGGCTTAGTCCAATTGCCAGAAGGATCACCACCACAATTTGCAGCGGTTCTATCACCACCGGAAGCTGACTGCCCGGGCTAAATAGTGATAATCCCAACCCTGACATAATGGCGTTTAAATTAGCCGCTAATAAGGTGCCTAACACCCCACCGACTAGCGCACCAATCACACCACTACTGGCCCCTTGCACCATAAAAATGGCTAAAATTTGGTGATTCGACATCCCTTGGGTTTTTAAAATAGCCACTTCGGATTGTTTTTCCATCACCACCATAATAAGCGCAGAAATGATGTTAAAGGCCGCCACCGCAATGATTAAACCCAGCATCAGTCCCATCATGTTTTTTTCCATACGAACCGCTTGAAATAACTCTCCACGTTGTTCGCGCCAATCAGACCAATGCCATCCACTTGGCAACCATTCACTTTGTTGAGATAAGTCTGCGACCACAAATGGGTCATCAAAAAATAACCGCCAACCTGAAATGGTGTCACTTGAATAACGCAATAATCGCCCGGCATCGGCAATATTCGTCACCATCAACATCCCATCGACATCCGAACCAGTATTAAAAATACCTGCGACGGTAAAGTTACGTTGGCTTGGAATGCGGCCCAAGGGCGTAAATTGACTGGCGTTGGTCACCATTAAGCGAACTTTTGATCCCACATTTACGCCTAAGCTTCGCGCCAAAGTATGACCTAAAAAAACGCGATAACTGCCCGCGCTCAACTGTGAGATTTGCCCCATCATCATGCGGCTGGCTATTGGGTCTTGTTCTCTTGGTTCTATACCAATCATTAAGCCAGCACTGAGTTTAGTGGCACTTTGAATCACGGCTTCGCTACGTACGATTGGGCTAATATCCGTCGCATGTGGAATATGAGAGAGAAATTCAGGAGGTGATTGAGATTTCAAGGTTTTATCTTCAGCTTGGCTGATCACCGCTTGTGGTAAAACGCCTAAAATTTTCTGTTTGAGTTGACCTTCAAAACCATTCATCACGGATAACACCGTCACTAGCGATAACACACCAATAGAAATACCGGCCGTCGACATATAGGAAACAAAGCGACTAAATTTATCGCCTGATCGGCCTTTCAAATACCGTAAACCGATGTAGGCCGAAACTGGGTGAAACATCTAAAGCATCCTGAAAAAAATAATGAAAACAGAGCATAACGATCTCTGAGCATTTTACCAAGTGTAAACGCGAGAATTCACGCCGTTCTAGCAAATATCCCGCCAGAGTTGAATAAGCCTTGCTCAACTCGCTTCTTGATAGACAGATAAAAAATAACTATTACGCCCATACTCTTGATAAGTTTTCCTACATGACGATAATCAATGCATTAAAAGTGCACTCGTTTTATCGAGCCATTCCATTGATAAAAGCCAAATCCAATTATGTCTGAAATATCTTCTAAGTCAGCGTCTTCTTTACTTCAGCTACCTTTGCCAAGCAAACCGGGTGATAAAAAACAACTCGGTCAGTTAGTTGGCGGTGCGATGGCCCTATCCATTGCCGAATTATCGCAACAACATGCCGGAGTCACCTTACTCGCGGTGCCCGACCATCAATTAGCGATTAAACTCCAGCATGAAGTTCGTCAGTTTACCCCACACTCCGTTTCAATTTTCCCCGATTGGGAAACGCTGCCTTACGATAATTTTTCTCCTCATCAAGACATTATTTCCGATCGTATTGCCCAGTTGTATCAATTACCAACGCAAAAAAATGGCCTGATCATTGCCCCTATCAGTACCTTGCTACAGCGTCAGTCACCAAAAGATTTCTTATTGCAAACCACATTGATGGTCAAAAGTGGCGACTTATATTCACTAGAAAAACTGCGCATGCAATTAGAAAAATCAGGCTATCGCCACGTTGACCAAGTCTTTGGCCCTGGTGAATACGCTAGCCGTGGCTCTATTATCGATTTATTCCCAATGGGCTGTGAAAACCCGTATCGCATTGATTTTTTTGATGATGAAATCGACAGCATCCGCACTTTTGATGCAGAAACCCAGCGCACCATTGAAGATATAAATGAAGTGCGTTTATTGCCCGCGCACGAATTTCCGACTACAGAAGCCGCCATTGAAGACTTCCGCATTCGTTGGCGTCAACGTTTTGAAGCGCGACGTGAGCCTGAATCCGTTTACATGCAAGTGTCCAA
Organism: Vibrio aphrogenes; assembly: GCF_002157735.2. Lineage (NCBI taxonomy): Bacteria > Pseudomonadati > Pseudomonadota > Gammaproteobacteria > Vibrionales > Vibrionaceae > Vibrio > Vibrio aphrogenes. The sequence goes on from NZ_AP018689.1 coordinate 1,501,760, forward strand.
AGGTACTTGGCCATCCGGCATAGAATATTGGCAGCCATTATTTTTTGAGCATACCGACACCCTGTTTGATTACTTGCCAGACAACACCTTGCTGCTGACTACCGGCAACTTAGAAAAAAGCATCGATACTTTCTTAGCGGATGTCGACTACCGTTTTGATCAACGCAAAGTCGATCCACTTCGCCCACTGTTAGAGCCGCATGAATTATGGTTAAAAAAAGACGAGCTTTATCACCACTTTAAAGCAATGCCACAAGCGACCTTATCGGTTGAGGCCATTGAAGAAAAAGCTGGGCGTATAAATGCAACCGTAGCCCCCTTACCCAACCTCAATGCTCAACATCAGTTGAAAGAACCGTTAGCGGCGCTGCGTAAATACCTTGAACAATACGCCACAGAAACACCTACGGGTAAAGTTATCTTTTCGGTTGAATCAGAAGGTCGCCGTGAAGCACTCAATGAATTACTGGCTCCTATCAAGGTTCGACCTAAAGAATTCGCGACCTTAGCGCAAGCCTTAGCTTCATCGGCTAAATATGCCTTAGTGCTGGGTTCAACAGAACATGGTTTTGTGCATCATGCGCCGGATTTTGTGTTTATTTGTGAAAGTGATGTCTTAGGCGACCGAGTATTACAACGACGCAAAAAAGATCGTAAAGCCGTCAATAGCGATACGGTTATTCGTCATTTAGCAGAATTAAAACCAGGTCAACCTGTGGTGCACCTTGATCATGGTATTGGTCGTTATATTGGGCTGCAAACCTTAGAAGCTGGCGGTTTAGCGACAGAATACGTGACATTAGAATATCTCAATAATGCCAAATTATACGTACCGGTTTCATCGCTTAACCTGATCAGTCGTTATTCTGGAGGAGCGGAAGAAACCGCACCTTTACATAAACTCGGCAGTGATGCATGGAATAAAGCCCGTCAAAAAGCCGCGGAAAAAGTCCGTGATGTGGCCGCCGAACTCTTAGATGTCTACGCTAAACGAGAGATTAAAAAAGGCTTTAAGTTCATTCACGACAAAGAGCAATACGCCCACTTTAAAGCAACCTTCCCATTTGAAGAAACCGATGATCAAGCCATGGCCATCAATGCGGTATTGTCAGATATGTGCCAAGCCAAAGCTATGGATCGATTGGTGTGTGGCGATGTCGGCTTTGGTAAAACCGAAGTGGCAATGCGCGCCACCTTCTTAGCGGTTGATAATAGCAAACAAGTGGCCGTTTTAGTCCCGACTACTCTATTGGCACAGCAGCACTTTGAAAACTTCCGAGATCGCTTTGCCAACTTACCCGTACGAGTTGAGGTTCTATCGCGCTTTAAATCGGCTAAAGAACAAAAACAAATTCTTGCGGACGTCAGCGAGGGGAAAGTCGATATCATTATCGGTACTCATAAACTGTTGCAAGATGACATTAAATTCCGCGATTTAGGGTTACTGATTGTCGATGAAGAACACCGCTTTGGGGTACGGCAAAAAGAAAAAGTCAAAGCCATGCGTGCCGATGTGGATATTCTGACCCTCACGGCAACACCTATCCCACGCACGTTAAATATGGCGATGAGTGGCATGCGTGATTTATCCATTATTGCGACCCCACCTGCCCGACGCTTAGCCATCAAGACCTTTGTTCGTCAAAGTGAAGACAGCGTGATCCGTGAAGCCGTCTTACGTGAAGTGATGCGTGGTGGGCAAGTGTATTTCTTACACAACAACGTCGAAACTATTGATAAAGTCGCCGAACATTTAGCGACATTAATTCCTGAAGCCCGCGTGATCACCGCTCATGGACAAATGCGCGAGCGTGAACTCGAAGGCATCATGAATGACTTTTATCATCAACGTTTCAACCTGTTAGTGTGTACCACTATCATCGAAACTGGGATCGACGTTCCCACCGCCAATACCATCATTATGGATCGGGCCGATAAACTGGGTCTGGCGCAATTACACCAATTACGTGGTCGTGTGGGACGTTCACACCATCAAGCCTATGCTTATCTTTTAACGCCTCATCCAAAAGCCTTAAGTAAAGATGCCGTCAAACGTCTCGATGCCATTGCTTCATTAGAAGATCTCGGCGCAGGCTTTACCCTAGCAACCCACGATTTAGAAATTCGTGGTGCGGGTGAGCTATTAGGGGACGAACAAAGCGGCCAGATTCAATCGGTGGGCTTTTCTTTGTATATGGAAATGCTTGAGCAAGCTGTAAATGCACTTAAAGAAGGCAAAGAATTGTCATTAGACGAACTTTTACGTGAGCAAACTGAGGTAGAATTGCGTCTTCCTGCGCTGCTACCAGACGATTATATTCCCGATATCAATACTCGATTATCGATGTATAAACGTATTGCGAGTGTGAGCAATGAAGATGAACTAGCCGAAATGAAAGTCGAATTGATCGACCGTTTTGGTCCATTACCTGATGCGGCAAAAAATTTATTAGTTATCAGTGAAATGAAACTTCAAGCTGCTAGAATAAAGGCGAAGAAAATTGAAGCTCATGCCAAAGGTGGCTACATTGAATTTTCACCAACCGCCGACATTAACCCGGCCTTTTTGGTGCAATTACTGCAATCTTCGCCGAAAAAATTTGCAATGGAAGGACCCACTAAGTTCAAGTTTACTGTACCATTAACAGACAGACGTGAACGGATTGCCTTCATTAATGAATTATTAACTGAGTTTCACCAAAACCGTTTACCGAAAGTTGGTTAATTGAATCAACCAACACGCGTTTCCTCGGATGTTGTAAAATTGATTTACTGGCTATAATCGATTTTCCTCATAGAGGCGTAACCCTAGACTTATCAATGAGGTGCCATCAGTGCCTCTGATTACGGAGTAACAATGAAAAAACTGATTTTATTACTATTGGTTTTTGTTTCATTACCAACTTTTGCGCGTTCTTTTGACGTCGAAGTCATCATTTTTAAGCGTAATGTTGAACCATCTAAAATTAATGAAGCCTGGCCACAAGACCTTGCGCCCATTAATTTTGACCGCGCGTTCTCATACCGTGATAGCAACATGATGTCACAGCATCGTGCCAGCTTGCTGCCAAGTGGTTATTACCGTCTCAATAATCAATACCAAGCACTTGACCGTCATGCTGGCTTCAAGCCTTTAGTGCATGTAACCTGGCGTCAAAATGATCGTGGCGAAAGCACCTCCCCTGTTTTACATATTCAAGCTGGGCAAGATTTCTCTGAACGCTTTGCTCCAGATGGTCGCTCACTAAAAGAATTAGCCGCTGACGGTACACCGTTATCAATCGAAAAAAGCCCACTGTATGAGCTCGACGGTACCATTCAGGTATACGTGCAACATTACCTTTATTTAAAAACCAACCTTGACCTGCGCGTTCCAGGGAAAAATGAAGTGGTGTTAAAAGACTCTGTAATTGCTCCATCGGATGACAATGAAGATGAGAATGCTGAAGTTCAAGTAGGTAATTTAGAGCCTATTAAGCCTAAAGTGGAAGTGCAAGATTTCTTAAATAGCTACCGTATGCAACAAAAAAGACAAATTCGTAGTGGTGAAATTCATTACCTCGACAACCCGCTTTTAGGGGTCATCATTCGAATTGATAAAGCTTAACGCCTTATTGCATCAAACAAACACACAAGGGGCCATTTACGGCCTCTTGTTATTTGGGGAGCCCACTATGACACCCGATCATAGCCTAGCCACATCACGTTTAATCTTAAGAATGATCAATGGTGATGAAAGTGACACCTTCACTCAGCTTATCCAACGCTCACCTTCTCTTTATCCGTGGTTAGACTGGTGCCATGCTGCATTTTCAATTGACGAAGCCAACGACTTTTTGATGCATACGCGTTTAAACTGGGTCAAAAATACCGCCTACGGGTTCGGCATCTACACCCAAAAACAAAATCGATTAGTTGGCATGGTCGCTTTAACCGATGTCTCCATGAGCTTTAATATGGGCACCATTGGTTATTGGATTGCAGATCAATACCAGCATTGTGGTTATGGTAAAGAAGCTACCCAAGCTTTGATCCAATTTTGCTTTTCTACTTTACAGCTAACTCGCCTAGAGTGCATTTGCGACCCTCTAAATCATGCAAGTCATCAACTGGCATTAAGTTGTGGTGGCTTACAAGAAGCCTTAGCTCGTAACCGTTATTTATTTGATGGCAAACCGAAAGATGGCCTTGTTTTTTCATTTATTCCATCAGAATAGCAGGCATAAAAAAGGCTCCACTGTAGGAGCCTTTTCAATCTGGTTTATTTACACCCGCTTTATACCGGTGACGTGTTACCTAAATAACTTAGTGCAATTTCAAGTTTGGACGCAATACTCGGTTAATACGGCCAACCAACATCATTAAGCCCGTTTTAAAGCAACCATGTAATGCTACAAGGTGCATACGGTATAACGAAATATACACCACTCGAGCAATGCGCCCTTCAATCATCATCGAACCCTTGGTCAGGTTCCCCATAAGGCTACCAACGGTAGAGAAGCGACTTAACGATACCAAAGAGCCATGGTCTTTATAAGTGTATGACTTCAGAGTCTGACCATTCATTTGTGCAATGATATTACGATATGCAAGACTGGCCATTTGGTGTGCAGCTTGGGCACGCGGTGGTACAAATGAGCCGTCTTTTTGCTGACATGAGGCTAAATCACCAATAACATAAATTTCATCATCACGAGTAGTTTGTAAGGTATTTTTTACGACTAATTGATTGATACGGTTGGTTTCTAAACCGGCAATATCTTTCATAAAATCAGGCGCTTTAATACCTGCAGCCCACACCATCAATTGGGCAGGAATACGGTCGCCTTCTTTGGTGATCAAACCTTCTGAATCCGCTTGGGTCACCATAGTCGCAGTACGAACATTGACACCGAGCTTGGTCAATTCACTATGCGCTGCCGCAGAAATACGTGGCGGTAAAGCAGGTAAAATACGCTCACCCGCTTCGACTAAATTCACATTCAGTTTTGTGGAATCCAGATCTTCAAAGCCATAGGTATGCAGCTCTTTAATCGCATTATGTAACTCAGCCGATAGCTCAACACCTGTTGCCCCGCCGCCGACAATCGCAATATCAACGGTTCCTTCACCATGTTTAGCATGCAGCTTTAGGAACAAGTTATTCATTTCTTTACGGAAACGGTGAGCTTGCTCTGGGCTATCTAAGAAGATGCAATTATCTTTAACGCCTGGAGTATTGAAATCATTCGATTTAGAGCCTATTGCTAGAACTAAAATATCGTATTCAATCTCACGGCTAGGGATCAGTAAGTCGTCATTTTCGTCATGAATTTCACTCAGTGTAATCACTTTGCGTTCACGATCGATAGCTTCCAAGCTTCCCATTTGGAAATCGAAACTATGATTTTTAGCATGAGCACGATAACTTAACGCATCGACCCCTTCATCCAAAGATCCCGTTGCCACTTCGTGCAATAAAGGCTTCCATAAATGACTGGCATTACGGTCTACTAAAGTAATGCTAGCACGTCTTTTGCGGCCTAATGTACGACCCAATTTGGTAGCTAACTCTAAGCCACCAGCACCACCACCAACAACAACAATTCGCGTCATTCGACACTCCTAAAATCAATAATTCAAATCGGCAAAAATTAAAATCGATTCAGCTCGACAGCCGTCCAACTGAAAAATTCTTCATGTTTAGTCGATACAGTTCGTTTAATAGATAAGCTGGTTAAATAAATTTGCTAACCCGGTTTGCTTATCATCAAACTTAAAGGACCATCTTTGAGAGATGAAAAAGTTGTTTCGTATCGGTGTTATCAAATTAAGATGTTGTGACAAGTTGTTTGTTTTTGATTTAATTTATTCTGCATAACATCAAAAATTTGATCTAGCTCATTATATAGTGAGAATTGTGATGATCAATAAAAACTAATAATTATTAAAAAAGAGCCATATAAGGCTCTTTTTGTGATAAAGCAGATAAAGTGAAAGTTAAGCTTGTTTAAACGCTTTGATAGTTTGCAAATGCTGAGAGATTTTTTTGAATTTATGCGTCTCTTTTTCATCCCATTCTACCTTGTAGTATGGGGATAATTCGTCATAAGCATCTTGATTACTGCGAATCTCATCATGACGAGATAAAAACACTAAACATTTGTCTTTGTTCTTTTCACGGTAGTTCGTAATACACTTCGTGGCAATGTCCGTGTATTCTTCTGGTCGGTCAATCCGCCCTTGCATATTATCCTGTGGGTGAAGATTAGGATTAAAGATCGCTTGTTTGATGCCACATAAGAAACCAATTCGTTCTGACCAGTAACCACCTAAGCCAACGCCACAAATTAACGGTGATGGATCATCGCTCTCTTCAATGACTTTGGTCACTTCTTTCAATAAATGCTGCATATCATGCTTAGGATGAAGCGTACTGTAATTAATAAAGCGCACATCATCGTCAATAAATTGCAGTTGCAGCACTTTTTCATGATTCCCTGGGCTGTTGCTGTCAAAGCCGTGTAAATAAATGATCATTGAACCATCCTCAGTTCTCGATAGATTGTTTCAATCTACCATGATTAATAAGGTTTTAAACCACTGTTTGCACAATTTAACCTTTGAGAAAACGTGAAAAGTGATCTGGGTAACTCTTAACATCGCATCTTGGATATTTAGTAACCATCTGACTGTAATTGACGGTCCAGTATGCATATCGCCTCTTTGTCAGATGTGCGTCCATACAAGGAATACGCAATCTGGTGCCACAACAGTGCCATAAAACGCAACGGCGGCAACCAACGTAAAATCATCTCACACCATGCCGATTCATTAATACCCTGCCATTGAGCATAACTGGTAACGCTTAATTGAACATCAAATTGCCCTGCCAAGATGCTGATGGCCACATCCAATATTGGACTTGCTAGCGCCGCGTATTCCCAATCAATGATCACTAACTTAGCATCATCCGTTTGAATAATATTATAGTCACCTAAATCAAAGTGACATAAGCACACTGGCGCAAGGGCTAAGGTTTCTCGATAAAGCACATCATATTGCGATAAAAACGTCTCTAATCGCCGCTGTAAAATCGGCGTACGCTGTTCAGGTTGTAATGCTTGCCAGTAACCTTGAATACAATGAGCATAATCAAATGACCGAATGTTGGCTGACTCCACCAAACGGGGATGGGCAACCGCATCTTTAATTGAGTATTGATGTAGATTGGATAAGCACTTCATGACGCTCGCAAGGGCATCGTATTGGGCAACTTGAGTGAGCGTGTCCCCATCGACCCATTGTACCAATAAGCCTTGTGCAAAAAGACCTTCAACCTTGGGAGAGAATGGCGCTGACTGTAAGGCCGATAAAATATGATATTCATGCGAACGATGAATAGATAAGATCTGTGTAGAAAGAGAATGTGGCCGCCATACATAATGACGACCACATTGCGTGGAGACCTTCCAACATTGGTTGGTCAAGCCCCCTGACAGCGGCTGAGCACAAATAGGCTGTTTAGACCACGCCTCTAAAGCAACTAAACTGGGTTCCTGTTTAAGGGCTTGTTGCCAGTACTCAGTAACGCGCAACCTTACATACCAAAGAAGCTTTTCGATTCTTGTTTACGGATCTCAGTTTCATCAGCCCATTGAATAAGGCCAGTTTTAAGATCCATTAAACGCATGGTCATTTTGTAATAAACATCTTTGTCGCTGCCGGCATTTTTAACAATGCTAGATAGGTTACCGTACAACATGTATTGTGCGCCCATCATTTGACCAAATTTGATCGCACTGCTTTGGTCAACCAATTCATCATTGTTTTGGAAGTTTAATTGCTTACGTACGTCTTCAATTTTTGTCATATCCACTAATTGGAATTTACCTGAGTTCAACATCTTCGTCGTGATGGAATCGGTAATAGACTCAGTATCAATGTGCTCACTGGTTTTATTACGGATATTATCCACATAAACAATTGGACGACCTTGGATCGCTGCTACGGAACCAGAAGCAAGCATACTATCAGCCATTTCATTGGCAATTTTTTGTAGGTCAGTTGAACCAAAATCTACAGTCGTCGTTTCCGCTGCGTTAGCATCACCGTACTGAACCTTGTTCGAACAACCGCCTAGAATGACCGCTAGACCTAATAATGCAATTGCAGTTTTTTTCATCTGTTACTTCCTTTCATTAATCTTGTGGGCGAATTTGAATGCGAAACTGAGTGGCATTCGGATTCACTGACACTTCACTTAAAGTCATTGATTCATAACCACGTAGAATGAATTGACGCCAAGCACCTTGCTTCGCATTCACTTCCAAACCTTGGTCGTCATACCAATAAAAACGATATTGTAAATTTTGCGTATCTTGAGAATTATTAACGATTCTCACCAAGCCACGAGTATTGCCATTATTCTCTTGAGTATCAATAGAATCAATGGTCAAGTCATCGTCTAAACCAGAATTACTGTACAGGACTTGTTGACTGGCACTATCAATTCGCAACCCAGCAGTATTGGTGTTTGAACACCCAGCAAGCGCGATAATACCTAAACTTGCAATTAACCATTTTTTCATTGAATGACTCCTAATTGTTTATACCACATAGTGACAGCATTTCCTTGGCGAGACAGCCAGACAAATGTTCTGCGGTTTTCTTTTATCTCAATAGTGAACTGTTTAGCGCCCGCTTCTATCGTATATTGCCCAGAATGTAAATTTACACTACTACTGTACACTTGAGCAGGAAGCGTTTGCCAGCTTCGAGTATCGGGTTGCTCTGTAACCATATTCCAAATATTGGCGACCAATTCTGAAACACCGGAACTGTCCACTTTAGCGGCTTGGTGGCGTAGCTGATCTTTAGTATACAAGCGTAACCCTTGTTTCAGAACCATTGCAGGAATTCTTTCACTCAAATCGTTAACTGCCATTAAATTGGTGTCTGCTAAAAGGCTAGCAGTTAACGGCTGATTATTTAATTGCAGCGGGGTAAATTTTTGCGGCTTCACATTTTTATATACAGGTAATGCCACTGAATAAATTTTACTGTGCCCAGAGCTATCCCAAATCGGTAACGACAAACGCCAACTGCCTCGTTGTGCTACCACGCCCCGTTCATCAATCACAATGAGTTGTCCTTGACCTCTTGGGACGGCTTTGGTGTCACCATATTGTTTAATAAGAGACGTTAAATCTTGACGCATTCCCAGCTTTTTCGCGACACGAATGGTCGAATCAATGACTTCCCTATTATTCGGTGTGACGGCTAAAGCACGTTTGTAATCAATATAGGCATCGTTTAATTGGTTATCTGCCTCAAATAAAGTGGCCGACAAATACAATAAATAGCCATTTTGTATTGCTTGCAAAGTCTTACCCGCATCAGGATATTGCGAAATAATGCTGCCTAAATTAGGCTTTACACCACTACTGACCATTTGTTGTTGAGCGTCTTGTAATTCCGATTCACGATTTTTTTTCGCTTGTTCTTGAACCTGATTCGCCCGGCGCATTTCAACGAGCGCACCTTGTAAATCATTTTTTTGTAAATAGTTCAACCCTAAATACAAATGCAAATACCCTAGCTCGTAATCGGCAGGGTTATAGGTGGTGAGGTTATCATTGGTGGCTAATGAGCCGACTTGGTTGGCCCCTTCCGATACCGAAACCGTCGCTCGTTCAGCCAAGGTTTTATACGCTTCATCACTTAATTGAAAAGCACTAAAGCTATTAGGGTAATTTGCCGCAAGAAAAGACACTCGACCCTTTTCCATATTACTTAAAATCGGGCCACCGACCTCCGAGTCTACCAGCTCCAATTCCGCATTTTGATAATCACCACGCTCAACCTCTTGATAGATATCTTGATTCTGTGCCGAATAATGGCTAAACAAATTACCCGCAGATAAATTGGCGCACGCTGTTACGGTCAAGCTAGAGGTAATGAGTAAGCTCATACGAGCAGCCTTTAGCCACCCGTAATCCTTGCTTTGTGTTACAGCTATTAAAGTTGTTGGTGTAATCATATCTCTAATTATTAGGTTAATTCGTTCCGACGTTTAGGACTGTTAACCTTTGCGTCGGTTAACCGTATATGAGTTAGCCGTAAAATCAGTTAACGAGCATTGGACCTAATGGTTCACCACCCACTAAATGCATATGGATATGATAAACCTCTTGCCCACCGTGAGCGTTACAATTGACGATCAAGCGATAACCATTTTCGGCAATGCCTTCTTGTTTCGCTAGTTTTTTGGCTACGGTGAATAAACGTCCCATGACTAATTCGTCTTCTTCTGCCACATCATTGGTGGTTGGGATTAATTTATTCGGAACGATAAGTATATGACTTGGTGCTCTAGGGTTGATATCTCGGAAAGCGGTAACGAGATCATCTTGATATAACATATCCGATGGAATTTCTTTATTAATTATCTTACTAAAAATGGTTTCTTCAGCCATGCTTTACTCCTACCGCACTACCATAAAAAGAGTCTATTAGTATGCGCTAACCCTCTAAATATAACAATATTTTCTCTTACTCAATGTCGTTAGGCTCCTGAAATTTCAGCTGAAATCCAATTTAATTTGGAACCTGTCACACTTTTGAGGGTCTAGCTATAAATAACCGGCATTTATCTCAAAAAATATCCAACTAACATAATGATATAGAAGATAATGCCTAGGGTGACTTGTTATTACACCCAGTCATCCACATATTGGTAAGAAGAGAAGATATCACCACTCTCGCACGTAATGTAGTAACACCTTTTATGGTGAGTGTGTCTGTCTCAACTTGTCGATTACTCCGCTTTCATGTGTTGTGAATCGTTACCATACTCACTCGACACATAAAAGCTGAGTCATTGATTTTATTAAAAAACTTTAGCTTTGCTAATAAAGGAATTTAAGATGGCGGTTCATGTTGGAATCATAGATCAAGATCCCGTTCGTTTAATCACCCCGCTTTTAGATAACCGCTCTGAATGTACACACATGGCATTTATTGGTGATAATTCACAAACTGAAATGTACCAACGGCTTGAACAAGTCCTATCATCTCGAGGGATCAGTAGTGAATTTTTTGAAATCCCGAATGCGGTACAAACGTCAGCGATCAAAAATAAAGTCAAACAACTGGCCGAACGCCTAAGAGAACGTAACGAAAGAATTGTACTCAATGCCAGCTGTGGATTAAGACACCGTTTATTATCCGTTTATGAAGTCATTCGCAGTTACAATTGGCCGATTTTTGTGGTGGAACCTTTTAGTGACAACCAATGTTGGCTTTATCCAGATAACCAGCCCGAGCAACAAGTTCAAGACCACATCCGTATCAGTGATTACTTAACCATTTTTGGGGCTCGAAGTGAATTTCCTGCTAACGAAATCCCTGCACCACTGGATGCAAAATTACATGAACTGGGTAAACGCTGGGCAAGTAACGCCTTAGAATTAGGTCCTGGCTTAGCTACCTTGAACTATCTTGCAACGACCTGCCGTAAAGAACAAAAACTTGATGTTGCTCTCTCAGACAAACAACAAGGCTATCGTGAATTAGATATGTTGATCTCCGATCTGGTCGACATTAAATTAGCTACTTATGAAAAAGGTATTCTGACGTTTTTTAATGAAGATGCGCGTCGATTCTCTAACGGCGAATGGTTAGAAAACCTAGTGCATAATACCGTCAGAGAAATTCAAGATGAACTGCCTACTATTCAAGATCATTCACTCAACGTTCAAGTTTATCGCGAAAGTGGTGGCCGAGAAGTTCGTAACGAATTAGATGTGGCGACGGTTGTGAACAATAAGCTGCATATTATTGAATGTAAAACCAAAGGCATGCGCGATGACGGTGACGATACGCTGTATAAGCTAGAATCATTACGTGACTTATTGGGTGGATTACAAGCTCGAGCCATGTTAGTGAGCTTCCGTCCTATGCGCCATAATGACATTTCCAGAGCGCAAGACTTAGGATTGGCGCTCATTGGCCCTGAAGAATTAAAAGATCTTAAAACCTATTTAACCTCTTGGTTTAATGAGGCCGGTGGTCACGAAGAAATTCTCTAACTTTTTTCTTAGTACAAAACCCGATCTCAGTACAAAAACCAAATTTCAGCACAAAACCAAATCTCAGCATAAAAAACTCAATACAAAAAAGCCCAGTCAATCTGGGCTTCTTCATATCAGTCATACTCACTATCTAGAGCGAGTGATGAGCATTACAGTAGTTTTTTCGCCGCTTCAACCACAACTTGGATTGAGCGCGTTTCTGCTTGCTTCAATTTTTCATGATCTGGGATTTCATCTTTACTGCGGTTAACAATAATGCCCGCAACACAACCCGCTTTTAAGCCAGAGCTTGCACACATGGTTAATAGAGTTGCTGATTCCATTTCAAAGTTCAATACACCCATATCTTGCCATTCTTGCATAGAACCTTTAAAGCGAGATACTACACGGCCTGTGAAAGTATCGTAACGTTCTTGGCCTGGGTAGAAAGTATCACTTGATGCAGTAACACCAGTATGCACTTTACAACCGACTTCTAAAGCCGCTTGTTTCATTGCGGTTGCCACATCAAAATCAGCAACAGCAGGGAACTCCATTGGAGCAAAGTGTAGGCTTGCACCGTCAAGGCGAACAGAGCCAGTAGTCACAATCATATCGCCCACATTTAAGTGTGGTTGAATGGCGCCAGTAGTACCAACACGTAAGAAAGTACGTACACCCAATTGAGCCAACTCTTCTACCGCAATAGAGGTAGATGGACCACCAATACCCGTTGAGCAGACTACAACTGATTGACCATTAAGTTTGGCACGATACACAGTGTATTCACGGTGACTTGCTAAAAACTCAGGCTCATCCATCACGTTGGCAATTTTTTCTACGCGTGCTGGATCCCCAGGAATGATCGCTAATGTTGCGCCGTTCAGATCTTGTTGGTTTACACCTAAGTGAAAAACATTTTGAGAGTTTGTTGGTGCCACAATGTGCTCCTTATTTTAATAAGTAACCAAATTCAATTGGTTGAGTGCTATTGGATAATCACTTAATAATGAATAACGCTACTCTATTGCACCAACTCAAATGTTTTATAGATTAAGATCACAAAATAAATGAAATGGTGACAACGTTTAGCATGAAAGTTTTAACTATATCACTATTTTTAGGGCGCGTGCCTAAAATAGGTAAAAGAAAAGGCCGCATTAATACGACCTTTAATATAGCAACATTGACCCAATAAGCACAAAGTGTGCTTGGTATTACAATTGATGCTTAAAGCAATTATCTAAATTATCTCGAATCGCTTTTAACACTTCACGACGAGAAATGATCCCAACTAACTTTTTATTCTCCACTACCGGATACACTTTCGGTTTCCCTTCTTGCATCATATTAGCTAGCTCAATCACTGACATTTCAGGGCTAATGGTTAATGCATCAACACGCATACAGTCCCCGACAGAATGGGTGTCTTGGCAGTGATAACTAACTTGCACTAGTCGATTTAATAAGTCTTGTTCGGATAAAAAACCCACCACTTCATTTTTCTCATTCACCACTGGCCCACCAATGTTTTGGGCGTTTAATACTTTGTCTAAAGCCGCTGGCATGGACATATCGGCGGTAAATGTCACCGCTCTAGGACGCATGTAATCTCTAACTTTTAATGATGCCATAATAAAGAACTCCTTGGATTATTGCCTATCTAGGCTCTTATTTTGTCTCCGGTTCTTTAAGTGTCGTCTAATTTCTTGATTTTACTAAATGGATTAAACCAATTTTACAAATCGGTAATGCCAATGAGTGATCTGGGCCTGATTCTCATTGGCAAAACACGCAACGAGTTATTTTTTTATTCGATTATTCACCGGTGAAAATTGGTATAGCTCTGGGCGACGATGTTTTAAGTTCGTCACCGAGCCTTCACTATGCAGCATTTTCAGCTTAGAAAGATCCACGTCAGCATAAATCATCATCTCTGTATTTGGATCGGCTTCGGCAATGATCGCATCATGGGGGAAATATACATCCGAAGGTGAGAACACCGCCGATTGTGCGTATTGAATGTCCACATTATCAACACGAGGTAAATTCCCTACGCTACCACTGATCGCGACATAGCATTCATTTTCAATAGCACGCGCTTGAGCACAAATACGCACACGTAAATAACCATTTTTGGTGTCAGTCCAAAACGGTACAAAGAGAATTTGAATCCCCTGCTCTGCTAGCATTCGTCCTAACTCTGGGAATTCAACGTCATAACAAATTAAGATCCCAACTTTACCGGCGTCAGTTTCAATAACCTTAACTTTATCACCCCCTTCGATCACCCAATCCCATTCTTCATGTGGTGTAATGTGAACTTTGTATTGTTCTTCGATGGTTCCGTCACGGTGTAACATGTATGCAATATTGTACATCTTACCATCACGTTGAACAGGCAAGCTTCCTGCAATAATGTTGATGTTATAGGTCACTGCTAGGTGGGAGAAACGATGAATGATCTCATCAGAATATTCACTTAAATAACGCATCGCTTCAACAGAACGTAAGTCAGGAGCTAACCCCATTAATGGCGCGCTGAAAAACTCGGGAAATAAAGCAAAGTCAGATTGGTAATTCGCAAGGGAGGTAATGAAGAATTCGGCTTGATTGACTAAATCGTCTAAAGACATAACATGGCGCATTTGCCATTGAACGACCCCGATACGGACAATATTTTTCTCGGTAGCATGAATAGAAGTGACTTCTTCTTCATAAAAAATGTTATCCCATTCCAGTAAGGTTCCATAGCCTTGAGATTTTTCATCTTCCGGTAAATAACCTCGCATTAAACGTTTGACATCAAAGTCATTGGAAAGCTGGAAGGACAGGATAGGATCGTGGATTTCTTGGCGTTTTACTTTTTCAATATACTCACTCACTTGCATGGTATCGGCGTATTGCTTAAAGCCAGTAATCCGTCCCCCCGTTAAAATGGCTTTTAAGTTATCACCACGACACAATTCTTTACGGGCTTCGTATAAACGGCGACCTAAACGTAAACCTCGATAGTCGGGATGAACAAAAACATCTAAACCATAGATGGCATCACCTTTAGGATTGTGCTGCGCTACGTTGTTGCTGTCGACGATATCGGTGTAAGTATGGGGAAGTGAAAAACGAGAATAATCGACTTTAATGGTCAAGGCAGCGCCGATGAGTTTGCCGTTATCTTCAATGCAAATTTGGCCATCAGGAAATTGGGTGATCAGGTCCATGATGGTTGATTCTGGCCAAGCCCCTCCCACATCAGGAAAGACTAAATCCATTAATGCGGCCAGTTCTTCATAATCTTCAGGTGTTACCGTACGTAAATTCAATAACGGTGTGTTGTTCTCATCCATAAATGTCTGCTCCTCAATTCAGATCTATTGAGCTTTTTCGATGATATATACAGCGAATCGTTGGTTTTTTATCTTGATGAGCCAAGAGCTAGGCAGAGAAGTTATGATGTAGTTAACCTACACGAGAAGCTGATAACACGGTAAAAGACCAACAAACGCTACCTGTAGGGTTAATCAACCCTAGTTATTCATTATGCAGTCTTGAACAATAAATTCCACCCTTAGTACAAACGGATTAAAAAATAGTACAAACGAGTTAAAAAAATCAAGCTCTTACCCTTCGTAAAATTGCATAATATTTATGCTTTTCGTGTATTTTTCAGGCAAGCTTTTTGTTACTATCCGCACATTGCCGTTCCGGTCTTTCGTTCCCCTTTCCAGACAGTGATTATGAAAAAAATTCTCTACGCTCTTTTCCCAGGAAATCAGCCCGATCAAACTTCGGTTTCTCTATTATTTACTTGTTTTTTCGTCGGTATTGCTGGTGCCTTCACCATGCCGACCATGAGTTTATTTATCTCAGAAGAAGTCGGGGCTCGCCCTTACTTGATCGGGGTATTTTTTATGGTCATGACGATTTCTGGCGTACTGGTGAGTCAAATTATTGGTTGGTGGTCCGATCAAGGCGTTGACCGTAAAAGGCTGATTCTCATTTGTAATATGATGGGGGTTATCGGATTTACTATTTTTGCTTTTAACCGTGATTACTGGGTATTGCTGATCACCTCGGCGATTTTTATCAGTGCCACCTCAGCAGCCATTCCACAAGTGTTTGCCTTAGCACGTGAAATTTTAGATAGAAACACACGCCCGTCTGAAACCTTTAGTTCACTTTTGCGTGCTCAAATTTCTCTAGGCTGGGTAATAGGCCCACCCATTGCTTTTCTCATTGCCACCAGCGTTGGTTTTACTCAATTATTTTTGCTCGCCGCCTTCATGTTTGTGATTCTGTGTTTCGTCACTTATTTCACGCTGCCGCAAATTGAGCCAACCCCAAAGCACACACAATTTGATCCTAGCGACTCGATTTGGCGTGATAAAAATATCATTTTATTGTCCTTATCATTTGTCTTTATGTATTGCGCTAACAACATGTACATCATCAGTATGCCGTTATATATCACTCATGATTTGCAGTTAGATTCATCCGTTGCAGGCATCATGATGGGCACCGCAGCACTGATTGAAATTCCGATCATGTTGCTCTCTGGTCGTTATGCTTTGAGATTTGGTAAGAAGAAAATGATCACCGCTGCGATCTTAGCTGGCAGCGTATTTTATATTGGGATCTTGGTGAACAGTAGCTTCATTGGCTTTGTGTTATTGCAATTGCTCAACGGTCTGTTTATTGGGGTTACTGCCGCCCTTGGGATCTCATATTTTCAAGATTTAAAACCGAAAAAAATGGGCCAAATCACCACCCTCTATTCTAATGCGATTAAAACTGGCGGTGTTCTTGGCGGGGTATTAGCAGGTACGATTGCCGATATATTCAGCTTTCAAGTGGTCTTTGGCGCATCGTTACTCTTGACGGTTTTATCCTTCCTCACGATTTTAAAAGTGCGTGATGCCTAACCTAAAAAACGATCAAAACCCAATACTGGATCACTCTATTCTCTGATACAAACAGAGCTCTTACACAAACAGAGCTCTGCCCGTAAAAAATAAAAAAATAATATAATTGATTATAAAATGACAGTTTGGTCTTCAATGTTCAGACGACTAATGCCCAACTTATGCGCTTCTTGCTTAGCAAAATACATCTGTTGATCAGCCCGACGAATCAATTCATTAAGATCGTAACCCACCTCAGGACTCACCTCGGCGGCCCCGGCACTCAAGGTCACGTTGAACGGCTTAATTCTCTCAAATTCTGCAAATAAACGTTCACAGTAATAACGTAAATTTTTTGCTTGCGTGTTAGGGAATAAAATACAAAATTCATCACCTCCATAACGAGCGGCAGTTTCTTGTTTACGAATCGTCGCCATGATCGCTTTAGCCACCGAGACTAAAACTTCATCTCCAGCTTGATGACCCTTGGTATCATTAATTAGCTTAAATTTATTCACATCAATATACAGCATCGCATAGTACCCTTGTGTACGTTCGACTTGTGCCATGCCTTGTTCAAGCTGCTCATAAAAAGCTCGCTGATTATATAAATTGGTTAATGGATCCTTGATGGATAACTCAACCAAAGCTCTGGTGCGCTCCGCTACTTGTTCTTCTAGGCGTGCGGCATACTCTTCTAATTGAGTATTGGCAGATTCCACCTCACGTTGCAAAGCAGCAATATAAGTATCAAAGACAAATTGATTATCAAAATACAGTAATTTTCGTATCGCACGTTTCACTCTTTTATTGTCATAACCTTGATCAGCACTATTCTCATCAATGACATCTTCAAGCAAAAGCTGTAGTTGGTTAATCCCTGAGAGGTAGAGCTTAGGACTCACACCAATCCGATGGTGAACTTTACCTATACGTAAGCGCTTTTCTACATAATGCAGATCATACTCACCGATAAATAATTCACGGATATATTGTTCCATGCTCATATGCAAATTATTGAGTGTTTCACGATCTCCAATAATCAAAGCAATCTCAGGAATGGCGGTTTGTAATTGATAAAACTTTCTGACTATATGTGAGATAAGTGGCTCTATCCAAGGAGAAACCTCCTTGAGTTGTACGATATCTTCTTCACCAAATGACATAAATAATTTTCTTCGGTCGATATCATGCTCAGTAATTCGCATTTGATCAGCTAAACTTTGAAATACTCTTTTCATAGGGGCACTCTGTAAGATTTTAAGTATTTTAATCTTTTCTTATAAAGGTCGCAGATTTACTATACCTTTATATAACAGAAATAAATCGTTACATTGATATAGATTAAGTTTTAGGAGTTTGTTATCACTATGCAAAAAGCCTTGGTTGTGGAAGGGGGAGCGATGCGTGGCATTTTTTCTGCCGGTGTCCTAGATCAGTTCATAGAACAAAACTATCAACCTTTCCAATTTTGTATTGGCGTCTCCGCCGGCTCAACCAGTTTGGCTTCTTGGCTTACCCAGCAATATCGTCGAACCTATACCGTCATCACCGATTATTCTTGTCGCCCTGAGTTTATTGATTTTAAGCGTTTCATGAAAGGCGGACATTGGCTCGACCTAGATTGGCTGTGGGAGATCACTCTCAATGAAATTCCTATTCATATCCAGCAATTGCATCAGCAACCCGTGCCACTTTATGTTGTCACCACCAATATTCATTCTGGCCAAGCGCATTATATTCAATCCACACCAGAGAATGTGGTCGAACTGCTTAAAGCTTCGTGCTCAGTTCCGGTCGCTTATCGCGATTATCCGATCATTCAAGGCATTCCAATGACCGATGGTGGTGTCGCTGACTCTATTCCCGTCGAACAAGCTTATAAAATGGGTGCCAAAGACATCACCGTGATCCTATCTCGCCCGCTCGGTTACCATAAAAAAGCCTCTAAAACCCCATGGTTAATCAGAAAATTTCTTCGCCAGCACCCAAACCTTGCCGAAGCAACATTAAAACGTGCCGAAAATTACAATAAAAGTATCGAGTTTATCCAATCGCCGCCCAATGATTGCACCGTCCATGTAATAGCGCCACCTGACGATTTTCCGGTTGGACGCTTAACCAAAAACCGACAAAAATTGGATATCGGCTATCAAATGGGCTTGGATGCCGCAGAGCGCTATATACAAGCCTCGAGCTGTTAAGAATAGAATCAACGCAACCATGCTCAATTTCACTTTCATCTCTTAATGGGGTGAAATCCAACTCCGTCATACTCTTTTTAAAGGATCCTCATGAACCGACGCAGCCTATTTCTTATTTTATTGGTGGTTTTAGTATGGGGGCTGAATTTTGTCGTCATTAGTGTTGGCGTAAAAGAAGTTCCGCCGTTTTTTATGGCAGGGCTTCGTTTTGCATTTCTCGCGTTTCCTTTGGTGTTGTTTCTACCTAAACCTAACATTCCTTTTCGTTGGTTAGCTGCTTATGGCTTAACGATCAGCTTTGGGCAATTTGCATGTCTCTTTTATGCCTTATCGATTGGAATGCCATCCGGGCAAGCATCGCTAGTTTTACAATCTCAAGTGTTTGTCACTGCACTCTTGGGGGTAATTCTCTATCAAGACCGCCTCAATGGGTTACAAATCTTGGGCGGCCTATGTGCCCTTGCTGGGATTGGATTACTGCTATACGGCGTGTTGGAGACCAATATTTCCATGCTTGGTTACCTGTTTACTTTTGCGGCGGCCTGCTCATGGGGCATTGGTAACTTATGCAATCGGACCATTTCAACTCGTTATCCCGGTACGAGCATGATGCAATTAGTCGTGTGGGGTGCGGTGCTGCCAACCTTACCCTTTTTCTTAACCAGTTATTTTTTAGAAGACCACCAGCACATTATCGAGATAGTTAGCCACCCTTCTGTGACCGCTATGTTATCACTGGCTTACCTCATCCTTGCCGCGTCTTTATTTGGCTATACCGCATGGGGCGTTTTAATCTCCAAACATGGTACTGCCAACGTTGTGCCATTTGCTCTTTTGGTGCCAGTGGTTGGCTTATTATCTGGTTGGGTATTTCTGGGAGAAACGCTCAATCTCACACAAGCTTTGGGCTGCTTAATCGTGATCATGGGGTTAGCTATTTATTCTTTCCATCAGCAATTAAAACAGGCTCTACGAGGAACTCGTTCATCATAACGACGAGGCCCCACTTAGCCTAAGCGCGAAATAAAGCTATGCTATTCACGCTTTTAATATAAGCCGATTGTATTTTATCGGCCATCTCCTATCTTAAACGCACGTTTGACTTTTAAGGATAAGAGCAATGACGCATTTACTTGATGGTTTTCCCGTGGTGACAGAAATTTCCGTGGCTTGGGGAGAAATGGATGCACTGCAACATGTCAATAATGTGGTGTACTTTCGTTATTTCGAAACCGCTCGCATTGATTATTTTAAGCAGGTTAATTTGCTAGAAAACATGGCAAAAACACACATCGGCCCTGTTGTCAGCGAAACCAGTTGTCGCTATAAAGCCCCAGTGACGTTTCCTGATACGCTTTATATTGGCTCTAAGATTACTGACTTACAAAACGACCGTTTTACCATGAAATACCAAGTGGTGAGCAAGAAGCTTAATCAAGTAGTTACTCTTGGCAGTGCGACCGTGGTTATGTTTGATTTTGCTCGCAATCAAAAAGCCAACCTTTCAGCCGACATTGTAGCTACGATTCAAAGGCTTGAAAATTTACATTAATTATTTTAGAAACGCTGCTTCTCTCAAAGCCTCATATTGAGAGAAGCCCAGCGCTTGCTGATTCATTCTGTCTGTCCGTTCATTTCATCCGCTTAGGTATTTCACCCATTCAAGAATAAGAAAATTCTCACTTTTATAGTGATAAATCCTTCTTTTATTCGCATTTTTTTAAAACAAACAAGCTAATCGGATCAAATGCCCTTAAACTGTTGGTATTTCTTACTCATATTATTTGGGTAAGCCACTTCTCATATTAGGAAAATATTATGAACGGTCCTCTTTATCTCATCCTCGATAATCTGGTGTTAATTGTCGCCTTTATCCTTGTCATCGTCATTTTAAAAAGTGGCATTAAATTCGTTCCCCAAAACCAAGCTTGGGTGGTAGAGCGTTTTGGTAAATTTCACTCTACCAAGCTCGCTGGCATCAACTTCATCATTCCTTTTATTGATCGAATTTCTGCGGTGCGTAGCCTCAAGGAACAAGCACAAGATGTACCTTCACAATCGGCCATTACCAAAGACAATATTTCTTTAGTGGTAGACGGTGTTTTATATTTCCGCGTCTTAGACCCTTACAAAGCTACCTACGGCGTGGACGATTACGTATTTGCCGTGACCCAATTGGCGCAAACGACGATGCGTTCTGAGCTGGGTAAAATGGAGTTAGATAAAACCTTTGAAGAGCGTGATCTGCTCAACACCAATATTGTGTCGGCCATCAACGTCGCCTCTGAACCTTGGGGAATCCAAGTATTGCGCTATGAAATTAAAGATATTGTGCCGCCTCAATCGATCATGGAATCAATGGAAGCACAAATGAAAGCCGAGCGTGTAAAGCGTGCGCAAATCTTAGAATCTGAAGGGGATCGACAAGCGGCCATCAACGTTGCTGAAGGTAAAAAACAAGCTCAAGTATTAGCCGCAGAAGCCGATAAAACCGAGCAGATCTTAAAAGCTGAAGGGGAAGCTAAAGCTATCATCGCCGTCGCTAACGCCCAAGCTGAAGCGTTAAAAACCATAGGTGATGCCGCTAATACCGAAGAAGGTCAAAAAGCCATTCAGTTGGATCTGGCAACCAAAGCGATCGAAGCCAAACATGCGATTGCCAAAGAATCGTCAGTGGTTCTATTGCCTGATAATGCCACCGATGCGAGTGCTTTAGTGGCACAAGGTATGTCGATTATCAATTCATTGAATAAACAACCTAAGGCTTAACCTATGGACTGGTTACTCAATTACTTACCGCAAGTTCTTATGACGATAGGTATCTTAGCTCTGATCTTGGAAGTGGTGATCCTCGGGTTTGCGACTTTCATTTTCTTCTTTGTCGGTTTATCTTTCGTGATCAGCGGTTTCTGTATGTATATGGAGTGGCTTCCCAACACCCTCAGCGTGGCGGTTTGGGCAAATATCATTCTTACCTTGGTATTGGCACTGGTACTGTGGAGACCATTTAAATCCCTCCAGAACAAGCCCGTATTACAAAAAACCTCTTCTGACTTTGCGCAGATTTCCTTTCTACTAGAGAAAGACATTAACGCTCATCAAAGTGACGTGTTTTATGCTTATTCTGGTATTAATTGGCAAGTTAAAAGTGAGCAACCACTTTGCGCAGGACAGCAAGTGAAAGTCATCAAAATGGAGGTCGGTACCATGTGGGTGGAGGCCGTAAATAGTTAATACGATGGCGTGACCGCCAATAACTGCCCTACCGATAACATCATTCATCTTGCCCTAGTTGTTCAAGAGCGACAACTGGGGCAATATTTCTTTTATGGATTGATTTTCCAGAACATTTTTCGGTCAAATGGTTTCTTTTTATCTCTGGTATTCTATGCGAATTATCATTTCATTAATAAGCACTTCACTTAATCAGCAGTTTGTTTAATAGCTGCCACCTTGTACTTTATAATAGACACCAACAAATAGTGCGGCGAATAGCACCACAGTTATGATGACTTTAATCAAAATAAATTTCACTGTTCATTCTCCTTTGACTGACTCCATAGAATACAATCTACACCAATAGATAACGTATTGTTAACCACCCGAACGCCAGAGTTTCCAAGATAATAAGCGCGTCACAACCTCTTACCCCACAGTCACAAATGCTCTGACGTATTATCAAGCCCTCAAGCAATCAATGCACTGGACACCCTTTGATTTCACCTCCATTCACGTCATACTGCACGCTGAATCCAATGACTAAAACACAATAACCAAGCAGGTAGAGTATGGAAGAGATTTATTTAGCCGGTGGTTGCCTGTGGGGCGTACAAGAGTTCATTAAATATGTACCCGGTGTGTTAGAAACGGAAGCGGGGCGCGCCAATGGGACAAGTCACTCCACTCAAAGTGAATATGACGGTTATGCAGAATGCGTCAAAGTGAGTTTCGACCCTAACACCGTCAGTGTTTCACAACTCATCGCAGCCTTGTTTGAAATCATCGATCCTTACAGCGTCAACCAACAAGGCCCTGATGTCGGTGTAAAATATCGCACTGGTATCTACAGCCATCATCAGCACCATCTGACCGCTGCTAGACAATACATCCAACAACGACAAGATGCCCACAAAATAAAAGTCGAAGTGCTACCCCTCACGCACTATATTGCTAGTGATGAAGAACATCAGCATCACCTCAGTCATCATCCTGAAAATCATTATTTATGCCATATTCCTTGGAATTTACTTCATAAGTATAAAAATCTGCAGAAATAGCTAGTCAAAATGACCAATAAATCATCTCCCCCTTTCTTTAACCTGTTATCCCACCTGGTAAAAGGTCTTTATTTTCAGCCCATTGTCACTTTTCTAAGTATGTTCATCTTCTCACTCCGCCCTTCCAAGGCAACATCTTCATTCTATAAAATAAGCTCAATTAAAAAACAATTACAACCGAAATCAAAAATCAAAAAGTGCCCTTGCTAATCAATAGGTTGATATTATTTTTAACATTAAATCTGAATATCCACATAAAAACAAAACACTATAAAACAAGCATCTTTACAAAAAATTAAACCAGTAAACATAAAAACAAATAAAAGAGAAATCAATTAACTGTAAGTGATTGAAAAGAAAAGATTAGTTACAAAATCAATTCGAAATTAAATCCACTTTCAGGATAATATTAAAATCAAGGGGTTACCCCCTGAAAATTTTTGATATTAATTACATCATCAAGGGACATTATGTCATTCAAACACACAGTTATTGCCACATCAGTTTTATCAGCATTGATACTTTCTGGCTGTGGAAGTGATTCTTCAGATAATACGTCAACACCAGTAAAACAAACTACAGCAACTCAAGGCCAATTTATTGATGCCGCAGTCGAAGGCTTGTATTACGAAGCTCAACCAAGTGGTAAATCAGGCTTTACCGATGCAGAAGGTCGTTACGATTATGAAGAAGGCGATACTGTTTCTTTCTTCTTAGGTGGTAAAAATGGCTTAAGAATTGGTAACACATCCGCTCGAACTATTACTTCGCCATTTGAGGCTACGGGTAATTTCCAAAAAGCTTTAAACCTAGCACGTATCTTACAAAGCATGGATGATGCAGGTAATGGCTCAATTACCCTTCCTGACAGCATTAAATCGCCAAGTCCTAGCATGATTAGCGCATTGAATAATGTCATGCTACATGATTTAGACTCAGCCTCTGCTCTTAAATCAGAACTGAATCTCACTGACTGGGTAACAGAAGAACAAGCACTCGCTCATCTAAACGACTCGTTAACCAACCTTGAGCGCGGAAGCAAAGAGCCTTTGACCGATTGGCAAAAAGGCTCAGGCAAGTACCTTCGCATCATTACATCGACACTGTCTGCACAAAATAACGGTAAAGATGCACAGCTTTATGTTTACGCAGACAAGCTTCTGCCTGATGATGTATTTAATGCTACTCGTGGCATGCCAAATAGTACTTTACGTTTGGATGATCAACATGTAACCATCTTAAAAGGCTCCAATGATACTCAGACGACAAGCTCAGTGTACACGCCTTATTACCTTACCTGTCTAGACGAGGAAGATGTTGACGCCGAATACTTAAACCCAGATAAAGCTGATGGTCTTCACTTATGTAATGGCGCACCATTAGATACAGCCAATCCTTTGTACAAACTCAATGATCGCTATACTTTCGCTCTTCTTCTTCCAGAATTTACGGAAAAAGCGGATCTGAAATACGAGTGGGAAAACATTAAAGACTATGGCGTCCTTTATGAATGCCTAGCAGACGCAAACTGCTCAGAAGCCAAACTAACCGGCTTTAATATCACTGAATACGATGACAGTGAGAAGCAAGATGGTTCGGCAATGCAAAAAGATCACTTATCCACCAGTTATGATGCTATCACCGGTGTTTATACTGAAGTGAAAAAACGCCTTGCGACCAGTGGTATTTCTAAAGGTCGTCGTTCAGAATCATTAAATTTTGCTTATCTGATTGATAGCCCTACAGCAGAACGATACGTTGACTTTAAAGGCACATGGCAAGCAGTGGAAACGCGTCCAAACTGTGATGTGACAGCCAAAAGCACCATCACATTCCATGAAAATGGCATGACTGTTGAGGGAGATGAATTCATCGGTAACTGCCAAACGGAAGAAATTTCAGAAACGGCAACTTATGAAGAACTCGCCGACATGGATTTCTGGTGGTTTACCACAAATGGTGCGGGTAACGAAAGTAAGGCAACTTTAACTCAGCTAAATACCACCATTCGTTGGTGTGATAGTGACCAGCCTAACCAAGCTGAAACTTGTGATAGCAACGATATAAAATTTAACCGTTGGGAATATGCCCCAGCAGGTAAGAATTGGGACCAAGGCGTTCTGAATCGTCGCACTCTAAGTAACAACGGGGAAATCTTATCTACTATATCAATGTATAAGAAATAATCCTCACTCTTAGTGACTCATTCAAATAATGTAAAGCGGCTTATACGGCCGCTTTTTACCCTGCTATTTCAAGTTAATTATTTTGAATGTTTCCTGCTTTATACTAATCACACTAATGAGTCCGATTTAAGCCATATACAGCATGGTCAACTATACGGCCATTTAGATTTTCAGCGCGAGTTATAATGCCTTCTAATTGGAAGCCCAAACGCTCGCAAACTCTACGACTGGCTTGATTATCGACCGCGGCTGATATTTCAACTTTCTGCATATTCAATTCCGTAAAAGCATAATTTATAAGCATCGATAAAGACTTACTGACAATGCCCATACCCTGTAAATCACGGCGTAGCCAGTAACCAATTTCTACTTTTTGTAAATCGTGGTTGATACTATTAAAACTAATATTACCTGCCACCTCATTTTTAAACATCATCGTACAAACTAATGACTTACCATCAGCATAATCGTGTAATGATTTCTTAATAAAATCTAGGAAGAACTCTTCATTTTCCGCATAACTTGGCCAAGCTAACCATTCACTTAAATAATCCCGCTGATTTGAGACAATTTTAAAGTATTTAGATGCTAATTTAGGCTCAACGAGTGCCAGCTCCAACCCCGCTTCGACTTCCAATGTAAACATAACTTCCCTCTTAAAAACCTTGATGAATCATTCCATTGACGCCAATTAAATGACTTGATAAAAAGTCCACAGTCATCTTTATCTTACAATTAGATATTTATATCCGACCGTTCAATACCTTCTTATACATTTATAATGAAAACAAAGGCAACAATGAAAAAAATAAAATAACATTCTCAGAACACATTGCTATAAGCGTGTTTTCAACTATTAACCAACCCAAACTACTTTCTCATCTTTAGCCGGAACCTCAAACTAAAACCAGAACATTACCATCATTTTACAGCACTTTGGGCATCTAACTTCGTTAAATGGGAGAATACTATTATGAGGCACAACTCAGACAGTTAATTGCTAATTATTCACTTTTAATTAGCAATTACGAAGGGAGTTGCACGTCTTTCACTTGAATTTTATTGGGGAAAATTTGAAGCTAGAAAAGCAAGCGATTTTATGAGCGAAAATGACTTTGAAATATGATAGGTATGAGAAGATTTTTTTAGTTTGATCAAACATGGGAAAACCCATGTTGTTGTAAACTTACAACTAAAAGTCTGCATAACCAGTCGAACCAATCAGTAACTTACATACCATTTTGCAATAAAAGTCTGCATAAAAATGAAGTGATAGCTTGCATAATGTTTATGCCGATCATAATCCTGTAAGAAAGTTACTTTCAGAAGACCTTCTTCATCTTACTTCTCGACTAAACAGTTTAAGCAATTTTTGGACAAAAATGAGCCAGTGACTTTTCTAAATTAGAAAATCTTGGATAACTACAGGTATGGAAAGTTGGACTGCCCCCAGTATTGACAGTACAGATCAGCCACGCGATGCGAATCATTCTTAACAGTTTGTTATACGATTTTAGGGCTAATTTCTATAATTGCGTTTGAGTTAGGGTATTTTTTACTTAAACCTGCAATGTAAGAGTACAACTTATTATATGAACGTCGATCTACAGAATAAGTGTATGACAGTAACCCATTAACATGAGAAAACTCTGCTGACTTGCCTGTAAATAAATGATGAAGCTTTGCTCTAATTTCTCTATGTTTCACACGTCCAATCCCAACACTGCTCTCCGAAAGGATGAGACCAGTAACTTTTTTCTGCCGCTTGGTGCCACATATGGCTGTCTTTTTATGATTAATCTTGAACCCTTCATCGCTGATGATTGTACCGATAAAATGTTTAACTTTTCGAATTTTAGACGCCGTATGAGCAGAAAATGTCATATCATCAGCATAACGAGTGTAAACAATACCTCGTGGTCCGGTATAGCCTTGTATTCTAGCATCTAGTTTTGCACATACTAGATTCGCGAGTTTGGGAGAGGTTGGAGCGCCTTGAGGTAGTCCCCCACTGTATGTACACAAGTTGGTGAGCAAGATCGACAGTTCTTTGTTGTACCCAATAGAACTAAATACACCAAATACTTTAGATGCTGAAACGTTGGGAAAAAAGTCCTCTAGATCTATCGTTAATACATAGTTAGAACCAATATGAGGGCGTGCATTATCTAAGATTGACGTTCCAATCTCGAAGCCTTTAGAGCATGGAGATGATGAAAGCTTGTCCAAGATATTTCTCAAGATCCAAGCCTGCACAGCTTTAAGTTCTCTAGATGGTTGAGAAATAAGTCGGCTCTTTCCACCTACTTTAGGAATTGGATAGATTCTGTAGTGAGATTCAGCGGTGGCAGAAAGATAACGAATTTTACCAGGAGAAAGTCGAGCTTCATTCGCAAAATCATCAATAGATGCCATTGCAGGGAGCCCAATATTTTTGAGGCTGTATATATTTTTTGAGGTCATTGTGGCGACACACCCTTACGTCTTAAGTCGCGGATGAAAATGTGCAGTTCCAGAAACTACTGTATTCTGGCTCTGCACATTTTCATGCGGCATTGAATCAGATTGTATGCAGGATAGCGAAACGCTATCCAATGAACTAAGTAAGCTCATTCGCTAAGGGTGCGCGCCAGAGACGATTCTATCATAACACACACTAGCATTCCTACGATTTTCCGCATTCAATATCTCAATCCTAACCTTATCCAAGTATTTGTTATTAAATGTATTTCTAACATACTCAGCACCTAAAGGAGTTACTTGGTAACCGGTAGCAGTTCGTGATATGTACTTCTTAAAAGCTAATCTTCCGAGCGATGACTTGGTAGCGATATCACATAACACCTTATCTTGATTGGTCGCAAATCCAATCAATTTTGACAGCATTACGTTATTAAGTTTATCAAGTAAATAGATGCAAGGAAGAATGAAATTTTCAGCTTCTAGTATATTTGCAACATCCTTTTCTACGGGATGCTCTCTCCGTATTTGAGTTATATAGTTGTTAACATTGCGATAGATTCGATGATACTCATCAGGATTAGTCAAATGGTCGTAGTTGATATGGATAACTTTTCCTGTGCCTGATGACTTTATTAATCGATAAGGGCCATAGTTAATAAAGCTCTTATTGCTTTTATATCTTTTATTCGAAAGAACAACCATTTTTCGAGCAAGTTGCTCATTATTGGAAAAGGCTCCGATCTCAGCAAATGACCCCGGACTTTCTGGGAATAATACTATTGCATCGACACTATCGGCTAGTATTCCCTCAAGCTTCAACAAGCTATGTTGACCTTGGCCCGCTAGCAAATCATCGAATAAGTCCTCAGGATACAATAATTCATATCGAGGATAATGTGAAAAAACAGCAGCCATTTGAGAGCGTG
This sequence comes from Vibrio aphrogenes, assembly GCF_002157735.2. NCBI lineage: Bacteria > Pseudomonadati > Pseudomonadota > Gammaproteobacteria > Vibrionales > Vibrionaceae > Vibrio > Vibrio aphrogenes. Next base: position 1,530,770 of record NZ_AP018689.1, read on the forward strand.
CTGTCTTATCATTCTTTATGTCTGCACCACACAAAAATACTGTAACTCGCTTTCGATTACGAGGTACGAAAATCTTGTCCTTTATAACCTGAGCAACATACTCAAGTTCTTGGTCTGTCAAAGACTTGTTCATATACAACCTTTGCACCTAAATAAACCACTGAAATAATACACTATTTTGAGAATTTAAGGTGTGAGCAACACAATGCCTAATCTCCCGTATATCGCCTTGAACACAAGACGCAACGCATAGCGAGAACGCCAAGCGTTGCGAATCACTCTTAAACAGTTTGATAACACTCACAGAACGTATTGACTAATCTCGCGCAGCCATAACCTTACTTCATCTGCATGATCGACTTGTGTTAGGCGAGCTGGAGTCATGCAGCTTATAGCCTCACGGTTTAGCTTTTTCTTGGCTTTGCTTTCTTTCTGTCCACGTTTCTTGTCATTAATTTCATGCCATTCTCTTGTTGATTCAGATGCTTCATGAACCGCCATAGCAACTAAAGTAGGCACATCGTCAAAGCTAGAATAGTTATTTTCCAGCGAGAGTTCAAAAGCTTCGTTAATTGCCTCGTAATGGATGTAGTTTTCCATTTCTCGTGAATTAGTAATAAATGAGCGTTGTCCCCTGGCATTAACTCTATCGGCTGCATCTTGGTACTTCGCGCTAGCAGGAGGTTCTATATCACGGTCAAGGATATGTACTTCAGGCAAGTCTAACCCCTCTAGTCGGCTAGTCCATAATTCAAGTGTTGAGCCTCCCATCGGAATAAACACTAACTTTCCAGTGCATTCAGCCTCAGCGAAATCTGCGATATCGGCTTCGGTAGGTGCAAGAATAGCTGACATACGTTTCAAGTATTCAATATCATTAGGACCCTCAACACCTACAAACACCCTAACATTATGGTTTGCAAACATTCCCAAGCTATCTTTGATTCGCTCAAAAGTAGTATCGTCATTTTCTGCAATGTAACGAGTTCCATCCGCACTTTTATCGATGAATCTAATGCAATCGTGATCAATACGCCCAGCTAAAACAGGATTGTGAGTTGTAAACAAAACTTGATGCTGTGGATCCAGAGACAACTCTGTCAGTGCGTCTAGCAACAACAACTGGTTATTCGGATGTTGTGAGTTTTCTGGCTCTTCAATGGCAAATATTACATCTTGCACATCACGTACTGATGCTAACTGTTCAGCTTTTGCTCTAAAGAAGTTGATTAAAAACAAGCGTCGAACCCCACTACCTCGCTTGTTGAGTGGAATCTGATCTTCGTTAGTCAGTGAAACAGAAAATACTTTGCTCCAGTTAAAAGATGAAAACTTCGGGTCTAACTGGTTCGCCAAGTCAGGGTCCATTTCTCGAAGCTTCTCGATCGTTTTGCTAGTTACATTTTCTACTTGCTCACGGACATAACTTTCTAACAGTTCAAGTTCGGCAGCTTTATCTTTCAGTGCTTCTTTGATTGCAAACTTAATTGGGTCTTGAGCCTCTGCATCTTGATCTGAGCTTGGTCTATCAGCTTTAAAAAGCTGATATAACGGAAGTATGTTTTGAAGTTGTTTCCAGACACTAGATTTTATATCCAGGCTTACTAACTGCTTGTTTAGTTGAGAATCAGATACGTGTGTCCATATAGCATGCCTAATTGCAGATTTTACCGCCTGGTTAACAGGCGATAGGTCAACGCCTAGGTCATTTGCTCTCCTTCGAAGTTGTGTGATCGTCAGACTCAACAAATCATCATAATTTTCTGCAGTTGGATGTAACGCACTTAAAGTAATTTCTTCACACTTTAATGCAGCTCCCTTATAGACCTTACAAATTTCTAAATCACCGTCTTGATTGAGAAGGTATTCATGCGCTGGTGAAATTTGATTGTCAGTGTCAATTATAAGTTCACGTGGAACATCCTTAAATACACAAGTTATTTCAACCGATATTGAATTTGACAATCCTGTAGAACGATCCCCACTTTCCAACTTATCCAAGTTGAAAAAAGCATCTAATGCCTCAAGGATTGTCGACTTACCAGTATCGTTTCGTGCAATTAAAGCTGTTAAATCATCAAAACCTATTGCTATTTCTTCACGATAACATCGAAAATTTTTTATTTTTAGTAGTCTTAGTTTCATTTGTTTTTACCTAGATTGATCAACCTATTTGCGATTGTTAACGATTTATAGAGAGAATTATTCTGTATTTGCATTCCGTCTATGTTGCTGCCATTCACTATGAAACTCAACAGGTATCAACCTGTTGTGTGAATCGACATAGAGTTTCAGGATAGAACTGCGGAAACCTTCCGTATAAGTACCCAAAACAGGGATTAGATTAATTTATTCTATTGCAGTACTGACTAAGTGGTAAGTTAGTTGCGTCTGAGAAGGTTTGGGGCAAATATCATTTAATCTAACACCTCACCACCGGTATATCACCCCATCTCGTCGTATACTGAGGTGTTAACCTGTCACGCCTCATTGCCCATTTTTGCTCTATACCTTGCGCCGCAATAAACACGCTATCCGTACCATAGCGTTGATTCAAACCATCAAGTACTTGCATTAATTTGGTGTTTTCTTGTTGTGGATTTAACCAATCTATTTGAGTATGTTTGCCATTAATCAAATCAATCAACCCTACACCAATTTTATAGTAACGACCCTCCGGCTTATACATCGATTCGGCCATCTTCATGACAATATGCGTTAACACACAAGTATCGGCAGTAGGGTAAGCAAAGCGATGAATAGCCTTATCGTTAACCGGGTCTGCATCAGAGGAAAAGCTTGCTGCAAATAGACTTAATATCATTTCAGCAAATCCTCAGACAGTTAATTGCTAATTATTCACTTTTAATTAGCAATTACGAAGTGAGTTGCATGTCTTTCACTTGAATTTTATTGGGGAAAATTTGAAGCTAGAAAAACAAACGATTTTATGGCCGAAAATGACTTTGAAATACGATAGGTATGAGAAGGTTTTTCAGTTTGATCAAATATGGGAAAACCCATGTTGTTGTAAACTTACAACTAAAAGTAGGCTATGCAGGCTTATCCTGCAAATATGCAAACTTCTTTGCAATTTATGCAGACTTATTTTGCAGATATCAGATAGGTGGAAGCCCCAGCCACATCCCGGCACACACATCATCCGCTGTGGCTGCTCCCTTCCGGGCCTGACCAAGTTCACGAACTAGTATTGCGGGAGGACCAGGGCCTCCATTGATTTTGTATCTTTCATTGCGAAGCAACTTAAGAGTGCGGTGATTATGGCGAAAGCTTTACGGTATTGCAAGGTTAAACTGTTGACTCTGGTTTGTTTGCCTAACTTTTCATCAAGCTTACATCTTGTGCTCTTAATTCATAGCAGTAATGACAACGCCCACCCATTCATTTTAGACTCTAATAAGAACCGATGATGACGATTAATAACGAACGATAAATAGGTTTACCTTAATTCATGACCATATTTGAACAGCAAATTTATTATGTTTTAAAGCAAATTCCCAAAGGCAAGATTTCCAGTTATGGACTGATTGCCTCAATGGCGGGCTACCCAGGTTATGTAAGGCAAGTGGGTCGGCTCTTATCAAATTTACCAGAAGGTTCCACTTTGCCCTGGTTTCGAGTATTGAATAGCCAAGGAAAAATCTCTTTGACAGGAGCGGATTTAGAACGACAAAAGCAACTATTAATTCAAGATGGAGTGGCCGTGAGTGAGGCTGGCAAAGTCAACTTGAAGATGTATTTGTGGCAGCCATAAGCGCTTCTCTATCTCGTACTCCCCTTTATCATTGGTATTTTTCATAACTCGTTTTTTTCATAGCCACATTTAATAAAAACGGTGGTGAAGGCATTCCTCACCACCGTTGAATCAATAATGCATTGTTCTTGACTATTTATTGCTTAACGTTATTTCACACCGATCATCATTAAGTGTACCGTTTGTGTTTCCGCTTGGTCGGTGATCACCGGAGTAATCGTGTCGGTGATAAAGCGTAATTTGCCATCAACGGTAATTTTTGCACGCACATTGTAAGTATGTTTTGGCAAAATTTTATTCGCATCGTAGTCCAATTTGAAACTAAATGGCACTTGCTTACCACCTGTCACAAAAGAATCGGTTGCAATCACGTCTGCGGCTTTATCCGCTAATGAAATGTCTTCCAAGGTGACAGAAACAACGGCATGGTCAGGTAAGGCAATGCGCTGACGATAAGCTACACTGCCTGAGATACTTTGCATATTCATTGCCTCTGTTGTCGTGGTTGAAGACATTGTGGCTTCGGTTTCTGTGGTTGTACAACCTATCATAGCAACACTTAAAACAACGGATGAGATGAACAATAGTGACTTTTTCATGCTTATTCCTAATTATGATTATGAGGTAAGGTTCACCAAAGCCTATCATTTTAAATCATAGACGCTTTATACTCGGTGAAACTCGCATGTTAATACTAATTGAGTATAATCGACCATACAATATGGAGGTTTGATGAGCAAACAATTACAAGATTTACTTAGTTTACACCAACTTGAAAAGTTAGAAGTTGGTTTGTTCCGCGGTGAATGTGAACATTTAGGGCTACCACAAGTGTATGGTGGCCAAGTGGTTGGTCAAGCCTTATCTGCGGCGGGTTATACCGTAGATTCAGACCGAACGGTGCATTCTTTTCACAGCTATTTTTTACATCCCGGCGATGTCAATCAACCGATTATTTATGATGTTGAAAAGCTCCGAGATGGCAAGAGCTTATCCACTCGTCGCGTCAAAGCGATTCAACATGGCCGACCGATTTTTTATCTTACTGCGTCGTATCAAGGCGTCTTTGATGGCCTTGAGCATCAAGAGTCGACAATGCCTGATGTGCCAGCACCTGAGAACTTCCCTTCAGAAACACAGATTGCAATGGCCATGAAAGATAAAATGCCACCTGCGATGCAACAAGCTTTCTGCCATGAGAAACCCATTGAAGTTCGCCCGGTTATCGTCAACAACCCATTCAAACCGCAAACCTTACCGGCAAAACAATACTTATGGATAAAAGCCAACGGTACTTTGCCAGAAGATCCAATCTTGCATCAGTATTTACTTGGTTATGCTTCCGATTGGGGTTTTCTCGTCACGGCATTGTTTCCTCATCAAGTCTCGTTGTTTACCCCTAAGTTTCAAGTGGCGACCATCGATCATTCCATGTGGTTCCACCGCCCATTTAAAATGGATGAATGGTTACTCTATGTGATTGATAGCCCGACCAGCAGTAATGGCCGTGGTCTGGTAAAAGGAGAAATCTTTGATCAACAAGGTCGATTAGTCGCCAGTGCAATCCAAGAAGGTGTGATGCGTTTTCGCCCTGAATAATCATAAATCACGCTTCGCACACTAAATGATCGCCGTGTACGAAGCATTTTTATTTTTCAGCCTACCGTTAACATCATCTTGAGTACCTGATGCACTTTTTGGCTACTATTTCATTGGTAGCGTCGTGTTAATTGGTAAAGCCGTGGTGTATTTTATCGACTCCATCGCAAACGTTGAAGTCACGTTAGAAATGCCCGCCACACTGTTCACTAATTTTTTATAAAAAGCATCATAAGCATTCATATCGGAAACCAACACTTTCATCATATAGTCGAACTCGCCCGCCATCCGATAAAACTCCATCACTTCAGGAAAATCTGTCACCGTTTCAGTAAACCGTTGATACCAGTCATTGGAGTGATCATTAGTTTTAATCAAGGCGAAGGCTACAAAAGATAACCCCAGCTTGTCAGGGTTCAATAATGCGACCCGTTTATCGATAACGCCTTGATCTTCTAAGCGCTTTAATCGTTTCCAACATGGTGTAGTGGTGAGATTGACTTGCTCAGCTAAATCTTGCAATGACATTCCACTATCTTGTTGCAATAAACTGAGGAGCTTTTTGTCCACTTTATCCAAAACAAGCATTTCCATCTCTTATAATCCATTTATATAGAAAATTTTTTCTTAATATGGGCATTATACTACATAAAAAGCAAACTCTTTTTCTGTGATAAAGGGTAAATTATTTCTTCTTAATTATCCTATTCATTTCTTTAAGGCATCTATTATGAGCATCGATAGACAGTGGATTAATCAAGCCATCAACAAAATTGAAGCCGACTTTCAACGTTCTGCGGATACGCATTTAATCAAGCTCGATCTTCCTTATCTCACAGGGATTGATATTTACCTTAAAGATGAAAGCACCCACCCAACCGGATCGTTAAAACACCGCTTAGCCCGCTCACTCTTTTTGTTTGCGTTATCAAATGGTTGGATTGGCCCTGAAACCGCCATTATTGAAGCATCGTCTGGCAGTACCGCTGTTTCTGAAGCGTATTTTGCTCGCCTATTAGGGTTACGCTTTATTGCTGTTATGCCAAAATCTACGGCAACCAAAAAGATAGAACAAATCGAATTCTATGGCGGTGAAGCGCATTTAGTTGATCGCTCAGATCAAATTTATGCTGAATCCCATCGCTTAGCGCAAGAGTTGAATGGTCATTATATGGACCAGTTTACTTATGCTGAACGTGCAACTGATTGGCGTGGTAATAACAACATTGCCGACAGTATTTTCTGTCAAATGAGCCGCGAACCTCACCCGATTCCATCATGGATTGTCATGAGTGCTGGTACAGGCGGAACCTCTGCGACGATTGGCCGTTTTCTGCGTTATAAAAAACACGCCACAAAATTGTGTGTCGTAGACCCTGAGAACTCAGTCTTTCATGATTATTACCAAACCGGTGATGCCAATATTACCATTGAAACCGGCAGTAAAATTGAAGGTATTGGTCGCCCTAGAGTTGAGCCAAGTTTTATTCCCGGAGTCATCGATGAAATGCGAACCGTCCCTGATGCGGCGAGTGTGGCAACCATCCAGTGGTTAGAAAAAATTCTTGGCCGTAAAGCAGGGCCATCTACTGGCACTAATTTATATGGTGCGTTAACTATTGCACACGAGATGATCCAGCGTGGAGAAACGGGTTCTATCGTGACCTTATTATGTGATAGCGGTGAGCGTTATTTAAATTGTCATTACAACTCCGAATGGTTAATTAACAATATTGGCAATACCGAACCATATAAAGAACAATTAAAAAATATTACTCATTTATAAATAACAACCCCATGGAAAAACAATAGGTAATTTTCAAAATATCCTTATTAAATCAAGAGAAAAGGCATTATTTTTACTATAATGCCTTTTTTATACTCGCTGGAATCTGATGAGACTAAGCGATGTATTTCATCTTTATTATTTGAAGGTTATTTATGAAATCCTTACGCTTATTTGCGCTTACCCCTTTAGCTCTACTTTCCATTTCAGCCCATGCCGCAGATGTAACAGGTAAAGATTACTTTTATTTAGGTACAGGTACAGTCGGTGTGAGCACAGACCCAATCACATTCTCTAATGGTGCAACACTTAAACTTAACGATAGCCAGTTGACCGAAACACCCAACGTGCTGATTGGTGCCGGCCATTACTACTCAAAACACTATGCTGTTGAAGGCTACTACCGTTACTCTGGTACTGAAAATGATCAAGCAACTAATGCCAATACCATTAACGCCACCCTAGATACACATCAATTAGGTGTTTCAGCCTTAGCCACAACTGGCCCATTAGGGAATAGCCCATTTGAACTGTATGCAAAATTATCAGGCACCTATACTTATGCGAAATTAGATAGTGCTGTTGATTTAGGGCTTTCTGATGATAAAGACAGCACGCTGGGTTTAAACCTTTCCGGCGGCGTTCAATGGAATATCATGAAATCAGACTTTTTCTTCCGCGCTGAATACGTTTACGCCCTGACTATGGGTGAGCTGTTTGATTATGATGATTACGACTATAAAGGCGTACAAATTAGCCTAGGCCGTACATTCTAATCCTTAACTGAATGTGACATCTTGACGGTATGTGAAATGATTAACTGAGCGAGATTAAAAAAGCGCTTACTGCCTCATCATCAAATCAGTCAATATCCCCTTTTAAAATCAAACGCGGTACGCTCTTCTATTGGTGAAACGTACCGCGTTATTATTTTTCTTAGCAGTCTAATCCCTAATGACTTAAGATTATCTTTGCTTTTAACCATGCCCTGGTCGTGTGGTTTTATCCTTTTCCATTTCCTGCTTCAACAAGGCTTCGATATGGCCAGGTGAATGGGTGCGTTGTGAAATCAAACGATACATTTGTGGGATCACAAACAACGTTACTAAAGTCGCAAAACTCATTCCAAATAACACAACCGTTCCTACTGCCACCCGACTTTCATAGCCCGCCCCCGTTGAGAGCATTAATGGTAATGATCCGGCAATCGTCGTGAACGCCGTCATTAAAATCGGCCGCAAACGTCTTGCTGAGGCATCAATAATTGCTTTTTCAAACTCAACTCCTCGGTCGCGCAATTGGTTTGCAAACTCAACGATCAAAATACCGTTTTTCGTCACCATGCCAATCAACAAGATCATGCCGATCTGGCTGTAAATATTCAGCCCTTGCCCCATCACATACAAACCAATAAAGCCGCCCAGCACCCCCATCGGCACGGTGAACATCACCACCATAGGGTTAATAAAGCTCTCAAATTGTGCCGCTAACACTAAATAAGCCACCAAGAGTGCAAGTGCAAAAATTACCATCACGCTTGATTGGTTTTCTTTGAAATCTTTTGACTCACCAGAATAAGACACACTAATGTCACTTGGTAGGTTATCAATCGCTTGCTGATCCAAGTAATCTAAAGCCTGACCCAAGGTATAGTTTGGTGTCAAGTTTGCACTGATGGTGATCGATTTCTGTTTATTGGTATGCGATAAGCGGTTCGCCGAAGCAATTTCTTCAATTTTGGTAACAGTATCTAAGGTGATCAGCTCTCCACCATCTGTGCGTAAATAAATTTTGCTTAAATCCGCGGCATTGTTAAAGCTGTTTTCATCGCCTCGTAAATACACATCGTATTCTTCACCACGCTCAAGGTAGGTTGTCTCACTGCTACCACCTAGCATCACTTCAAGCGTATCGGCAATCTCACTGACACTAATACCAAGCTCCGCCGCTCTTTGTTTATCAACAGTCACCACCAGCTCTGGTGTTTTTTCTGAGTAATCTAAATCGGTCCCGGTGATCACCCCTTCTGCTTCCGCTTGGTGTTGCAGATACTCCGCCCAAATTAATAACTCTTTATAGTCAGAGCCACCTAACACAAACTGTATAGGGTTATCCGAACCACCACGGAAACCTGGCATCATGGCGCGAACACGCACATCAGGAATCCCCGATAAGGTTTTATTAATGATGCCCAAGGCTTGCTTTGCGGTGACTGTGCGTTTACCCCAGTCTTCTAATACCATGATCACAAAGCCAGTTTCATCTCCCGCTCGACCACCAAATGCTGGAGCATCCACACTGAAAGACTTCAACATGCCTTTGCCTAGTAACGGAATTAATCGATTTTCCACTTCATCCATATTGGCACTCATACGATTAAAGCTTGTCGCATCAGCCCCTTTTACAAAAGCAAATAACACGCCTTTATCTTCCTGCGGTGCCAATTGAGTAGGAATGAACTGCATTAAAGCGCCACTGGCCACAATACAAACCACAATGCTAATCGGCGCAGACCAACGGAATCGAATAGCTTGGGTGACGCCTTGACGATACGCACGCTCAACCCGAGAGAACATTTGGTCAATACACGCATTAAAGCGATTGGGTTTCACATTGGCTTTTAACAGTTTACTGCCTAATACCGGTGTTAACGTTAAGGCAATCAACGAAGAAAATAACACGGACATAGCTAATAACACTGAAAACTCGGTAAAGAGCAGGCCAACCATGCCATCCATGAAAGAGATCGGTAAGAATACCATCACCAAGACTAAAGTGGTGGCCATAACCGCGAAGCCAACTTCTCGAGTTCCTTTATAAGCGGCCAGTAAGGGTGGCTCACCTTTTTCTAAATGGTGGAAAATGTTTTCAACCACCACAATCGCATCATCGACCACCAAACCAATGGCTAAGATCAGTGCTAACAAAGTAATTAAGTTAACTGAAAAACCAAAATAATAAGCGGCCATAAATGCTGAAATCAGTGAAACTGGCACCGTAACCGCAGGAATTAAGGTCGCGCGCATTTGCCCTAAGAAAATATACAACACCAATACCACCAAGCCACCAGTAATAAAGAGCGTGCTGTATACTTCACTAATGGATTGCTCGATAAAGATCGTAGCATCGTATTCAATCTTAAGCGTGGTGCCATCAGGTAAAAACTTTTGCACATCATCTACGGCTTTGCGCACACGTTGCGCCACCTCTAATGGATTAGCATCGGTTTGGGTAATGATGCCCATACTAACGCCCACTTCCCCATCACTTTTGTACATCGAGCTTTCGTTTTTCGCCCCTAGATAAATTTGCGCAACGTCTTTGAGGTAAATCGGATGGCTATCGCGACTTTTACTGATCACTAAATATTGAAAGTCTTCTTCTGTCAGATAATTACGCGTCGTACGTACCGTCATCGAGGTCGTATCGTTACGTACTTCACCACTGGGATTTTCAACGTTTTCACGATTCAAGGCATCGGCAATATCTGTCGTGGTAATACCCAATCCAGCCATCGCGGTAGGATCGAGCTTGACGTACATGACTTTATCTAAACCGCCACTGATATCAATCGAGCTGACCCCAGAAATCAAGCTGAAGCGGTCGAGTAGAACACGATTGATGTAGTCGGTCAGTTGGGTGCGATCCATTTTGGTCGAGGTTAAATTGATATTAACCGCCGCTTCACCTGAACCATTGTCTTTCGATACGATAGGATCGTCCGCTTCATCGGGTAGCGAACGCTGAGCACGCGCAATCGCATCACGCACATCACTTACTCCGGTGGTCAGGTCATAGCCCAAATCAAAAGTGATGGTAATACGTGAGCTGCCATTACGTGATACTGAGGTAATATCATCCACCCCACTGATCCCTGAAAGCTGATCTTCCAGTACCGTGGTAATTTGGCTTTCCATGATGCTAGCCGAGGCCCCATCATAGCTGGTAGATACTGTTACCACCGGATTAGAAATATCCGGCATTTCGCGTACCGCAAGTTTAGTAAATGAGACATAACCAAAGACACAGAGCAATAAGCTCAGCACAATGGCTACTGTCGGTCGTTTTACTGACACATCAGATAACCACATTATTGTGCTCCTTTACGGTCTGATGTTGGCAAATTTACAGGGGTTTCTTCCACCACCTGAACAGCCAAACCATCGCGCATATTGACCAAACCTTTCGTGACAATCTTCTGACCGATCGCTAAACCCGACTCTACGACGATCTGATCTTCAATCCTTGCGCCCAAGGTGATTTCTGTACGTGTCACTTTGTTATTCTCAATCACATAAACAAAACGCTTAGTGCCTGAATATTCTAAAGCTTGCACCGGAATAATGGGTTTATGGATTTTGGGGAAGCTCAATGTCGCCGACATCAGCATACCGGGCTTTAACTTATGATCTGGGTTAGGTATATCCACTCGCACAGGTACGCTCAACGTCGCCTCATTCACACGCGTATTAATATGAGTAACCGTACCGGGAAAATTCGTTCCTACCCAAGCTCGGCTTTGAGTCTCAACTTCCATCCCCAGTGAAATTTCCGATAAATACTTTTCTGGTACTTGTAGATCCAAACGCATTCTATTGAGGTTATCTAAAGTAAACAGCTCTTCACTGGTGGTAACCGTTTTTCCTCGGCTGAAATCGATAAATCCAATCGTGCCAGAAAAAGGAGCATTAATATTAAGATAAGAAAGGTCGGCCAATGCGGCATCCAAACGAGCTTGAGCAATATCTACACTGGCGCGCTGTGCATCCAATTCGGTCTGAGTGATCGCATTACGCTTCACTAACTTTGCGTATTCACGTTCTTTACGTTTTTCATCATTTAAATACGCTCGAGCTTCATTTAATGTTGCGTAAGCTTTTTGAGTATCCAATATTAATAGCGGTTGATTGATTTTCACTTCTTGATTGGATTGCACCAAAATTTTATCAACCTTGCCGGCGACTTCAGGCCGAATCACCACAGACTCTTGTGCCGTCAGCTTAGCGACTAAGGTTAAGGTTTGTTGAACATCATGCTGCTCGACAACTTGTGCCCCAACAGAAATCGCGGGGGTGTTTGCATAAGACGATTGGGAAGAAAAAGTTAAAAGAGAAAACGCTATCCCCACCGTCAGAAACGATTTTTTATTCATATCTGAATTCCATCTACCTATATAGGATTATTCTAACAGCAGATAATCTTAATGAGCGTAAAGCAATGTAAATAAAGTTAAATAAGCCTTCATTGTGATCATGGCGATTTATTATTCAAAACAAGCTTAATTGCTTAATAAATTGGCATAAAAACGCAGAAGAGTTCGAAAAGTCAACACTCAATCAATTATTTAAAAAAAAATCTTTACAGCTTAAAAGAGTTTGCTATTATGCGCCCCACACTTGTGGAGGGGTTCCCGAGTGGCCAAAGGGAGCAGACTGTAAATCTGCCGGCTCCGCCTTCGATGGTTCGAATCCGTCCCCCTCCACCATTTTTTCTATTATTTGACTGTCTGTTTTCATTCAATCATGTAATAACGTTCTAGAAGTGAATTAGCCATTCATTTTGATGATGAACAAAAACAATTTGTGGAGGGGTTCCCGAGTGGCCAAAGGGAGCAGACTGTAAATCTGCCGGCTCCGCCTTCGATGGTTCGAATCCGTCCCCCTCCACCATTCTTTCTATTATTTGACTGTTTGTTTTCATTCAATCGAGTAATAACGTTCTAGAAGTGAATTAGCCATTCATTTTGATGATGAACAAAAACAATTTGTGGAGGGGTTCCCGAGTGGCCAAAGGGAGCAGACTGTAAATCTGCCGGCTCCGCCTTCGATGGTTCGAATCCGTCCCCCTCCACCATTCTTTCTATTATTTGACTGTCTGTTTTCATTCAATCAAGTAATAATGTTCTAGAAGTGAATTAGCCATTCATTTTAATGATGAACAAACACAATTTGTGGAGGGGTTCCCGAGTGGCCAAAGGGAGCAGACTGTAAATCTGCCGGCTCCGCCTTCGATGGTTCGAATCCGTCCCCCTCCACCATTTTTTCTATTATTTGACTGTCTGTTTTCATTCAATCAAGTAATAACGTTCTAGAAGTGAATTAGCCATTCGTTTTGATGATGAACAAACACAATTTGTGGAGGGGTTCCCGAGTGGCCAAAGGGAGCAGACTGTAAATCTGCCGGCTCCGCCTTCGATGGTTCGAATCCGTCCCCCTCCACCATTCTTCAAAGCCCGCTCAATTAGAGCGGGCTTTTTTGTACCGGTTTTTTGTATTGAAAACTTGCCTTGCTTCACAAAACCACAACATACAAACTCAATCAAAATAAACAAAATGAAGATTAATTGTATACAACTTATAGAAATCTTCTTTTGCACCAATATCTAACGAACCTTGCACCAAAACTTATCACTTCTTTTAAATTACAATAAGTTAGAAATAACAACTCTTTGAATATTCTCTAGATTCACGTCACAAAAAAGCTGGCACATTTGTTGCGTGTTAGACCTAGCTTGCAGAAATTAACACCACTAATTTACAAAAGGAATTGTATTCAATATTGTTGCATTAATGTTAATGCACGCCTATACATAAATGAATGCAGAAAAAAATAACATCAATAACTGCAAATTTTTACTTAGGATGGCAATCCCATACTGCCTAAAAATTTAGTGGAATAGACACATAAGGAAATGTCATGAAGCTTTTATATACGCTGAATCAACGCCCACCTATTGGTACTACCCTACTATTGGCCTTGCAACACATGTTGGCATCCATTGGCGGTATTGTCGCCGTACCATTGATCGTTGGTGCTTCTGTAGGTCTACCCGCAGAAGAAATCGCAAACTTAATTAACGCTGCTTTATTGGTTGGCGGTATTGCTACCATCATTCAATGTGTAGGCTTAGGCCCCGTTGGTATTCGCTTACCTGTGGTCATGGGTTCTAGCTTCGCTTTTCTCGGTGTCGCGATTGGTATAGGAAAAGCCGATGGCATGAGTGGCATTATGGGAGCGGCCTTTGTTGGTTCGTTTCTGGTGATCCTCGCCAGCTTTTTCATGGATCAAATTAAAAAGCTTTTTCCCGATGTCGTCAGTGGCGTTGTCATCACCTTAATCGGTTTGACCATTTTACCGGTTGCTATGAACTGGATCGGTGATGCACCTAAAGGCAGTGCGGAATTTGCAACCTTACCTAAACTGTTTCTTGCGCTCATCTCACTCGGTATTGTTATTTTAGTCTCAGTGTATTGCAAAGGTGTCATTGCGGCCTCTGCCATTGTGATTGGACTGGTCGGTGGTTACATTGTGGCTCTTAGCATGGGCATGGTAAACCTAGAGCAAGTTACACAAGCTTCTTGGGTCGGCAGCCCAACCCCTCTCAAATATGGTATGACCTTTTCTTGGGGCGCTATCTTAAGTATGAGCTTGGCATATATCATTGTGGTGGCCGAAGCGACGGGTGACTTTATGGCGCTAGGTGCAAACTGTCAAAAAGACGTCTCAGGTAAAGATCTAAAACGTGGCGTATTAGGCGATGGCCTCGGCAGTACTTTAGCCTCTTTAATGACAGCCATGCCTCTTGCTTCATTTAGCCAGAATGTGGGCATTGTTGGAATCACTGGTGTCGCTAGCCGTTATGTGGTTGCGGGAACTGGTGGACTATTAATCATTGGCGGTCTATTTCCAAAACTGGCTGCGATTGCCGTCACCATCCCTAAACCCGTTTTAGGCGGCGTTGGCTTTATTATGTTTGGCATGATCGCCTATGCAGGTATTCGCATGTTGATTAAAGCGGCAGATACAAAACGTAATGCGCTCATTATTTGTGTCAGCCTTGCCGCAGGCCTTGCTGTCACCGTTGAGCCACGCTTAATTCAACACTTACCACATGCGCTAGCGGAGTTCTTCCACTCAGGGATCACCACAGGAACCTTAGTAGCGATTGTTTTACACCAAGTATTACCGCAAAACCGTAAAGAAGAAATCGCGGTTAAAAAACAAGAAGTGGTTGAAATGGCCAAAGATGAAGAATGCCATTCACCTGCCTTTAAGGTCATGGAATCAAAAGCTACGATATCTAAAGCGATTGCGACCATTGCAGCAGAACGTGAAGCGGTAAGAAACCAAACCTTATTAGAAGCGCAATATGAAGAGGAACTCAATGACAAACAGTCTTGCTCAGATAGCCAATTAACTCATAGTACTGTCATGAAATAATGACGTAATACTTCCTGCAAAAGTCGACCCGTTCGGCTTTTGCTTTTTTACACGCTCAATCATAAATAAGACCTTCTCCCCTGAAATGGTTGCGAAGGCTAAGGACAATTATGAATGTTACATCAAGTGAATAACCCAACCAGCAATACCCCAACTAGTAACGCCCCAACCACTTGGATTAAAAACCCGCTAGCGATTTATAGCGGTAGCGAAAAAGATGCAAGAGGTGGCCTGGTGGTTCAAGGCAACCTTATCATCGAATTAGTCGCCTTAAACGCAGAACCCATTCATCGCATCGACAATGTGGTCGAAGCCAAAAATCACGTTGTTACACCTGGCTTAATTAACGCTCATCACCATTTTTATCAAACTTTAACTCGGGCTTACCCTGAGGCGCTCGATAAAGAACTCTTTCATTGGTTAACAACGCTTTATCCAGTCTGGGCTGGGTTAGATGAAGAAATGCACGCCTTATCCACTGAGGTTGCTTTAGTGGAAATGATGATGTCAGGATGCACCACAGCATCTGATCACCATTATCTCATTCCTGTGGGATTAGAACATGCCATTGATATTCAAGTTGAGGTCGCAAAAAATTTAGGGGTTCGCGCCATTCTGACTCGCGGTTCAATGAGCTTAGGAGAAGACGACGGCGGCTTACCTCCTCGCCATACGATTCAAAGCGAACAAACTATCCTTGATGATAGCCTGCGCTTGATCCATCAATATCACCAGCGAGAAGCCGGTGCGATGACTCAAATTGCCCTTGCACCCTGCTCTCCTTTTTCGGTGACTAGCGATTTAATGAAAGAGACGTCACGTATTGCGCATCAAGAAAATGTCATGATGCATACCCACTTATGTGAAACCATGGATGAAGAAGCCTTCTGTCTCAAACGCTTTGGTCTTCGCCCTGTCGATTATCTCGAAAATGTAGGCTGGCTGAACGATAAAACATGGCTTGCTCATGGCATTCATTTTAATGATGAAGAGATCAAACGCTTAGGTCAGGCAGGTGTAGGGATAAGTCACTGCCCAACCTCAAATATGATGTTGGCATCTGGTATTTGTCGTAATAACGAACTGGAAGCTGCGGGAGTGAAAGTTGGCCTTGGGGTTGATGGCTCTGCCTCTAATGATGGTTCCAATATGATAGCTGAAGTTCGCATGGCGATGTATTTACAACGATTACGCTACGGCTCGGCCAATGTCTCTCATCTGGATGCGCTACGTTGGGCAACTCAAGGCTCTGCCGCCGCAATGGGTCGTCACGATATCGGCAGCTTAGCGGTCGGCCAGCAAGCCGATATTGCCATGTTCAGTTTAGATGAAATCCGCTTTTCAGGTTCTCATGATCCTCTGGCCGCTTTAATTATGTGTGGCGCGCAACAAGCCGACCGCGTGATGATCAACGGTGAATGGCGAGTCCATGATGGTTATGTCATTGGGCTTGATCTTGAGGCTCTATTGATTCAACACCGACAAGCAGCCAAACGATTAGCCAACAAGGCCCTCAAGTTACGTTAAGACCCTCTGCCCTACCAATCAAATAAACTCAATTAACATAATAACTTAACACCCCCTGAACACTTGATTATAAAGTATTCAGGGGCGTTTTATCTCTATCACACTATTTTGACTGAACAAGCCTATACACGCAGGAAGTTGCACTAGATCAACATGTTAAGTAGTCGTCAATGCTAGCTTCTTTCTCAGTTTATAACTCTTTAGAGGTAGTTAGTATGTTTTACGTCCATATGCTGCTGTTATTGGCAGTCATTTTTACCGGGATTCGGTTTGGCGGTATCGCCTTTGGTTTACTGGGTGGCTTAGGTGTGTCGGTACTCGCCTTTGTGTTCGGCATTGCCCCGGGTACGCCACCAATCAGTGTTATGTTGATCATCTTGGCTGTTGTCGCAGCATCGGCTACATTAGAAGCGACTGGCGGCTTAAAACTGCTGGTTCAATTTGCAGAAAAATTGCTACGCAAACACCCCAATCAAATTGTTTTCCTTGGCCCATTTTGTACTTACCTTTTAACCGTCCTTGTCGGTACTGGCCATAGTGTTTACCCATTACTTCCTGTTATTTATGATGTGTCGATTAAAAAAGGCATTCGTCCTGAACGTCCTATGGCGATGGCATCTGTCGGTTCACAAATGGGCATCACCGCGAGCCCTATTGCTGCCGCTGCCGCCGTGGTCATGGCAACCGCTGCACAAAATGATCTTGATATTTCTCTCGTGCATGTTTTATTAGTGACAATCCCTGCGACATTCTGCGGCTTAATGGCTGGCTGTACTTGGAGCTTGTTCCGTGGCAAAGATTTAGACAAAGATCCAGCCTTTATTGAACGTTGCAAAGATCCTAAATTTAAAGCTGCCTTGATTGATGAAAGTTCTGCCGATGGCTCAGACATCGCCAATAGCAAACAAGCTAAAATGGGATTAACCGTCTTCTTAGCTGGTATTGCCGTCGTGGTATTTGTGGCTATGTTTGGCAAAGATTTAAACCTCTTGCCAAAAGGCGTGGGCATGTCCGTTGCGATTCAGTTCTTAATGTTAGCGGTGGGTGCAATTATTCTGTTATGCACTAAAGTTGACCCAAAAGAGATTGTGAAAAGTAATGTTTTCACCGCTGGGATGACCGCTGTGATCATTATTTTTGGTATCGCTTGGATGAGTGACACCATTATTGAGCACCACAAACCTTATTTAATCGAAATGGTAAGTGACATCGTCAGTGTTCACCCTTGGACGTTTGCGCTTGCCATGTTTGCTACCTCGGTCTTCCTAAAAAGCCAAGCCGCGGTACTTACTATTATGTTCCCACTAGGCTTCTCATTAGGTATTCCACCAGAAGTTTTAGTCGGTGTGATTCCAGCCTGTTATGCCTATTTCTTCTTCCCATTTTACCCATCAGACTTAGCTGCCATTACTTTTGACCGTTCTGGCACAACCTCGATTGGTAAATATGTGTTGAACCACAGCTTCTTTATTCCAGGAATTCTTGGAGTGGCCACAGCAACTTGCATCGGTTACTTCATCTCTACAACCCTATTGAGCTAATGGCTATGACGAGGCGAGTACGAACCGATAAGCGAGCATTAACCGCTCTGTTAAGCCTAGCGGTACCTAACTCGCGTAGATTTCAAAGAGCCTAACTCACCAAAAAAATGGCTGCTTACCTTAGCGTAAGCAGCCATTTATATTGAGCATCATGTGTATTGATGTGATACGAAAATCAGCTTTAGTTAAGATTAATTTTCTGACCAATTAATAATGAATTTGGATTTTTAATATCCGCGTTCAATTGAAGTAATTCATCGAGCGACATGCCGTTTTCTTGTGCAATACGGTACAGTGTGTCGTTTTCTTTGATCACATAAGTATTGTTGCTTTCCGCCATTTTTTGTTGCATTGCATCTTGATCAGAAGCCAACTGATTGACTTTATCCGCCAATTGCTGAGTCGCCTCTTGCTGAGCCTGAAGGTTTGATTGCAGTGTGCTAAGTTGTTCTGCTTGCTGGCTTTGTTGCTCGATCAATTCATCATTAGAGGCACAACCCGATAACGCGACAGCAGAAACTAGCGCCGTTAATGTGATGATTTTCTTGTTACTCTTTAACATAGTTCAAATACCCTTTATTAAGTCGAATATGATTTCGAGGGATTGTTTTGCACTTCTAATTTAGTCAATAAACCCTATACATTTCAAGTGATTTATATTCATGCCACAGATTAGTATAGGTCTGCCACTCTTTTTAATCGCGACCATGTGGAGAATCTAAGTCCAATTGCGGCCCTTTAGGCACTACTTGAGTAGGGTTAATAGTTTGATGGCTGAAATAGTAATGACGCTTAATATGCTCAAAATTGACCGTCGACTTGATCCCTGGAACTTGATACAACTCTTTCATATAACCTTGTAAATGCGGGTAATCGGCAATGCGTTTTAAGTTACATTTAAAGTGACCTACATACACAGCATCAAAACGAATTAAGGTGGTAAATAAGCGCCAATCGGCCTCTGTTATGTGTTGCCCAACCAGATAACGATGCTCAGCTAAATGCGCTTCAATGGTCTCTAATGCGCTAAATAACTGTTCAAAGGCTTCTTCATAAGCATCTTGAGTCGTTGCAAACCCTGTCTTATAGACTCCATTATTAATGTTGGGGTAAATAAACTCATTCCACTTATCAATTTCAGATCGCAACGCCTGCGGATAATAATCGTCTTGGTTACCGGTTAAGCCATTAAATGCTGAGTTAAACATCCGCAAAATTTCTGACGACTCATTGCTCACGATGCGGTTCGTGTGTTTATCCCATAACACAGGTACCGTCACCCGGCCGCTATAATCGGGTTTAGCTTGAGTGTAAATCTGATGCAATTGAGTAAATCCAAACAAAGGTTCAGGCTCGATAAATTCCCAGCCTTTGGTTAGCATATCGGGCGATACCACCGTCACATCAATATGTTCAGTTAAGCCTTTTAACTCGCGCATAATTAAGGTGCGATGCGCCCAAGGGCAAGCCAAAGACACATACAAATGATAACGTCCCGATTCAGGTTGAAATGTGGCATCAGGCTGATCAGACACCCACTCCCTAAAGCCTGCATCTTCGCGAACAAATTTACCGCCACTTGATTGGGTGTCATACCAAACATCATGCCATACGCCTTCCACTAACTTGCCCATTGCGTCACCTTTACGTTGTAGAATTTCTCCCAGTATACGGCTCAAGTGTGGCAATGACGCCGTAAGTATTTGATAGTTTTGTTCGAAAGATTTGAAGATGTGAGTAACATCACTGGCTATGTTAAACTGATCACCTTAATAACAAATGGATTTAACTTTATGAAAACCCCTTGCATCGCAGCGTGTAAGAATAATGGTGGAATATGCGCAGGTTGCCATCGCACTGTTGCAGAAATCCGAGAATGGCGCATGATGACAGATCAGCAACATCAACAGATTATTGAACAATTGCAAGGCCAGCAGCACACCCATTTCTGTCCTCAATGTGCTGAACCTAGCCATTGCGACCTCGCCGCAGGTAAAACATCGTGTTGGTGTTTTCAGTTAGAAGAACGTGAACGCTCACCATCGCCTCACACTTGTTTATGCCGCTCCTGCTTAGAAAAGCAACCTCTCAAATAGACCGCTTAAAAATAAATAAAGCGCGCTACCACAGAACCTGTTACAGCCTCCAAAAACACATTACAAAAAGCACACTATAAAAAAGCACTGCCATGGTGAGCACTGCTTTTTAACCTTATTAACCTTATTAACCTTATTAACCTCAACTGCGGATAAGAGTGTCACAATAACAAGTCTAACCTTATGATATATAAAAGATAAAAAATCCATCAGGTACATAGGGTTGATTACTTTCTCTCAATATTAAGCCACTTTTTGATACAAGGCTTCAAAGGCTAAGCTTTTCGATTGCCTCGCATTGCTCATAAAGCCCATCACTTATTCTTCTAAATCCATTTTCGGTTCCAACCTTTTTATTAGTATTTAATATTTAGTATTTTCAGATCATCATGCACGGGGTTAAAAACCGTTATTTTTTGACACTTGAGCAAACCATTCACCACTGAGCTTTTTCGTTCTTTGTTGCGTCTCTAAATCTAAGCGATAGAAGCCATAACGATTTTTATAGGCGTTGCACCATGACCAGTTATCGATAAACGTCCACAGGTGATATCCTCGACAGTCGGCGCCTTCTTGAATCGCTTGATGCAACCAAGTTAAATGATCTTTTATAAATTCAATTCGATAAGTATCTTGAATTTGCCCCTCTTTTAGAAACTTCTCTTCACCTTCAACGCCCATGCCATTTTCAGAGATAAAACAAGGCACATTGCCATAGTTATCACGTAAATTAATCATGATGTCATAAATGCCTTTCTCATAAATTTCCCAGCCACGATGTGGGTTCATTTTACGCCCCGGCATTTCATAGTTTTCAAATAACCATTCCGGCATAAAAGGCGAGTTCGGGTCAACAGCCGTGGTACGCGCTTGGACTCGGCGAGGCTGATAATAATTAACGCCAAGTAAATCCACTTTCCCTTGAGCAATTAATTCGCGGTCTCCCGGTTGGCATTCTGGCATTTGCTGATAGTGTTGTAAGATCTCAATCAACCCTTGTGGAATTTCACCTTTTACCGCCGGATCTAAAAAGCTGCGATTAAATAGTAAATCGGCACATTCCGCCGCCGCGACATCGTCGGTGCAATCAGAGCGAGGATAAGATGGGGTTAAGTTCAGAATAATTCCGATTTGCCCATCTTGTTGTTGTTCTCTATAGGCCTGAACGGCTTTTGCATGAGCTAAAAGCGTATGATAGCCCACGCTCACGGCACGTTTAAAATCCACGACATTCGGATAATGGAAGTCATACAAATACCCAGCTTCAACCGGCACAATCGGCTCATTAAAAGTAAACCAATGCTTCACACGATCGCCAAATAACTGAAAACAGGTAGCGGCAAATTCAGCATAAGCATCCACCACATCACGGTTTTCCCAGCCGCCTATTTTTTGCATCGCGACAGGCATATCAAAATGAAAAAGATTCATGAAAGGTTGAATGCCTTGCGACAGCATTTCATCAATCACCTTATTATAAAAATCAACTGCAATCGGGTTAACCTCACCTCGACCTTCAGGAATCAAACGAGACCAAGAAATTGAAGTTCGAAACGAGTTATGACCAATCTCTTTCATCAAGGCGATGTCAGAACGGTAATTTTTATAAAAGGTTGAGGCTTCAGTTGCACTGACGTTATTAAAAAAACGCTCAGGTTGTAATTGATACCAAAGATCCCAGATATTTTCACCTTTACCACCTTCAAACGCCGCCCCTTCAGTTTGAGGAGCAGAAGAGGCACTACCCCACCAAAAATTGTCTGGAAATTGATGTTTCATATCACGCTATCCTTCATGAATATGACGGCTTCATCAGCGCCATATTATTGGGTTATTTATAGAGTTGTTTTTTGTTTGTTATGATGGAAAATAATTTATCACAAGGAAACATAATGGAAATCGGTCTCCATTAATGAACAAATTAACTGTGAATAGGATCACCAGAGGGTAAGCTCTATACTGAAAAAATGAGATATCGGTGATAACAATGAGCCGATAAATATCAACTAGCCGGAGAATCAACAGGTTATCCTACCTAGCTTTTTATTCAATAAACTCAATTCGCCCTTTAACCCGCTTTAGTAAAAAAATGTGAAGACACACAAATATATGTGCATTTACAGAACTTTAGAGCAATTTCTTTTCCATCGCCTCAGTTTGCTACTCCTTTTTTTGTTACGTTAAATTCTTTCCTTTTTTGCTTTCATTTAGTAAAGGTTGTCAGATGGATGAACAACGTTATTTAGCCCTTGATATTGGTGGTACAGACATCAAGTATGCCATCATGACTGCGGTTGGTGAGATTCAATACAAAGGCCATTATCCTAGCCCTAGGCATTCAATCGAGCATTTTTGGCAAGCCTTTGAACAGCACTTATTACCCTTAGTTAGCCAATACGCAATCTCAGGGATCGCCATCAGTTCGCCCGGTTCTGTCGATTGTGATTCTGGCATTATTTATGGCCATAGTGCTTTACGTTATTTACATGGACCTAATTTTCGCCAACATATTCAGCACCATTACCAACTTGCTTGTGAAATTGAAAATGATGCCAATTGCGCCGCACTGGCTGAGTTGTGGCAATCAAATATCAAAGGTGATATGTGCTTATTGGTGATCGGCACAGGTGTTGGGGGCTCGATCGTCATCAATCAGCAGGTTCATCATGGTCATCATTTACATGGCGGTGAATTTGGCTATATGTTTGTCGGGGTTGATGAAGAAGGAAAGCCCATTACTTTGAGTGCTTGTGCAGCAACTCGTGCATTAATTCAACAGTGTGCGAAAGTCCTAAAGAAGCCACCAGAACAACTGGATGGTAAAACCGTTTTTGAACTAGCTGAAGGGGGGGATCTAGCAATACAAGCCATTATTGACAAATGGTATCAGATGCTCGCTTATGGTATTTACAATGTTCAATATTGTCTCGACCCCGAGTTCATTATACTTGGCGGTGCCATCAGTGCACGTCAAGACTTCATCGCACAACTTGAAACAAAACTGGATGTGATTTTTGAGGGTGCTCCGTTTTCTAGTGTTCGCCCTAAACTCAGGGTTTGTAAAGCAGGTAACGATGCTAATTTGATCGGCGCGTTATATCATTATTTACAACGCCAAGGCTGAAGATTGCTGCCTCAACATAAGTAATTCAGACCAAGGAAGGAGGACGATAAGGCCCTTGCGAGAGTAAAGGGGTCATCGCCATCTAATACCCATTTTCTCATCGTATCTTGTATTTTACCCACAAAAAAGCAGTGCCACTGTGAGCACTGCTTTACGAGCGTTTGACTTTATTGGGCTAAACGCTACTACATAGCTTCTCGCATAAATAAGTGGTGGTTAATCTACAGCTAAACCATTAATCCACCCATAAACTGTTAGTCCATCAATCAACTGCGAGGCTACCAATAAACTACTAGTCCACCAATAAACAGGAGACCGCATGCACATCATTGCCTTTGATTTGAGGCTTTTGCTGCGCACATTGTTCGGTGGCGATAGGACAACGAGTACGGAACACACACCCCGACGGTGGATTAATCGGTGACGGTAAATCCCCTTCCAACATTTGAATGACTTTCGCACGTTCTTTCTTTGGATCTGGGATCGGTACGGCAGACATTAACGCTTTGGTGTAGGGGTGTTTAGGGTTGGCAAACAGTGCATCGGCTTCACCTAATTCCACAGCATTGCCTAAATACATCACCAACACGCGATCTGAAATGTGTTTCACTACCGACAAATCATGCGCAATGAACACCAAACTCAAACCGAGTTCTTTTTGTAACTCTTTTAGAAGGTTAACAACCTGCGCTTGAATCGACACATCCAGTGCAGAAACCGGCTCATCACAAATGATCATTTTAGGGTTTAAAATCAACGCACGTGCAATTCCAATCCGCTGACATTGACCACCAGAAAACTCATGTGGGTAGCGGTTAATCACGTTCGGCAATAACCCTACTTTGTCCATCATGGTCTTTACTTTAGCTTTGACTTCTGCTTTAGACAGTTGCGGGTAGAAAGTCACAAGCGGCTCAGCAATGATGTCACCTACTGTCATACGCGGGTTGAGCGATGCCAGTGGATCTTGGAAGATCATTTGAATTTCTTTCCGTTTTTCACGCTTTTGTACCGCATGCATACGAGTTAAGTCTTGGCCTAACCACAGCACTTCACCTTCGGTTGCTTCTACTAACCCGATGATTGCGCGAGCAAAGGTAGACTTGCCACATCCAGACTCACCCACAACCCCTAAGGTTTCACCTTCATACAAACGAACATTGACACCATCCACCGCTTTTAACTTCGATGGCTTTGACCATGGCCAAGCTGATTTCGAGGCGATGTTAAAATGCACTTTAAGGTCTTTGATATCCAGTAATAAATTTTTATCTGCTAACGCGACTTTTTCAACCGCGGCATTAGTTTGAATACTCATACGTTCCAAGTCTCCCAATCAGAAAAACAAGCACGGAAACGGTCTTCACCGAACGGTAAAAGTTGTGGTGCTTCTTGACGACAACGCTCTGTTACACGATGACAACGCTCTTGATAAGGACAGCCTGTCGGTAAGCGTAATAAGTTAGGTGGGTTTCCAGGTATCGTCGGCAGTTCTTCTCCTTCGGTATCAAGACGAGGAATGGCTCGCAACAACCCTTCGCTGTATGGGTGACTTGGCTTATAGAAGATTTCATCCACGCTGCCGTACTCCATCGTACGACCTGCATACATCACTAAGACTTTTTCACATGAGCCAGCAACCACGCCTAAGTCATGAGTGATCATGATGATCGCGGTATTAAACTCTTTCTTTAATTCATTGAGAAGATCCATGATCTGCGCTTGCACAGTCACATCCAGCGCGGTTGTTGGTTCATCCGCAATCAACAGTTTTGGACGGCATAATAACGCCATCGCAATCATCACACGTTGACGCATACCACCCGAAAACTCATGCGGATACATATTAATACGTTTGCGTGCTTCGGGAATTTTTACCGCTTCCAACATGCGGACCGATTCTTCAAATGCTTCCGCTTTGCCCATGCCTTTATGTAGCATCAGCACTTCCATCAATTGAGCGCTTACTTTCATATAAGGGTTTAGCGAGGTCATTGGATCTTGGAAAATCATGGCGATTTGTTCTGCGCGAATCTTATTCAATTCTTTTTCAGGTAAATTCAGGATTTCTTTACCTTCGAATTTCGCACTGCCACTGATCACGCCATTTTTAGCCAGTAATCCCATGATTGCAAAAACCGTTTGTGATTTACCTGAGCCAGACTCTCCCACAATCCCTAGAGTTTCCCCTTGTTTAATAGAGAAGCTCAGATCGTTGACTGCGGTAACCATGCCGTCTTGGGTTTTAAACTCAACCCGCAAATCTTGTACATCTAATAAATTACTCATCATCTTTCCTTAAATTCTGTGTCTGCGGTTTAGCGGTCTTTCGGGTCAAGCGCATCACGCAGACCATCACCGACATAGTTAAAGCAGAATAGTGTCACCACCATAAAGGCGGCAGGGAAACCAAGTTGCCAAATGGCGATTTCCATGGTTTGTGCCCCTTCTTGCAGTAACGCGCCCCAGCTGGTCATCGGCTCTTGCACACCAAGACCAAGGAAAGATAAGAAGGATTCCGTCAAGATCATGCTTGGTACGAGTAAGGTTGAATACACCGCAACAATCCCTAAAACGTTTGGCACAATATGACGAGTAATGATTTTCCAGTTACTGACACCGCACACATGTGCCGCTTCAATAAACTCTTTATTACGTAAACTTAACGTTTGACCACGTACGATTCGCGCCATATCCAGCCAGGCAATGGCACCAATGGCTACGAAAATTAAGATGATATTGCGACCAAAAAAAGTCACCAATACAATCACAAGGAACATGAAAGGCACTGCGTATAAGATTTCCAAAATACGCATCATAATGCGGTCAACTTTACCACCGATGAAGCCAGAAGCTGCGCCGTACAACGTACCGATCAACACCGCCACCAGCGCACCTAATACACCAACCATCAAGGAAATTCGCCCACCCATTAAGGTACGAACGTACAAATCACGCCCTAAGCTATCCGTTCCAAACCAATGTTCCGCCGAAGGCGCGGCTTGTAAGGAATACCAATCAGTATCGTCATAAGCAAATTGAGCAAACATTGGTAAGAAGATAACCGCCAGAGTAATTAAGGCTAAGATCACCAAACTAACCATCGCCGCTTTATTGCGCATAAAACGAATACGTGCGTCTTGCCATAAACTGCGACCTTCGATCTCTAAGCTTTCAGAGAACTTTTCGATCGCTTCTAAATTTTCTTTTTTTGTTAACATGCGTTCAGTCCCTGATTAGTAACGAATTTTTGGATCAATGTACGCCAACAACACATCGACGATGGCATTGAACAAAATAAATAAGAACCCAATAAGAATCGTAATGCCTAGAACCAATGAATAATCTCGGTTAAACGCCGCATTCACAAAAAGCTTGCCGATCCCAGGTAGACCAAAGATGGTTTCGATCACCACCGAACCGGTAATGATTCCCACAAAAGCAGGCCCCATGTAAGACACCACAGGCAATAACGCCGGCTTTAACGCATGTTTAAAAATAATGTATTTGTAACTTAATCCTTTGGCACGGGCTGTACGAATGAAGTTACTATTAAGCGTTTCAATCATGCTGCCACGGGTGATACGTGCAAAGGTCGCCACATAAAGTAGAGACATCCCGACCATAGGCAAAAACATGTAATAGAACCCGCCATCTTTCCAGCCACCAGCCGGAAACCAACCTAGGTTAATCGAGAAGAAATAAATCAGAACAGGAGCTAATACAAACGATGGCATCACCACCCCTAACATGGCGGTCGACATAATGGTGTAATCCACCCAAGTATTTTGCCGCAACGCCGCGATGGTCCCTATCCCGACCCCAAGCACAACCGTAAAGATAAAAGCAAAAAAGCCCACTTTGGCTGACACAGGCAAGGCGGAATACACTAATTCATTCACGGTATAATCTTGGTACTTAAATGAAGGACCAAAGTCACCTTGTAAGATATTGGTCAAATAAGTGGTGTATTGCACCAAGACCGGTTGGTCTAAACCATATTTGGCGTTGATGTTCGCCATGACTTCCGGGGGCAGCGGACGCTCAGAAGAGAAAGGGTTACCCGGTGCGAACCGCATCAGGAAGAAGGATACCGTAATCAACACCAACATTGTGGGTATTGCTTCGATAAGCCTTTTAAAAATGAATTTCAACATAGTAAAACTTCCAGTTGTGACGAAATAATTGTGTTGCCGACTTCAGTGGGCGACAGTCCTTGTAATGTTATTTTTATTATGTTTTGTCGTTGTCAATTAAGATAAATATCGATAAATGAAAAAACACATTTACGACAAAATAGCAGGAGCATTGGAGGAATGAGAAGGAAGACAGACTCTAATCCCAATACGGTTAGAGGTGTTTTTGGTCACTAAGCGTGTCGACTCGTGTACCAGTTCATCATTTGAGTTCCATTCAAACACACACAGATGCCTACCCTGTATGTTCAGGTATCAATTTCACACTCTTTGACAGAACATGAAAAAGCCATTTTCGTAATATCCATACTACAAATAGTGGAATACCTTGCTTGTATTCACATTACCAATATTCCATAGAATAATCTAGAAATAAGCGTCAAAGTTAGTATATATTGCAAACAAAAAACGCAAAACAGAACAAAAAGCAACCAATGCGGGCGATTTATGCTCGTTTCAACTTATACGCAAACTTCAGGATATCGTTCAGAATAGGTAGAGAAGTGAATCAAGTTAA